>NZ_CP122314.1 GCF_029814175.1 Halospeciosus flavus | reverse complement strand
ACTTCGTTCGCGGTAGTCGTTCGTCGGCCTCGTGACTTCGCCGCGAGTGAACCGCTTCGCTCGGGTCTTCCAACCGCTCGCTCGCGGATGCACGACGGCGTGGCCTTCCCGGACGTCCGATTCTCAGTTATATACTCCCGTGGAGTACTTAAAGAACGGCTCCGTCTCCCACTGCTTTTCTCCGCCGCGTCCCTCTGCCCGAGTATGACCGACACACGCGTCTCGGCGTCGAGTGACCCTCCCCGACGCCCTGATGGCGCACCTCGTCTACCCGACGGCGAGACTCGTCCTCCGCTCGCCGTTCCACGACCTCGTCAGCGACGAACTCCTGCTCGTCTCCCACACCGACGCCGAGACCGGTGAGACGCGGGCCGAACCGGTCGGCTACCACGAGTCCTCGCGCGGCGCCGACCTCGTCGCGTTCACCGACCGAGGGTGGGCCACCGACCTCGATACGGGCGAGTCGGTGACCCTCACCCACCGGGGCGACGACGTCCCGGCGACCGTCGAAGTCGTCTCGGACCCCGGCGCGTCGCGAAGTACCTCCGCGCGTTCCTCCAGCGCGAGGGCCTCGACGCGGCCCCACGCGTGAGCCTCGACATCGAGGGTGCGGACGTACCGAGTCGCGAGGAACTCACAGCGGCCGTCGACGACGGCGGCGTGGTCGCGCTGCTGTTCGACGTGCAGGAGTGAGCACACGTTCGGGCGCGGGAGGCGTCGGTGTCGAGTCACTCGACGACCGAGAGGAACCCCGCACTCGTCCCGACGGCGACGACGTCGCCCACGGTCGTCCAGACCTGTCGTGCCTCCTCGGTGAACGTCCACCGCTCCGCACCGTCGGCGAGGGACAGCGAGCGGATTCGCCAGCGGTGCTCGTCGAGACGCGTCCCCACGACGACCCGGTCACCCTGCGAATGGACCCGGTCGATTCCTCCACTTCCGCTGGCCGTCCAGCGCGTCTCCCCGGTCGCCCGGTCGAGCGCGTAGAGCGTCCCTTCGCCGGCGACGAGGAGCGAGTCGCCCGCGACGACCGGTTCCGACCGGGTGGCGTCCTCGAACTGCCGCGACCAGCGGACGGACCCGTCGGCGGCGTCGAGTGCGAGGACGAACCCGTCGAACTCGGTGACGTAGACGGTACTCCTGTCCGTGGTTCCGCCGGCGACGACGAAGTTGTCGTCCGCGTCCAGTACGTGGTGCCACCGCTCGTCGCCGGTGTCGACGTTCCGGCCGCGGACGGTCGGCGTGTCCGACCCCCTGGCGACGGTCGCGACGACGGGCGCGTCCGTGCTCGACCCAGTACCGACGCCGAGGTACCGTTCTTCGACCGACCACCGTTCCGTCCCGTCCTCGGTCGCGAACGCCATCGTCGCGACGCCCCCGACGGCGACGACGAGCGTCCCGCCGATGACGACACCGAGCCCGTTCCACGTGTCGCCCGACTCGGCCGTCCACCGAGTCGTCCCGTCGGTGCGGTCGACTGCGGAGACGGTCTCTCCGCCGAACGGTGCGACCGCGTCGTTGTAGGTGCCGGTGTAGACCGTCTCCCGGTCGAATCCGAGGACGGCGAGCGACTTGTCGACGGCGTCGGTCCGCCACACGGTCCTGTCGGGGCCGACGCGGAGGAGTCGTCGTTCGCTCGCGCCGGCGTGGCCGAAGGGACCGTACACCTGCCCGTCGCTCGCCCGCAGTCGGTTCGTCGCCGGCGCGAACGTCTCCGCGTGCCACTCGACCCCGTCGGACGTGAGCGCGGCGACGAGTCCGGGCGACGTCGGGTCGAAGGTCGGGGGGAGGAACGAGTCGTCCCGACTGGCGGTCGCCGCGTAGACCGTCTCACCGTCGACGGCCGGGCGTTCGAGAGGGCCGTCGAACCGGTAGCGGGCGGTCACCGCGTCGGTCTGTGGCTCGACTCGCTCGGGCGGAGAGACGCCGCCGACGAACGGGAGCGCAGCACAGCCGGCGCTCGTGGCTGCGAGTGCCGTCGCCAGGAAACCGCGTCGCGTCGTGGAGGGCGTAGTCACACTCGATCGGACCGACCGAACCGGGGTAAGCTTTCAGGTGGGTGACGGTCACCCGGGCCGCTACATGAAGTCCGAGAGGCCGGCCTGCGAGTCGTCGTCCTCGGCGTCTTCGGCGCGTTCCTCGGTGTCGACGTCGTCTTCGCCACCCGCTTCGCCGTCGGATTCGGGGTCGGTGGCGGCCATCTCGGTGGTCTCGGCCTGTCCCTCGAAGGCGCCGCCGGAGTGCTCGACGGCCCGTTCGGCTTCGAGTTCCTCGGCGTCCTCGACGATGGACTGGACCTTGTTCGTGTCCTTCCCGCTCCCGGTGACGAACGAGACGTGGGACTCGTCCATGTCGTAGCGGGAGGCCATCGCGACGGTGAGTTCCCGGTTCTTGCAGTGGTGGGTCATCGCCGCGAGGAAGGGCATGATCTCGCGACGCGCGGTGGCCATCGAGACCCCCGCGTCCTCGGCGATGCGGGAGGCGATGTAGTCGCGCGTCTCGCGGGTGCCCTTCGAGCGACCGAGTTTCGACCAGTAACTCGGCGGCCCGTAACGCGTCCACCCGCCGTGGTCGTGTCGACGCGAGGCCGCCACGCCGGCCGCGACGTTGTCGGTCGCGTAGCGCCAGTAGGAGTAGTTCTGCGTGGCGCGCACGCGGCCGAGCCACTTGTCGGCGTTCGAGAGGAAGTCGTAGGCGGTGGCGAGTTCGTCGCCCCGGAAGTCCTTGGGGACGTTGTCCTCGACCCAGTTGAGGAGGTCGTCGGGTGTCTCGTCGACGTCGTAGGCCGAGTGGAGCGCGTCCTCCGCGCTCTCGTGTTTGATGACGTCGTCGAGGAAGTCGAAGATGCCCTCGGTCGTGTCGCGCTCGCCGGTCACCACGTCGTCGACGGTGAGTCGTTCGGCCTCCTCGGCGAGCGCCTGGAGGTCGTTGACGGCCGAGCGGAGGTCGCCGCTGTTCTTCTCGGCGAGTCGGTCGAGCGCATCGTCGTCGTAGTTGATGTCCTCGCGCCGGCAGATGTCCCGGAGCACGGGGACGATAGAGCGCTTCGAGACGTCGCGGAACTCGATCTCCTGGCAGGCGTTCCGCAGCGTCTTCGACATGTCGTAGTACTCGTTGGCGACGAGGACGATGGGCTGACTCGACTCCTTCACGACGCCCGTGATGGCCCGCGAGCCACCGCGGTCGGCGTTGCCGTGGATGTTGTCCGCCTCGTCGAGGAGGACGAGCTTTCGGCCGCTCTCGCCGCCGCCGAGCGTGCCGCTCTTCGCCGCCTCGCCGGCGACCCGGTCGATGACGGAGGCCGTCCGCTGGTCGGAGGCGTTCAGTTCGATGGTGTCCCACCCCATGTCGTTGGCGAGGGCGTGGGCCGCCGAGGTCTTCCCGACGCCGGGCGACCCGTGGACGATGACCGCCTCGCGGTGGTCCTCCCACGTCTCCGCCCACTCGCGGAGTTGGTCGCGGGCTTTGTTGTTCCCGCGTATCTCCGAGAGCGACTTCGGGCGGTACTTCTCCGTCCAGTCTACCACCGGCCGAACACCCCTCGGACACGTGAGAGACGAGCGCTCGCGGCGGCAGTGGAGACGATGCCGAACATATACACGTCTTACTCGGCGGGGAGCCAAAAGACGCTGGACCCGTCTCCGAACCCGGCCGCGAACGTCTATTCAGCTGGATATGTGTCTGTAATATGTAGGTATGGTTAGGGGGCGGTCGGTGTTACTTCGAGAACATGTTCCCCGAGACCCTCGTCTCGGAGCGGCTTCGACTCGAACGATTGACCGACGAACTGGTGGACGTCTACGACCTCTACGCGCTCTGTGGGGGAGCGCAGGGGACCGGCGGCGACGTGGCGGTTCGGCCCGACGTCGGCGCGGGTGGGGCGTTGTTAGATTTCCCACACGCGACGGTCAAGGAGACGTACGACTTCCTCGGAGAGAGTCAGCGACGCTGGCGGGAGGGGGAGGCGGCGACCTACGGCGTCACCGTCGAGGGCGACGTCGTGGGACTCGCGACGCTCGAACCCGACTGGGAGCGGCGGACCGGGAACCTCGCGCTCTGGCTCGCACCCGCGGAACGCGGTCGGGAGTACGCCCAGGAAGTCGGCGACCTCCTCGTCGACGTCGTCTTCGACGACCTCGACCTCGACCTCGTCGCGGTCCACCACGACGTGGGCGCGGACACGGCCCGGCGGGCACTCGAGAAGTTCCTCGAACGCAACGGCGGGCGCTTCGAAGCACGCATCCGAAACGCGGTGAACCGCGGCGGCGAACTGGTCGACCAGCGACGTTACACCCTCTCGCGGGCGGAGTATCGCGATGAGTGACCTCTTCCCCGAACGTCTGGAGAGCGAACGGCTCAGGTTCGTCCGATTCACGCGGGGCGACGTCGACGTCCGCGACGCGTTCGAGCGACGGAGCGCCGCTCACAGCGAGACCGCCGCCGCGGAGTTCGAACACCTCGCCTACGAACCACACGCCGTCCCCAAGCGCACCTTCGATACGCTCGCCGGGGCGGAACGGCGCTGGGAGCGAGGCGAACTCGCGATGTACACCATCCGGCCGAAATCCGGTGAACCGAACGCGGGCGAACCCGCGGGGACGACCGCACTCATCCCCTACTGGGAGCAGCAGACGGCCCAGTTGAGCATCTGGCTCCGCAAGCCGTTCTGGGGCCGGGGCTACGCCGGTGAGCGGGCCGACCGCTTCCTCGAACTCGCCTTCGTCCGCCTCGATTTGGACCTGGTCGTCGCGGCCTGCGCCGTCGAGAACGAGCGCGCCCACGGCGCTATCGAGAAGTACGTCGCCCGCCACGGCGGCCAGTACGAGGGCGTCCTCCGCAACTGGCACCCGCGGGCCGACGGGTCCGTCGCCGACCTCCACGAGTACACCGTCTCGGCCGAGCAGTACGCCGCGGCCCGCGGCGTCGACGACGCCGACGGTGCCGATGGTGCCGACGGTACCGACGACGGCGAGTCGCCCCCCGACTAGCCAGAAGCGATTTCGCCGTCCCGTTCGCACACCCGGGCATGTCCGCCCTCCAAGAGCGAAGCGAGAAGCCCTACGTCGCCAGCGCCGTCGCCGGTATCGCCGCCTACCTGCTCGGCTACCTCGTGACGTACGTCTGGCAGGCGAGTCACGTCCGCGAGATGCTGCGCGGCATCAACGCCGTGCTCCAGTTCTTCGGGGGCGACGCCATCCCCGCGTGGAAGGCCGTCGGCTGGCTGTTCTACAACGCCCACTTCGTCGCGTTCACGCACCCCACGCTCGGCGGCGGGAGCGTCGCCCGCAACTGGATCGCTTCGGGCGACGCGCCGACGCTCCTCTACATCGTACCGGTCGGCTGTCTCTTCGTCGCGGGCGCGGCCGTCGCCCACCACGCGGGGGCCGAAGACCCGCAGACCGGCGCGACACACGGGGCGTCGGTCACGCTCGGCTACGTCTTCCTCGCGCTCGTCGGCGTCTTCCTCTTCACCGCGACTCGCGGTGACTACACCATCGCGCCGGACCTCGTGACCGGCGTCCTCCTCGCGGGGGTCGTCTACCCCGCCGTCGTCGGCGGTGTCGGCGGCGCCATCGCGGGCGTGCTCGGCGAGGACTGAGTCGACTAGAGGTCGCGGGCGACCAACTCGCCCCAGTGCTCGAAGCCGTGGCGCTCGTAGAACGCCTTCGCGCGCTCGTTCTGCTCGTCGACGTCGAGGACCATCCGGTCGAGCGGGAGGTCCTGCTCGCGGGCGACGTCGAGGGCCGCCTCCATCAGGTCGTCGGCGTCGCCCGTCCCGCGGGCCTGCTCGCGGACGTAGATTTCGTTGAGGACCGCCGCGTCCCAGATGTAGCTGTGAGTCTCGGGGAGGACGAACACGTACCCGAGGAGGTCGCCGTCGGCTTCGAGCACCTGCACGCTCCGCTCGTCGGCCTCGACGCAGCGGTCGACCCACTCGAGGTAGCCCGTCCGGTAGTCGTCGGTGAGTTTCGACTCGTAGGTCTCGGCCTTCTCCTCGCCGCCGGTGCCGCTGCCGAGACCGAGTTCGAACGCACGCTTCAGTTCCCAAAGCGCCTCGGCGTCGCTGCCGGGGTCGTACGGTCTGACCGTGGGCATACTCGGCGGGTCGACGGGCGCGCCGTTAGCGCTGGCGGTTCGCGTCGCGGAACCGCCCCCACAGGACGAGTGCGCTCGTCGCGACGACGAGCAACTGCATCCCCGAGGAGACGAGCGGGAAGACCCGTTCGGCGTTCCGCGGGTCCGCACCGCGGTCCGTGTCGATGCCCGTGTAGTAGAAGGTCGACTCGGTGGTGCCGCCCGCGGTCCGGCCGCCGCCCTCGTGGAACTCCACGAACGTCTGGACGACCCCGCGCGTCGTCGACAGCGAGAGGTCGCCGTTCAGCGTGTAGAAGCGGTCGTGGAACGGGTAGAAGAGGTTCACGCCGTTCGTGAACAGGTCGGGGGCGATGCCGCCGAGGGTGAGCGCACCGAGGGCGACGGCCGCCACCCGCAGGCCGTGGCCGTCGAACAGCGGGCGGACCACGGAGTCCTCGCGCCGCAGGTCGGCAGCGAGGAGGACGCCGAGGACCAACGGGAGGAGGAGCGTGTGGAGGAGTGCCCGGTGGGTCCCGGGCAACCAGATGGCGAGGACGGAGTCGACGTCGGGGATCGCGGCGGCGGCGAGGACGACCGCGACGGTCCGCGTCGAGAAGGCCGGACCCAGCAACGCGGCGGCGAGGTAGCCCGCGAACGCGAGGTGGACGAGTTCCGAGGGCACGACCGAGTAGTGGGTCTCCACGGCTTTTCGTTCGTCGGTTCGGCGGGTGTCGAACCCCAGTTTCGATACGCTTTTTCGACGCGGTAGCGTCTATCAGGGTATGGAACCGGACCCGCGGGAGGGACTCGCCGAGCGTATCGCCGGGGAGATCACGCTCAGCGACGACCCAGGTGCGACGCTCCGGAAGTGGCGGACCGACTTCAACGTCTCGCAGACCGACCTCGCCGAGGAACTCGACGTCTCTTCTTCGGTCATCTCCGACTACGAGAGCGGGCGCCGCGAGAGCCCCGGTATCGGGCTCGTGAGCCGACTCGTCGAGGGCCTGCTCGACATCGACGAGCAGCGCGGCGGCGACCGCATCCGCCAGTACGCCCGCGTCCTCTCCGCGGGGTTCGAGAGCGACGTCGTCCTCGACCTCCGCGAGTACCCGACGTCGGTCCCGCTCGGCGACGTCTACGACGCCATCGACGCGACCGAGGTCGCCGCGGGCGACCGCGACACCGTCAACGGCCACACGATCATCAACAGCATCAAGGCCATCACGAAACTCTCCTCGGACGAGTTCTACCGCCTCTACGGGCAGAGTACGAACCGGCTGCTCGGATTCACCGGTGTCTCTCGCGGGGAGTCGCCGCTGGTCGCCCTCCGCGTCGTGAACCCGACGCCGAACGCCGTCCTCCTCCACGGCATCGACGAGGACGAACTCTGGGAACACGCCCCCCGCCTCGCCCGCCGCGACGGCTACTCGCTGGCCGTCTGCGAGACGCCGGTCGACGAGATGCTCGACTCCCTCCGCGCGCTGGCCTGAACCGTCGACAGGACCGTTTTTCTATCCCGCCGAGAAACGTCGACTGTGCACGTCAGTCGCCTCGCGTTCGCCGTCGTCGCCGCCGCGGCCGCGGCCGTCGTCGCGGGCGTGTCCACGCCCGAACTCGTGACCGGACCGGTCCGCCTCGTCGGACCGCTCTACTTCGTCCCGGACCCGCGGTGGACGGCCGCCGGGAGCGCCTTCGTCACCGCCGCACTCACGTACCGCTGGCTCGGCGCCTCGCTGGAGTCGGTTCGCTACTCCCTCGCCGTCGCGCTCGGGTCCGGGAGCGTCGTCTTCTTCGTCGGCTTCGGTCTCGGCCTCGTCTCGCTCGGCCGCGTGTTCGGCGTCTTGCTCGGACTCGGCCTCGCCGCACCCGTCGGAGGACTCGTGGCGCTGGCGCTCCATCGAGGATCGTAGAGAGAACGGAGAGGAGACGGCAGAGACGGGGAGAGACGGGAAGACGGAGACGGAGACGGAGACGCGCTACTCGACGTAGGTGTACTTCCGCTCGTTCATGCGGCCCCAGCCGTCGAAGACGAACTCGCCGTCGGGGGTCGTGAACGGTTCGAGTTCGGTCTGCTTCTCGTGGTTGTGGCGGTCGTGGACCTCCTCGTACTCCTCGAAGGAGAGGTCGTAGCGCCGGTCGAGTTGCGACTCGACGTCGATGGCCTCGATCTCCTCGTCCCACTCGTCGGCGACGGTCTCGGCGTGGATCTCGGCCTGTGCGCCGGAGCCGTAGGAGCCGACGAGGAGTTTCTTGCCCGCCATGTCGGTGCCCTTCTCCGCGGCGTCGCGGAGCGCGCTCAGGCGTGCGAGGTGGACCGACCCGGTGTACCAGTTCCCGACCTCACGGGAGACCGAGAGCGTCGGTTCGATGGCCTCGGCGTACCACTCGCGGTAGGCGTCGGTGTCCGAGAGCGCGTCCATGTACTCGCGGATGGCCTCCTGGTAGTCCTCGTCCTCCGCGAACCCCTCGGGGCGCGGGAGTTCGCCGATCTCGGCGGCGAGTTCCTCCTCGATGGGCGTCCCGCGGATCATGTGACGGTAGCCGAGGACGGCGGCCTTCCGGACCATACCCGGGAATGGCGTGTGGAACGGGATGTACTCGTACTGGTCGGGATGGGACGCGCCGGCGACGCTCTCGAAGTCTTCGAGGGCCTCGCGCATCCGGGCGAGGTACACCTGGATGGAGCGCTTCCCGTCGACGCTCGGGAACTGCTGGTTGGGCTTGAGGAAGTCAGTCTCGTCGGCGCTCCCGTAGCCCTGGTGGGTCGAGAGTTCGACGAGGTCGGGGTCCTCGGTGACGTACATCGCGACGGCGCCGGCGCCCTGCGTCGCCTCGCCGGCGTCGCCGCGGGCGTAGAGCGCGGTGTCGGTCGCGATGACGAGCGCGCCCCGCCCGCGGTTTCGCCCGGCCTTGATCCAGTTGTAGGCGTCGTCGAGACTCTGGGTCCCCGCGATGCAGGCGAACTTCCGCTCGCCCTTGTTCGCGTGGTGGAAGTCACCGTCGTAGACCTGTTCGAGACAGCCGGCGACGTACGTCGAGACGGGCTTCGAGTTGTCGAAGGCCGACTCGGTCGCGACGTCGATGCGGCCGATGTCGTCGGGCGAGAGACCCTTGCGCTCCATCAGCCGGTGGGCGGCGTTCGCGCCCATCGTGACGATGTCCTCGTAGGCGTCGGGGAACGAGGAGTTGTTGAGTCCCAGTCCCTTCGTGTACTTCTCGGGGTCGTCGCCCTTCTCGGGGGCGAACGTCCCGGGGAGGTCGAGTTTCAGTTTTCCCGTCCAGATTTCGACGGCGTCGATTCCAACTGCAGTCATGTCTTGGACGGTTCTTCACGGGACGGGCATATGGATTTGTCGATTGTGGGGTTCGACGATCGTGGAAGAGTTACGGATTTGTTCCGCCCGCAGTGTCCGTAGTGTTCCGTTTGGCCTCGTTCCCCTGTGTGTCGGTGACGACACCGACGATGGTGTAGGACTTGCCGTAACCATCGGATTCCGTGAGCGTCGTCTTGTCGTTCGCCGACTTCCCCTGAATATTGACGGCAGTCGAGTCGACGATGGTATCGTTCCGTCGGAGGTGGAACTCGACGGTGTCGAGGTTCGCGTCGGTGTCGCTCACTTTCCAATGGACTTCGAAGCGTGCCTGGGACCCATTCGACTGGTCCTTGACCGTGAAGGTGTCGAAGGTGGGATTATTGCCGCTCCCGCCCGTCCCGCCGGCGCTAACGACCCGGACCTCGAACGTCACGGTCTGTCTCTGGTTGGGTCCGTACGAGGCGGTCACGTTCACAGTTTCGCTCGCGTCGGAGATGCTGTCCGGCGCCTGGTAGATGAACGCCGTTTTGCCCTGCTCGCCGCTCGTTGCCGACGTCGGCGAGACTCTGCCGCTCTCCGCTGTGGCGTTGACGCTCACGCCGGCGACCGGGTTGTTGAACCGGTCGCGGACCTGTGCGACGAGGCGTTCTGTCCCACCGACTTGCACCGTGGCGCCGCCACCACGTATCTCGGTCAGGTAGTGCGCACCGGGTCGTTCGACACCGGTCCCGACACCCAACTTCGCCATCTTGAGCGTGTACGTTCCGGGTTCGAGGACGAGTCGGACCGCGCCCGACCCAGTGCGCTCGACGGCGAGGAGATGGCGGTCGTCGCCGTCGTTCGGGTCGGTGTCGTACTCGCTGGCGAGCGTCTGGTTCCACTTCGCGACCGGCAGCGCCGTCGGCAGCGTGATCGTGATGTTCTTGCTCGCGTTCGTCACCGCGATTTCGGTGTACGGCGCGCTCACGGGTCGTGGCGCGACACTCGCCGACTCGGATCCGCCTTCCGTGAGGTTCCCACCGAGTGCGACGAGCGTGATCTCGCTCCCGTCGACGACGGTCGGACGGGCGTCGATCAGCGTGGCGTTCTCGCTGGTGTAGTTCCGGTAGAGCAACGTGTTCTCGTACCCGATGCGTGGCGAGTCGTCGAGGTAGTTGTACTCCGCCTCGTAGACGAGCGACTTCGAGGCGAACGTGTGTTCGCCGCCGCCCCAGTAGTCGGCAGTCTCGCCGTCGAGTGCCTTCGCGTTGTCGACGATTATCTGTCCGCCGCCGACCGTCTCGGTCGTCAACCGACCGTTCACGGGCGGGGGATTTACGAAGAAGATCCGCGAGGGGTAGCGTGCGCCGAGGGCGACACTCGTCGGGTAGGTGTTCCCCGAGGAGGCCGTCCGGAGGAGTCCGTCGCGGAGGTGGACCATGTCCGACTGGACGGCCTGTGCGTGCTGGAACTCGACCGCTTCGTTCTGCGCGGGAACGACCTGTGCCTGGTAGAGAGAGAGCAAGACGACGAGGATGCCGAAGACGAGTACGGCACCGACGACAGTCGACACGCCACGGCGGTCGTCCCGGAGTTTCACGATACCGTCACTTGCGCGCACCAATACTTAAAGTCCGGCGACCGTGGTCGCTCAGTCCTCGTCTTCGTCCTCGATGAACTCGGGTTCGGCGAGGGCGTCCTGCAGGCTGTCGAGGCCGTTGACCCACTCGGTGACGAGGCCGTACTCGATGTCGGCGACGACGTCCATGTCGAGGTCCTCGCCGTCGATGATGCGGGTGCCCGCGCAGGCGGCGAGACCGAGCGCGCGGTCGAAGTCCTCCTCGGATTCGGCCTCGGCCGCGGCGTGGACGTACTCTTCGACGCTCGCCTCCTCGGCGACGCCGTCCGCGACGTACTGCTCGGCGGAGTAGAAGACGGCGACGAGGCTCGTCTGGACGCCGTCGACGAGCATCAGCGTGTCCTCGTCCTCGATGTCGGGTTCGGCGAGCACCGTCTCGCGGATGTCCGCGAGTTCTTCGAGGGTCTCTTCCTGTTCGAGTTCGCCGTCGTCGTACGCGGTGACGATCTTCGCGACGGCGATGGCGACGTCGTCCTGTAGGTTGAGGAGGAGTCGAGCCGACTCCTCGTCTTCGGGGTCGATCTCCTCCTCGCGGAGGCGGTCGAGCCAGTTGTTCCAGCGTTCCTCGGAGTAGAACTCCTCCTCGGGGGCTTCGCTCATACTCACTACGCCGGCCGCCCGAGACAAAGGCCTTTCCTTCAAGACGAGTTCGGTGGTAGCGCGCCTCTCGGCTGCGTCGGCGGGCGATTCGGGCCTGTCTGGTGCTGTACGCGTCAGTCCAGCGTCGCCTCCGTGTCGACGTCGTAGACTGCCAGCGGCGTCTCGACGTGCGCGCGCCGGACCGCGTCGTCGTATCCCTGCGAGAGGAGCCAGTCGACGCGCCGCGGGACCGTCTTCGGTCCCATCACCGCACCTGGCCGGTCGGGGTCGTCGACGTAGTCGGTCTCCATCAGGAAGAACTCCTCCGTCTCGATGGCCTCCTCCAGATACTCCTTCTCGCACATGACGCTCGGCGTGACGCCGGCGAGTTCGCCGACTGCGTAGTGTTTGACGACGCGCTCGGGAGGGAGACCCTGCTCTTCGGCCCAGTCGGCGACGTCGGTGAGGTCGTCGGTCATCTCGGTGTGGAGTTGGACGGCGACGTTCGTCTCGGCCCCCTTCGCCAACGTGTGCTCGAGCACGTCGTTCGACGCCTCCCACACCGCGTCGGAGACGTCGTAGTGCGGGCGTCCGGACTTGAGCGCGACCGCCTTCCCGTCGGCGGCGTACTCGGCGGCGACGTCGATACCCGCGCACATCAGGTCGCGGGCCTCCTCCGGAGTGAAGCCACGCTCGTCGACGAGTCGCGAGATCAGTCCGGGGTGGACGCCCAGCACGGGCCAGGCGGTCCCGCGGAGCACTTTCGCGGCCTGGTCGACGATTTCGAGAGTGCGTTCGAAGACCGCGCGGAAGTCCTCGCCGGTCTCGGCCTCGACGCCGAGGTGCCACGACGGCTTGTTGACGACGAGCAGGTGGGTGCCGCCGCTGCGGGCGAAGTCCTTCACGGCCTCGATACCGCGGGCGTTGTCCGGGTCGAGGTGGAGGTGGTTGTCGAGAACGGGCGTGTCGAGGTCGCGCATGTCCGGCGGTTCGCCCGCCGGCGGGAAAAGCCCCAGAGTTCCTCGGTCGGGCCGCCGCTGCCGAACGCAGTGGAGAGCGCCTCGCGCATCTGCGTCAGGTCACGGACCTCCCGACGGAGGTCGGCGACGTCCTCGCGGAGGTCGGCGCGGGCCTGTCGGGCGTCGCCGGCGAGCATGTCCACGTCGTCCTCCAGGCGCCGAACACGCGTCTCGTGGGACTCGCCGAGGGCGTCCAGTTCTCCGCGGATGTCGTCGATGTCCTCGCGGACGGCCGCGGTCTCGTCACCGACGTCCGCCACCTCGTCCCGGAGGGCGGCGACGTCCTCACGGAGGGCGGCCCGAGCGTCGCGTGCGTCGTCGGCCGCCGTCCGGACCGTGTCGAGTTCGTCGTCGACGTCGTCGAGGCGTGTCTCCGTCTCGGCGAGGAAGTCCGTCCCGTACTGGTCGATGACCTCCTCCAGCACGTCGGCGTACGCGGCGAAGTCCTCCATCCGCGTCTGGAGGTGGCGGAGTCGGACCGCGACGCTCTCGCCGGTTGACTCCGCCGGCGACTCCGCGACGCCGAGCGCCTCGCGGAGGGCCTCTCGCTGTGCCTCGTCGGTCTCGCCCGTCTCCAGTTCGGCGACGAGACGCTCGACGAGTGACGAACTGGCGTCGTCACCTCCCTCGTCAGCGGGTTCGGCGTCTGCAGTGACGACCGACTCGTCCGCTGGATCGGGTGCCTCGGTCGCCGGTTCGATCGCCGCCTCGGTCGTCTCGTCCGTCTCGGCGTCGACGACGCGCTCGACGACGTCGACGGGTGCTGCTGGCTCGTCGGAGTCCTGCGATTCGTCGGTCGTGGCTGGCTCGATTCCGACCGATTCGGGAGTGACAGTCTCCTCACGCTCGTCCACGCCTTCACCTCCGCTCTCGATTTCGCCTCGGTCTGCGACCACGTTCGACGCGGCCGGCGGTTCGGGTGACTCGGCCGGCGTCGACGACCCGAGGACGATACGCTTCACGTCGGCGAGGAGACTGTCTTTCCCCGAAGCGGGGACGTCGCCGGCGCCCTCGACACCGGCGTCGGCACCGGCGTCTCTCCCGGAGGTCTCCGTCGGCTCTGCCGATTCTGACGACGGGTCGGTGACGGACTCGACGCGGGTTACGCGGGGCTCACCGTCGAGGAGGCCGTCGTGGACGTCTTCGGTCACGAGTCCGAGGACGGCCGTCGTCGGCTCGTCCGGTCGGACCACGGTCTCGAAGGCCACTCCCGAGTCGTCGGCGTCCCACTCGGTGGGGGAGTGGTCGGGGTGGAACCCGATCTCGTCGATGGGGTCACCGGTGAACGACTGTTCGATTCGGGCGCGCACGGGACTCTCGGTGGCCGTCGTCAGGACGTACTCCGCGGTCACGCCGCGGTCCTTGCGCTCGACCGTTCGTTCGACGGTGACCGCGTCGGTCCGGGCGATAGCGGGTTCGTCGGTGTCGTTCATGGTGGTTGGTAGGCCACCCCACAGCATAAGCTCGCGCTTCGTTTCGACTGTCGAGTGTCCGCCTTCGGTGGGTCTCCGTGGTGACCTCCGGGGAATCGACGCTCAGTCCTCGGCCGTCGCCTCTTCGAGCGACACCGCGTCGGTCGCGGCGTTCCGGAGCGCGTCCGACCGACCGTGCTCGCCCGGCGCGATGGCGAGCGTCCGAAGTCCGTGCCGGCCCGCCTTCTCCAGTACGGGCTTGAAGTCGGTGTCGCGGGAGGCGATGGTGAGGACGTCGATACCGCCCTCGACGACCAGTTCCGTCGCGTCCACCGCGAGTTTCACGTCGACGTCACCGCTCGTCACCTGGACCTCGTACCCGCGGGCTTCGCCCGCCTGGATGAGACCCGGCGTCGCGTGCTCGTCGAGGTAGAGGCGCGTCGTGACGAGGTCGCCCGCCCGCTCGGCGGCCTCGCGGACGTCGTCTAAGTCTACGTCGAACTCTTCTCGCAGGACGTTCGGTCCGTCGACGAAGAGCGCGACCCGCGGTTGGGACAGCGCGTCCGTCTCGTCGCCGGCGACTCGGTCCAGAAACCCGGCCATGGCCGCGCTTCGTGGCGAACGTGGTTAACCGTGCCGGTCGTATTTTCAACAACTCTAGAAGATTGTATTTACGATCTAAAGCAAAATGTAAACCCCTCACTCGGGAAGGTTCGGACGACACATGACCGAAGACTCCCCCCACACTGACCGTCGGACGTTCCTCGAAGGTGTCGGTGCAGTCGGCGTCGCCGCCGCGGCGATTCCGGGCGTCTCCGCCGCCACACCCGGGCGAACGCCCGGCGCGAAACCGAACGAAGCACTCGTCGGTGTGACGAACACCGTCGACGACGCCGAGGAACACGTCGCCCAGTTCGTCCCCGACCAGGCGCGGGTCGTCCACAGCAACGAGACGATCGGCTACGTCGCCGTCCGCTTCCCCGAGGAGGCACCCGACCGCGCGCACGAGCACTTCCTCGACGCGATCGAGAAGCGCGAGGGCATCAAGTACGCCGAGCGGAACGCGACCCACACGACGAGTCTCTCACCGGACGACCCCCGATTCGGCGACCAGTACGCCCCGCAGATGGTGAACGCGCCCGCGGCGTGGGAGACGACCCTCGGGTCGTCGTCGGTCTCCGTCGCGGTCGTCGACCAGGGCATCCAGTACGACCACCCCGACCTGGCGGCGAACGTCTCGGACGCCGACTCCTACCACGGCGACGACTTCGCCGACGACGACGAGGACCCCTACCCCGACGTCCCGCAGGACGAGTACCACGGCACCCACGTCGGTGGCATCGCGGCCGCCGCGACCGACAACGGGTCGGGTGTCGCCGGCGTCAGCGAGTCGAGTCTCCTCAGCGGGCGCGCCCTCAGCGAAGACGGGACGGGGTCGACCTCGGACATCTCCGACGCCATCGTGTGGGCGACCGACCAGGGGGCCGACGTCGTCAACATGAGTCTCGGTGGCGGTGGCTACACCGAGACGATGAAGAACGCCGTCTCCTACGCCTACGACAACGGCGTCCTCGTGGTCTGTGCGGCCGGGAACGCCGGGAAGAACTCCGTCGACTACCCCGCCGCGTACAGCGAGTGCGTCGCCGTCTCCGCGCTCGACCCGGACGGAACGTTCGCCTCCTACTCGAACTACGGCGACGACATCGAACTCACCGCCCCCGGGACGAACGTCCTCTCGACCACCACGGAGACCCGCGGGTCCTACGAGCGACTCTCGGGCACGTCGATGGCCACGCCGGTCGTCTCCGGCGTCGCGGGGTTGGCACTCGCACGGTGGGACCTCTCGAACGCGGAGGTGCGCGCGCACCTGAAGGAGACGGCCGTCGACGTCGGCCTCTCCGAGGACGAGCAGGGGAGCGGTCGCGTCGACGCCGACGGCGCCGTCTCCACGGACCCCTCCGGCGACGGGAGCGGCGACGGGACCACGGAGCACATCAGCGCGACCGTCTCCGACTCCCTCGACGGCTACTGGGACGAGGACTGCTGGTCGTGGGCGTGGCAGTACGACGACCCGAGCAAGGTCGTCGTCGACCTCTCGGGTCCCTCGGACGCCGACTTCGACCTCTACGTCGACGAGGGTGAAGGCTCCTGTCCGACCACCGACGACTACGACTACCGCGGCTACACCGCCGACAGCCAGGAGACGGTCACGATCACCGAACCGGACACCTCGACCAACCTCCACGTCATGGTCACGCCCTTCTCGGGCAGCGGCGAGTACGACCTGACCATCACCGAGTACCAGTAGCGCGGCCCCCATCGCTTTTCACACCGGCGTTCGCACACCTTGTCGATGAGTGCTGCCGCCGGTATCCCTGCCCAGTTGCTCGACTTGCTCGCGGTGTTCATCCTCGCCGCTGGAGTCGGTATCTTCGTCGCGAAAGTCGGTAGCTTTCCCTACACCATCGCCCTGCTCGTCGCCGGATTGACGGCCTCTATCGTCGGTATCCATCCCGGTCTCCCGATTTCGCACGACCTCATCCTCTTCGTTCTCCTCCCGCCCATCCTCTTCGAGGGGGCCGCGAACACCGAACTCGAACAGTTCCGCCGCAATCTCGTCCCCATCGTCTCGCTGGCCGTCGTCGGTCTCCTCGTCTCGGTCGGCGTCCTCACGCTCCTCGGCTCGCAGGCGCTCGGCGTCCCGCTACTCGTCGCCCTGCTGTTCGCGGTGATGATCCTCCCGACCGACCCCGTCTCGGTCCTCGCGCTGTTCAAGGAACTCGGCGCGCCCGACCAACTCTCGGTCCTCGTCGAGGGCGAGAGCCTCGTCAACGACGGCGTCGGCGTCGTCCTCTTCATGACCGTCGTCGACCTCGCGGTACGCGTCGAGACGGGGGAACTCGCCCGTGACGCCGTCTTCACCCTCGACCGTGCCGTCGCGGTGGCGACCGAGATACTCGTCGTCAGCCTCGGCGGACTCGTCGTCGGTCTCCTCGCGGGGTACACGGTCTACCGAGTCATGTACAACCTCGACGAACACATGACCGAGACGGTCCTCTCGTTGCTCCTCGCCTACGGCGCGTTCCTGCTGCCGAGCACTACCTCCACGTCAGCGGCGTCATCGCGACCGTCGTCGCCGGCCTGTTCATCGGCGCGCACGGCGCCGATGAGGCGATGAGCCCGCAGACGAAGATATCGGTGTTCAACACGCTGGAGACGGGCGCCTTCCTCGCGAACACCTTCATCTTCCTGATGATCGGCATCACGACCCCCATCGGCGACCTCCTGCGCTACGCCGACCTCATCGCCGTCGCCATCCCGCTCGTCCTCCTCTCGCGTGCGACCGGTCTGTACCCCGTCATCGCCGTCGTCAACCGGATCTCGTCCAGCGACATCTCGCTCGACTACCAGCACGTCATGGTGTGGTCGGGACTCCACGCCTCCATCCCTATCGCACTCGTCCTCGGACTGCCTCCCGAACTCGACGCCGTCCTCCGACAGCGACTCCGGGCGCTCGTCTTCGCCGTCGCCGCGTTCAGCCTCCTCGTCCAGGGACTCTCGATGAAGCGCCTGCTCGACCGACTCGGCGTCGTCACGACCTCGGAGGCCCAGGAACTGTACGAACTCCTGCTCGCACGCCGGCGCGCGGTCGACGGTGCGCTCGACGCCGCCGAGGACCTCAAACAGCGCGGCGACATTCCGGGTGGGGTGTACGAGGACTTCACGACCGAGTACGAATCCGAACGTGACGACCTCGGTGAAGCCATCAACGAACTCCTCCGCGAGCACCCCGAGATTCGCCAGGAACAGAAGCTCGCCGGCGAGCGCCGGCTGCTCAAACAGGAGAAGAGCGCCATCATGGACGCCATCCACGAGGGTATCGTTAGCGACGCCGCCGGCGAGCGCCTCCTCGAAGAAGTGAACATCAAACTCGACCGGGTCCGCTCGGGCGAGACGACCGTCGAGGCCGACGAGGAGGGGTACCACGAGTTCTGGCGCGACGAGGCCGCCGACTTCGGCCTGGAGAGCGTCGAGTACCCCGAGGAGGAACGCGAGGAGAGCGGCGAGTAGCCACAACACCCTTCACTCGCCCATCTGTCACTTCTGGCGTGTCGCCCACACCCACACGTCGTCGCCTGCTGGCCGGTCTCGGTACGGGCGTCGCCACCGGGCTCGCCGGCTGTAGCTCCGTCCAGTGGCCCTGGTCTGCACCACCGAAGGCGTCGGTACCGTCCGGGCCGAACGCGTGGCCGATGGTCGGCGGCGACGCCGGACGGACGTTCGCCGCGCCCGAGGCGACGCTCCCCGCCGACGTCTCCGAGACTTGGTTCGACGAGGGCGTCTCGAAGCCGGTCGTCGACGACGGGGTGCTCGTTCACGCCGACGAGCGGGCGGTCACTGCCGTTTCCCACGAGGAGGGTAAGCAGTGGAGCTACCACGACCTCGATGAGCCGTCACGTCCGCTCCTCCTCAACGACCTCGTGGTCGTCGGCGCCGGTGGGCCGAAACTCGTCGGCATCGAGCGCGGGAGCGGGGAGAAACGCTGGTCGGTGTCGCTGTCCAACATCCCTCCGGAGCGCCACCAGTGGGCCGGGACCACGGGGCCGCCAGTCGCCACCGCCGACGGCGTGTTCTCGACGGCACCACCCGGAATCTGGCGGGCGACGCCCGACGGGACCGAACAGTGGGGGACGTCGGAGGGGCTCTCACTCGACACCGACGTGCGTCTCCGTACCGCCGTCGGACAGCGGAAGGCGTACCTCGTGGCGACGCGACGGTTCGACGCGACGAACTTCCCGACCGACAGGTTCTACGCGCGCCGGTCGAACGTCCTCGCCTACGACGTCGAGTCCGGTGACCTCGCCTGGCAGTTCGGGCTGTCCGGCCGCGTGCCGGGGTTCGCGGTTCGCGACGGGGTGATCCACCTCCTCCAGACCGCCTACGACTCGCGAAACGAGGGGAGACCATCTCGGACGTTCCAGCCCTGAGTCGGTACTACAGAGTCGACGGCGAACACGGGACGGCGGAATCTGTCGTCGACCTCACGGCGTTCGGCGAACTGCACGCGATGGCGCTCGCGGACCGACCAGTCGTCGTCGGCGGACAGGAGTTGACGGACCGGAGTCGGGTGTTCACCGTCGCGGGCGACGACTCGTGGGTCCACGAAACCGAGAAGCGGGTCTCCGACCTCGCGGCGACGGATGAGGCTGTCCTCTACTCGATGGGCGATACCGTCGTCTGCCTCGACCGTGCGGACGGGGGAGTCCGCTGGCGTCACACCGTCGGGAACCGCGCGAAATTCGCCGCCGTGGTCGACGGCGCCGTGTACGTCGAGACCGAGGCCGGCGTCCACCGACTCGGCTGACGTCCCGACCCGAGGCGCACCCACGAACACGAAAGCATTACTTGTCGGGGGTCGACCCACGAGGTATGGCCTTGCGGACGCCACCGCTACGCGACGTACACGCCGAGCACGGGGCGCGGTTCACGGAGTTCGGTGGGTGGGAGATGCCCGTCGAGTTCGAGTCGATCCGCTCCGAGCACGAGAGCGTCCGGGAGGACGCCGGTATCTTCGACGTCTCCCACATGGGAGAGATCGAGGTGTCGGGTCCCGACGCCGAGGCGCTGATGCAACGACTCACGACCAACGACGTGACGCTCCTCGACGTCGGCGACGCCCAGTACTCGACGATTACCGACGAGGAGGGAGTCGTACTCGACGACACCGTGGTCTACCGGATGCCCGCGGACCACGACGCCGACTTCCTCTTCGTCCCCAACGCCGGCCACGACGAGCAGATGACCGAGCGCTGGGTGTCCCACCGCGACGAGTGGGAACTCGACGCCGAGGTCCGCAACGTCACCACGGAGTACGGCATGGTCGCCGTCCAGGGTCCCGAGGCGCCCGGCAAGGTCGTCGACGCGGCCGCCGACGACGCCGACCTGCTCGACCTCTCGAAGTTCACGGCGACCGAAGCCGAGGTGGCGGGCGTCGACTGCTGGGTCGCGCGCACCGGCTACACCGGCGAGGACGGCTTCGAACTCGTCTTCCCGGCCGACGAGTCCGAGCAGGTCTGGCGGGCGTTCGTCGACGAACGCGACGTCGAACCCTGCGGACTCGGCGCGCGCGACACGCTCCGCATCGAGATGGGTTTCCTCCTCTCCGGACAGGACTTCGACCCCGAGGAGAACCCCCGGACGCCCTTCGAGGCCAACGTCGGGTTCACCGTGAAACTCGACACCGAGTTCGTCGGCCGCGACGCCCTCGAACAGCAGAAGGAAGAGGGCGTCACCGAGCGCTTCGTCGGCATCCGCCTCGTCGACCGCGGCATCCCCCGCCACGGCTACGACGTCACCGCCCCCGAGGGGCAGGTCGTCGGCGAGGTGACCAGCGGGACGATGAGTCCCACGTTGAACGAACCCATCGGCCTCGGCTACGTCGACACCGAGTTCGAGTCCGGCGATATCGTGAACGTCGTCGTCCGCGGCGACGCGAAGAAGTCCGAAATCGTTACACCCCCGTTCCTAGAGAGATAACCCATGAGCTTCGAAGTGCCCGACGACCTGTACTACCTCGAATCGCACGAGTGGATTCGCCCCGAAGACGGCAAGATCGGCATCACCGACTTCGCGCAGGACGAACTCGGCGACGTCGTCTTCGTCGAGACGCCCGACGAGGGCGACGAGATCGAACAGGGCGAGACGTTCGGCGTCGTCGAGTCCATCAAGGCGGTCTCGGACCTCTACGCGCCCGTCAGCGGCGAGGTCACGGCGGTCAACGACACGCTCCACGACCAGCCCGAACTCGTCAACGAGGAACCCTTCGAGGGTGGCTGGATGCTCGAAGTCGACTTCGACGAGGACGACCTCGACGACCTCCTCACGCCCGAGGAGTACCGCGACCAGATCCAGTAGAACACTCCCGAATCCGGCCCGCTGCCCCACAAGACCTATCCTGACAGCGACTCGACCTCTCTTCGATGGTTCCGACGCGCCGCACCCTCCTCGGCCACGGGGGTGTCGCCCTCGGCGCCGTGCTCGCCGGGTGTAGCGGTGTCTTCGGGTCGGAGTGTACGCCCGACCCGGCACTGCTCGACCCCGCATCGTGGCCGTTCCCGCGGGCCGACCCCGCGAACACCGGGCACGTTCCCGCCCGTGCCGCCCCGCCCGACCGGATCGAGTCGCGCTGGACGGACGAGGACGAACGACTCGATCAGACTCTCGGGATTCCGCCACGGCCGACCGTCGCCGATGGAACAGTCTTCTTCACGTACGAGCGCGCCGGCGAGGAGGAAATCGGACCGGTCGTCGTCACCGCGTTCGACGTGGATGGGGGACACCGCCGCTGGCGGCGAGAACTCCCGTTGAACCCCGCCGACACCGACCTCCACCCGCCGGTCGTCGCCGACGGTCGCCTCTTTCTCCGAACGTACCCGAAGGGCGACGACCGTCCGGCGGTGGTCTCCCTCGATACTGCGACGGGCGAGACGCGCGCTCGCCGGTCGGGCACCGTCGAGACGCCGCCGACGCTCGCAGCGGGGCGTCTCCAGTACGTCGAGAGTGAGTACGCCGACGACACGGAGACGGCCGCTGCGACGGCATTCGGCCCGTCGCTCGACCACGTCTGCTGGCGGACCGACCTCGACACCGGTTCTCCCGTCCGGGTCCGTGCGCCGGGTGTCAGCCCGCGACTGGTGTTCTACCCCATCTCTGTCGGCGACGAACACGCTGTGTTGGCACTCGACGCCGCGAGTGGTCGACCCGAGTGGCGGACGGTACTCCCCGGCGCGCCCGAACCGTTCCCGACCGTCCGTACCGACCGCGTCTTCCTCGGTGCGAACACCGGCGAGAATCGGGGGACCGTCGTCGCTCTCGACCGCCGAACCGGCGCTGTCGAGTGGCGACGGGAGTTGGACGCCGACGCGTTCGTCGGCGCAGTCACGAACTCGACCGTCCTCGTCCGTGAAGGGACCGACCTCGACAGGGAACCCGACGCCCTCGTCGCTCGGGACGCGGCCACGGGGCGAGTCCGGTGGCAGGTCACGACGGACGAACGGACGGAGTTCACGCTCCCGACGTCGGCCGGCGACGCGGCTTTCGTCTGCCGCACTCCGTCACACACGTCCGTCGATGCGCCGGGAACGCTGGAGCGATACGACCTCGCCACCGGCGAGCGTACCGCGACGGTCCCGACGGCCGACGAGTGGGTGTCCGCGCCCGTGGTCGGCGACGGATACGTCGCCATCTCCACGGACCGCGGACTGCAAGTCTTCGGCTGACGCTGTGCTTCGCGGTATCCTGTAGTACTCGACGGGCGAAGTCTCGCCACACTCACACCTGCGGCTAGCGGCCGACTGTCCGGTCTCCTCGACGGCACCGCTGCTCGGGTGGGTGTGGAACTGGAGTCGGCGACGGTCGCTAAAAGATGACTGACGGCAGTCGTCTCACGCGTTGTTCATCCGGGTCGCCGACTCCGTGCCGCAGGCGCGACACTCGGCGACGCGGTACGGTTCGCGCGAGAACTCGGCGTTCTCGGACTTCGAACTCTCGGTCCGAAGTTCGATAGAGACGGAGTGAGCCGTCTCCTGACCGCAGTTCTCGCACGGCTCGGTCATTCCGTCGGAGTGGGGGGGTTTTACTCGCCATCGGAACCGCCTACTACTGTGTAGACAGCCATCCCACATTAGTGGTGGACCTAAGCAACTAGGCTCCGCCGTGTTGGGTGCGCCGGTGGGTCCGGCCGCGGCCGGCGACGCGAGCGCGGCCGGACTGTACGCCCCTGCGGGTTCACCCCCCCGATACGCCGCCGACCAATACACGGACGTGTGTATCGACTGCCCGTTCCGGAACCGGGAGTATCATATTCTCGCATTCACAAGAGGTGCACATGCGACCCGCACGGACGTCTCTCTCAGGTGATACCGCATGAGCGGCGGACGCCGGGACGGGAGTCCCTACGCGCCACACGACCCCAACGAGACGCAGGCGATGCTCGACGCCGTCGGCGCCGACTCGGTCGAGGAGTTGTTCGACATCCCCGAGTCGGTCCGGTTCGACGGCGACTACGGCATCCCCGCGCGCACGGAACAGGAGACTCGTCGCGACGTCGAGCGCCTCCTCGGTGCCAACGACGACCTGACCGAGTTCCTCGGCCGCGGCCACTACGAGCACTACGTCCCCTCGCTCGTGGACAATATCTCCCAGCGCTCGGAGTTCATCACCTCCTACACGCAGTACCAACCCGAAGTCACCCAGGGGTTCCTCCAGGTGCTCTTCGAGTACCAGTCGATGCTCGTCGAACTCACGGGCCTCGACGTGGCCAACTGCTCGATGTACGACGCCGCCACGGCACTCGGCGAGGCCGCGCTCCTCGCCGAACGCGTCCGGAGTACCTCCGGTGACCGCGTCCTCGTCCCCGAGGCGCTCCGCGCCGAGCGCAAGAGCGTCCTCGAGAACTACGTCGATGGCTCCGACCTCGACGTCGTCGAGTACGCCACCGACGACGGCAACGTCGACGTCGCGGCCCTCCGCGAGACCGTCGACGGGGACACGGCGCTGGTGTACGTCGAGAACCCGACCACGCGCGGCACTATCGAGGAGCACCTCGCCGAGGTGGGGAAATTGCCGACGCGAACGACGCGCTGTTCTGTCTCGGCTCCGACCCTGTCGCACTCTCCCTGCTCCAGCGACCGGCGGACGTCGGCGCGGACGTCGTCGTCGGCGACGCCTCGGTCCTCGGACTGCCCGCGAGTTACGGGATGGGACTCGGACTCTTCGCCTGCCGCGAGGAGTACCTCCGACAGGTCCCCGGCCGACTCGTCGGCGCGAGCGAGGACGCCGCCGACCGCCGCGCGTACACGCTCACCCTCCAGACGCGCGAACAGCACATCCGCCGCGAGCGCGCGACGTCCAACATCTGTACGAACCAGGCGTGGGTCGCCCTCCGGACGGCCATCCACGCCGCGTGGCTCGGCGCCGACGGCCTCGTCGACCTCGCCGAGCGCTGTGTCGAACTGCCCCGCGACCTCGCGGCCGACCTCGACACCATCAAGGGGGTCAGAGCGCCGGTCCACGACCGCCACCACTTCCGCGAGTTCGTCGCCCACACCGACCAGCCCGCGAAGGCTATCGTCGACGACCTCCAAGCGGAGGGATTCGCGGTCCACGCCGTCGACGACCACGAGGTACAGGTCTGTATCACCGACGCGAACGAACACGCCGCCGACCGACTGGTCGCGGCCTTCGAGGAGGTGGCCTAGATGCGACACTACGACCAGGCCCGCTACCACCAGGACGACGAGTACGAACCGCTGCTCGCGGAGAAGGACGAGACGACCGTCGAGGTCGACGACGACTCCCCACTCCCCGACGACCTGACGCGCGACGAACTCTCGCTCCCGTCACTCTCCGAACCCGAACTCGCGCGCCACTACGTCCGTCTCTCCCAGGAGACCTACGGCGTCGATACCGGTCCCTACCCGCTCGGGTCGTGTACGATGAAGTACAACCCGAAGTTCACCGAGGACGTCGCCGCCCTCCCCGGCGCGCAGGTCCACCCGGACCGCACCGAAGAGAGCGTGCAGGGCACCCTCGGGTTGCTGTACGGTCTCCAGGAGCAGTTGAAGAAGATCGGCGGGATGGACGCCGTCACGCTCCAGCCACCCGCGGGCGCCGCCGGCGAGTTCGCGGGCATCCGCCTCGCGAGCGCCTACCACGAGGCCAACGGTGAGGGCGACCAGCGCACCGAGGTCGTCGTCCCCGACTCCGCCCACGGGACCAACTTCGCCACGGCCGCGATGGGCGGCTACGACGTCGTCGAACTCCCGAGTGACGACGACGGCCGCGTCGACCTCGACGCGCTCGAGGCCGCGGTCGGCGACCAGACCGCGGCGCTGATGCTCACGAACCCCAACACGCTCGGCCTCTTCGAGCGCGACATCGAGACCATCGCCGAGACGGTCCACGACGCTGGAGGCCTGCTCTACTACGACGGCGCGAACCTCAACGCCCTCCTCGGGCGCGCTCGGCCGGGCGACATGGGCTTCGACATCATGCACTTCAACGTCCACAAGACGTTCGCGACGCCCCACGGTGGCGGCGGTCCCGGTGCCGGACCCGTCGGCGTCGCCGAGCGCCTCGCGGAGTTCCTCCCGACCCCGCAGGTCAGGGAGACGGAGTCGGGCTACGAGTTCTTCGAACCCGAGAACACGGTCGGGAAACTCCACGGCTTCGTCGGCAACTGGCTGGTCCTCGTGAAGGCCTACGCCTACATCGCCCGCCTCGGCGACGAGGGACTCGCGGACGCCGCCGCGAAAGCGGTCCTCAACGCGAACTACCTCGCCGAGCGGGTGCCCTACGAGGTGCCGTTCGGCCCGTTCCACCACGAGTTCGTCGCCAGCGCCGGCGACCAGGACGCCGCCGAGGTCGCGAAGGCGATGCTCGACTACGGCGTCCACCCGCCGACGACCAAGTGGCCCGAAATCGTCTCCGAGGCACTGATGACCGAACCCACGGAGATCGAGAGCAAGCGGAGCCTCGACGACCTCGCCGACGCCTTCCGCGCGGTCGCCGACTACTCCGACGAGGAACTGGCGGAGGCGCCCACGCGGACGACCGCCCGCCACATCGACCAGACGAGCGCCGCCCGGAACCCGCGTCTCTCGTGGCACGCCCTCGACGACGTGGACGACACCGACGAGTAGCCCCTCGCGGCAGCCACCGCCGCCACCCCCGCACTTTAGGCAATCCTTATTACTCGATAGCGGCTGAGTTAACAACATGACCGTCGTCAGCGTCTCGATGCCCGACGAACTCCTCCAGCGCATCGACGAGTTCGCGGAGGGCCACGGCTACACCGGCCGCAGCGAGGTCGTCCGGGAGGCCGCGCGCAACCTCCTCGGCGAGTTCGAAGACCAGAAACTGGAGGACCGCCCGCTCATCGGGGTCCTGACCATCCTCTTCGACTACGAGAGCACCGCCGTCGAGGAGCGAATGATGGGCCTGCGCCACGAGTACGAAGGCCTCGTCACTTCGAACGTCCACAACCACGTCGGCGACCACTACTGCATGGAGTTGTTCATTCTCGAAGGGTCGCTCACGGAGATCTCGGAGTTCGTCGGTCGCGTCCGCGCGACGCGCGACACGCTCACCGTCGACTACTCGGTCATCCCCGTCGACGAGTTCGGACCGACGCTCGACGCGTAGATAATTCCACATACTCGGCGACCAATATTAAGGGCCGAGAGGGCGTACTTCCGGTAGGTGCCCGCACATGGCGAAGGTGACCGTTCGGCTCCTCCACGACGACGGCGTCTCGGAGGCCGACAGACGACAGGCGAAACGCGCGCTCGAAACTGCGACGTCCTCCCTCCCCGACGGCTACCTCGGGGTGGGCGAGTCGCTGCGCTACGAGGGACCGTCGCTCAACGTCCTCGACCGACAACGACTCGCCGACACCGTCGACCAGTGGCTCCGCGAGCGCTTCGAACCCGGCGCGTGTGACGACACGGTGTTCGTCCACCTCGTCGACGCGAGTCCCCTCGAGTACCTCACCGACGTCCCCGGTGCGAAGAACTTCCAACGGCCGCTCGGGGCGGGCTACTCGGACCGCGTCGTCGGTATCGAGGGTGAGCACGGCTACAGCCACGGGCTCGCCGTCGCGAACACCTACGTCTCGGCGTTCGTCGCGCTCGCCCCCGTCCCGTACGACGGTTCGGACGCCGTCGGCGTGACCGCCGTCCACGAGGCGGGGCACGCACTGATGGCCGGCGTGGAGGGGTCCGAACACGACCTCGGCGTCGAGCGCTACTACGACACCGAACGCCACCGGGCGGAGGTGACGCCGATGACCTACTGGTACGACGAACAGCTCGCGACGTGGGCGCGCAACCCCGTCGCCGTCCCGCCGTCCTGCCCGGTCGACCCCGAGGACCTCGTCCGCGGTACCGAGGAGTTCGCCGAGGACGCTCGCACGGCCATCGTCGAGCACGTCGACTACCACTTCGGGTAGCACACGGTCGCGCTCTGTCTTTCGCTCGACGTTCCGTACCGGCAGGTGTCCGCACTTTCGGGATTCTCTATCGCGAGATAGTGTTTACAACTGTCGACGGATCGCCGTCACGGACGGTCTCCGCCGCGAGCGGCCGCGGGTGAGACGGTCGTTCCTGAGGCGCTCGTGGAGGTCGTCCCCATCAATCGACGACTAGCACCGTCGCTGTGGTGGGCGTCGTGCGCGCGGGGTGAGAAACGGGGGTCCCTTCGACTCCGGGCGGGTCGGGAGTCGGACCGACGAAGTTCGAGTGCCGTGGAGGAAAGTCCGTCTTCAGGCCGCGCTGCTGTCGATGTCGCCGTCGATTCGGACGAAGCCGTAACCGCACTCCGGGCAGTACCACTTCGTCTTCAGACCGAGGTGGAGGTGCGTGGCCGCCGCGCGGTAGAAGGTCTGCTCCTCCTCGCAGTTCGGACAGCCGTGGTCGAGTTCGCGCATAGTCGTGTGTCGAACGGGCACGCTGTTGAACGTACCGGTCCGGACGACCGATTCGGAACCAGGGCGTCGGAAACGTTCGTCGCGCGGACATCGATAAACTGGTCGCTGCGATACGGAATCAGTCGGTCATCCCGAGCTGTGCGGGGACCGGGCTGTCGTTCTCGCGGCCCCGCGCTTCGAGGTCGGCCTGTTCCTCGGCGTCAAGTTCGGTGTAGTTCTCGGCGGCGTCGAGTGCCATCTTGAACAGTTTCGGGTCGCCGGGGTTCGTGATGGTCGTCACCTCCTGGGAGAGCGCGTAGTTCGCACAGTCGTTCATCGCCTCCTGGGTGTCGTAAGGCTCGTACCACGTCCCGTAGTGGCGCTGGTCGTAGGGGAGGTCCGCGGGCCAGGACCCTTTCGCGAACGCCTTGAGACCGATGGTGCCGAGGTCTTCTTCGGCGGCGCGTTCGAGTACCTTCCCGTAGTCGTAGCGGGCGTCCTCCTCGGCCTTCCCGAGGACGGTGAAGTTGAGCGGGAACATCACGCTCTCGAGGTCGGGGATGCGGTCGATGGTGTCGAGAACGAGGTGCGGGTGGGCGTGGCAGGTGAGGCCGATGTGGTCGATCTTCCCCTCCTCTTGGGCCTCGCGGAAGGCCTTCAGCGCGCCGGGGTCGTCGGTCTCGCCGGTGATGGTGTCGAGTTCGGCCTCGCTCTCCAGGCCGTGGAACTGGTAGAGGTCGATGGTGTCGACGCCGAGGCGGTCCAACGAACGTTCGAGTTTGTGTTTGGCGCCCTCGTAGGTGCGCTCGACGGTCTTACAGCCGAGAAATATCTCCTCGCGGTGTTCGCGGAGTTTCGGGCCGAGTTTGAGTTCGGCGTCGCCGTAGTCCGGCGCGACGTCGAAGTGGTTGACGCCGTGGTCGAGGGCGAGTTCGACGGTCTGGTTCGCGTCCGACTGTTCGAGGTAGTCGAGGAGGTAGGCGCCGAACGTGAGGATGCTACTCTCGTGGCCGGTCTGGCCGAGTGTGCGTGTCTCCATACGTGCACGTGGGACGGGCGCACGACGTGAATGTGTGGGCCGTTCGCCAGGCAAACGACTTAGTGGGTCTCCGCCCAAGCCACACGTATGGCAGACGACATCGTTCTCTACGCACTCGACGGCTGTCCGTACTGTGAGAAAGTCCACGACGCCCTCGAAGCGGAGGGAATCGACTACGACACGCGCTGGACCGAGGGACTCCACTCGAAGCGCGACGAGGTGAAACGTGTCAGCGGACAGCGCGGCGTCCCCGTCATCGTCGACGAGGAACGCGGCGTCGTCATGCCCGAGAGCGACAACATCCTGGAGTACGTCGAGAAGACGCTGGCGTGAGGGTCGAGCGATGAAGATATACACCGGCCGCGGCGACACGGGCGAGACCGACCTCCGGGACATGTCTCGCGTCTCGAAGGCGAATCCGCGCATCGAGGCCTACGGCACCGTCGACGAGGTTAACACACTCGTCGGCGTCGTCCGACCCACTGGGTACGACGACCTGGACGACTACCTCGAACGCGTCCAGAACCACCTCCACATCGTCCAGGCGGACTTCGCCAACCCCGACCCCGACGAGGACGACCCCGTGATTCGCGAGGCCCACGTCGACGAGATCGAGGGGATCATCGACACCGTCGCCGAGGAACTCGAACCGCTCCAGTCGTTCGTCCTCCCCGGGGGGAGCGAACCCGGTGCGAAACTCCACCACGCCCGCGCGGTGTGTCGACGCGCCGAGCGTCGGGCGGTCGCCCTCCAGGGCGAGGAAGACATCAACGACACGGCAGTCACCTATCTCAACCGACTCTCCGACGCGCTGTTCCAACTCGCCCGTCTCGTCAACGAGCGCGAGGGCGTCCCCGAGGAGAACCCGACCTACTGAGACGCGAGTCCGACGACCGCTCGCTCCGTCACGTCGGCGTAGCCGCCGAACGTGAGTTTGAGACCGGGGACACCCGTGAACGTGAGGGTCTGGAGCGCGAGCATCGGTCGCTCGGGGTCCGCCCCGAGTCGCGAGAGTGCCTCGTCGACGGCGTCCATGGCCTTCGCGGTGTCCTGGACGTCGAGCGCCGAGCAGAAGCCACCGACGGGGGCGGGTGCGTCAGCGACGACGTCGCCGTCCGCGACGACCGCCCACCCACCGCCGAGTTCCGCGAGGTGTGCGACGGCCGTCTGCATGTCGGCGTCGTTCGTCCCCGCGACGAGCGTTCCGGCGGCCTCCCACGTCGTCGTGGTGGCGACGGCGCCCTCGTCGAGTCCGAGACCGGTGAGGAAGCCGACGAACGAGCCACGGTCGGCGTCCGGGTGGCGGTCGACGAGCGCGACCTTCGCGAGGTCGGCGTCGGGGTCGGCGTGGAGTTCGCCGTCCTCGGCCGGGGGCGCGACGCGCGTCTCGGTCGTGATGAGTCCCTGCTGGTGGTCGAGTGCGCGGACCGACCCATCCTCGTCGGCGGCGTCGGCGGGGACGGAGAGCGTGCCCGCCGCGAGAGGGCTGACGGTCCCGTAGACCTCGTCCGGGTACTCGTGGACGCGCGGACTCACCGTGAGGTCGTGGGTGTCGAGGACGACTTCGCCGTCGGTGACGACCGTCGAGACGTCGACCGTCTCGAAGTCGCCGTCGTCGGTCCGGAGGTCTTCGAGGACGACGATGTCGGCGACGTTGCCCGGCGCGAGCGACCCGCGGTCGTCGAGGCCGTAGTGGCGTGCGGGTGTGAGCGTCGCCATCCGGAGCGCCTCGGGGAGCGAGACCCCTTCCTCGACCACGCGTTCGACGACGACGTCCACGTGCCCTTCGTCGACGAGTTTTCGGGGCCACATCCCGTCGGTCGACAGCGAGAGTTCCGCGGGAGAGAGTCCGTCCGTGGCCGCCTCGGCGAGGGCCTCGACGTCGTCGCGGACGGAGCCGTAGCGGCCGATGGCGTGGACACCGTTCTCGACGCGTTCGCGGATCCCCTCGGCGGAGATAGCCTCGTGGTCGTTGTCGACGACCGAGGCGAACGCCTGGAGGAGGCCTCGCGACAGCCAGCGCCGTGGCCCGCGATGGGGAGGTCTCGCTCGCGAGCGCGCGCGTGTAACTCTTCGACGTCGGCTATCGTGTCCCCTCCTTCGCCGACGGCGTGGATCCACCCGATCTCGCCGACGCCGACGACGCGGTCGTCGTCGAGGAGCGCTGCGAGGTCGTCGACCGAGGCGGTGGCGTCGGTGAAGGTGTCGACGAGCGGACCGGGCGGGACCGTCGCGCGGACGGTTACGGGGAGGTCGTCGGTGGCGTCGAGGAGGTGGCGGACGCCGTCGGCGCCGAACGCCGAACCGAAACTCGCCGCCTCCGTGACGACGGTGGTGGTCCCGCCGCGGATGGCGTAGTGGTAGGCCGACTCGAAGGTCTGGTGGAGGTCGAGGTGGGTGTGCGCGTCGATAAAACCGGGGACGACGGCGCGACCGGTCGCCTCGACGACGTCGGTCTCGGGGCCAATCATCGGGTCGGGGTCCTCGGGGAGCGCGGCGACGCGGTCGTCGACCACGGCGACGGCGACGTCGTCGAACGCCATCGTCTCCGGGCGGAAGACCCGCCCGCCGCGGACGACGAGGTCGGCCGGCTCTTTCCCGAGCGCGACGGCTCGGCGGTCGGTCACGGAACCACCCGCCAGCGAGAGGGCGTACTCATGGGTGGGGAGTGAAGCGGCAGGTCAAAACAGTTTGTGGGCCGTCGGTGGCCAACCGTCGGAGCGTCCGGGTGGACGCCAGGTGGGACAGACGGTGACGGGCACGAGACCCGTCCGAGTGGAGCGGCGGAGCAGTGGTGGGACGACAGCCGGCCGCTCGGGCGCCGACTGATGCCAACGTCGGCGTGGTTTTAGGTGTGCCTAACAACTCCAAAAGCCTTCCGGTTTAGGCTAACCTAAACACTGGTCGCCCCACAAGGGTTTTCGCTACTGCCAGCCTACTTCGACGTATGGATCCGCACTTCGAAGACGCCCGTCACCACCTGAAGCGCGCCGTCGAGTCCGTCCGGAAGGGTGCCGAGAAGGAAGCAGAGAAGCTCGAAGAGCGCGTTCGTGAGGTGACCGGCAAGGAGGAAGAACCGGAGCCGAGCCGACTCGAGAAACTCCAGGAGGAGATCGAGGAACTCGAAGAGAAAGTCGAGGGCGAGACGAAGGAGGCGCTACAGAAGGCACGCGAGCGGCTCGGCGACTATCGCGCGAAGGAAGAAGGGCAATAAGACAGCCTTAAGTTCTCCCTTCGACTACGTGAGTGTAGCCTCGGGCCGGTGGTCTAGTCCGGTTATGACGGCTCCTTCACACGGAGCAGGTCGGCGGTTCGAATCCGCCCCGGCCCACTTTCTGACCTGCTGCGACTGAAGTCGCAGCAGGCGGCGGGTTCCTTAAAAAGGAACCCGCATCCTGCATCTCTGAAGTCATTAGGGGAGCTGATGCGGGTACGCGCCATCACGGGGTTATCGTGAAGGAACGGTTCTGACTATATAAATGTCAGCTACATCTGGGGCTATGATAGCTGGTAAATTTGAAGGAGAGCGCGTCGGCTAGCCAAGGGAACGCCAGACCGCGCGCAAGTGAGTGGACTGGTTTATGGATATCCGATATGGGATGGGTATTGGATATCCCTATAGCTAATAGCTATATGTACATGTGCCGGGAAGTTCTATAGCTAATCAAGATTAGCGGCTCTACTGAAAGCTCAGCACTTGCCAAGAGTGACGTGCTGAATACAGCGTGCGTGTCTTGCAGAGGTATTCGGCCTGAAGTGGCTGGTAACTACACCTGTGTGTGTCTAAACGCGCGATCTAGACTCCACCCCTAGATTTTTGTTCACACAAATATGACATCAGTGTGTAGTTAACACATGCCTCGAGTAACTGTCCGCGTTGAGGACGAACTGAAAGAGAAAATGGATGAACAAGAGCAAGTCAACTGGTCAGAGTTCATCAGGCAATCAATCAGGGAACGGGTATCCGAGTCGGACCGACGGCAGATTCAAAAACTAGTCCGGGAATACGACGGAGACCTCCCCCGGCTTTTCACGCTCTACATGTTTGCCGAACGAATCAGCAAGAACCACATCTATGAGACGATGGAACGACTGTTCGATGAGGACCACGACAAGTTGGTCGATGATGTAGAGAATGATATCGACGAACTCCATCTCCCTAAGATGTATAAGAAAACTCCGGACGGCGAGCGGTACAGCGACCTCATCATTGAGGAGGTGGAAACACTCGCCGGTGATGCCATCCGTACCTATGTCCGCGACAGAATCGCGGAGGCCCCCGAGGTAACCAAAGAGGGAGTGAGTCTTTTGCCCCACTTCGTACGCAATCGGAGGAACGATGACGGCACGTCCCTCAAACAACGGGGGTTAACTCGTACTTGGTCCATTCGCTCTAATTCCGATGTGAATACTGACCGGCTTCTCGGTACCGGGCTTGCGTTTGCAGACTATTACAGGTCGAACGCCTACAGCTATAGCACCTACCGCATCCCGGGGTATGCACTCGATATCCTTGACGAACTTGAACGACATCCGACGCAATTCAAGGTCCCGGTTTCACACCCTGACACCGAAACCGTAGCGAAACTCAAACAATCTGAGGCTTTCGATGTATTCCTCAGTTGGATGGACGGGATGACCAAGCGTATCCCCAAACACGGCGAAACGGAGGAAATCCAAGAGTTCCTTAGCGACTACGATCTGATGATTGACCAATTCGAAGATATGCGTAAGCAACTGATTGAGAACAATATGCTGGTGCTGGAGTACAGTCCGCATAGATCCAGTACTGGCAGTCGAAGCTCACTTCCCGCTCAATGGAAATATCGTACGTGTTTAGCCCCGTCTGATTTCGTCACTGTCTCGTAGGTGGTGGCCTGTGACAGATACATGGTCTGTCAGCAGGGAGTCAGTCTACATTCTCAGGGATGGTCTCCGCTGCCCGGAGACCATCCCGTCGGCCCTGCTGTCGTCGTTTCGAGGTGGAATCGATGAGCTGGGACGATCTCTCCAAGGACGAACTCCTCTCGCGGTTTCTCCAGATGGAGGAGCGAATCGACGAGCTGGAAGAGAAGATTGCCCAGAAGGACAAGCGGATCGAGGAACAGAACGAACGGATCGAAGAGCAGCAAGAGCGGATCGAAGAGCAGCAAGAGCGGATCGAAGAACTCGAAACACGTCTCCGGAAGTACGAGAATCCACACACTCCACCCAGTAAGCGACGGTCGGGGACCGACGAGTCCCCGACCTCGCAGGACGACGAAGACGACGATGTCCGAACTGATGGTGGTACTCCCGGTCGAAAGGACGGTCACAACCCGGAGTGGCGCTCTCCGCCCGATCCTGATGAAGAAATCGAGGTCACCTCTGACTGTTGTCCCGAGTGTGGCGACCACTTCGACGAGTCGGTGGGCGTCAGCCCCCGACTCGTCGAGGAAGTCCCGGATCCACAGCCACCAGAAGTCACCCAGTACAACCGACACCGCTACCAATGCGACTCCTGTGGAACTGAGACGGTTGCGACTCACCCCGACTGCCCCGATGAGGGGCAGTTCGGGGTGAACGTCATCGCGCAATCTGCCCTGTCACGGTACGATCACCGCCTTCCCTACCGGAAAATCACGGACCGCTTCGAGCAACTTCACGGACTCGAACTCTCAGGTGCATCCGCGTGGCACGCGACCGAGCGCGCTGCGCGCGCCGGTCGCTGTGAGTACGAGCAGATCCGTCGAGAGATTCAGGAGGCTGAAATCGTCCACGTTGACGAAACCGGCATCAAGCGTGACGGTGACCAAGCGTGGATCTGGACGTTTCGGACGGACGAGCATACGCTGTACGCGGTCAGAGAGAGTCGTGGGAGTGATGTTCCCGCGGAAGTCCTTGGCGAGGACTTCGCGGGAACGGTCATCTGTGATGGGTGGACGGCGTATCCAGCGTTCAGCAGTACGCTTCAGCGGTGCTGGGCACATCTTCTCCGGGAGGCTGAAGACGTTGCAGTGACCACGAGGAGGCAGAACCGGTGTACCGGTATCTCAAGCAGATGTTCGTCGGTCTCCAGTCGTGGCTGGAGACCGACCCAGATCCTCGTGCGAGAGCACAGATGCATCGAGCGTGTCAGGACGGCCTCAGATCGCTCGTTGAGCGGTCAGTGACCGACGAACCAGTGGCAACACTCCTCGGGAAGATCGAAGGTGGACTCGACCACTGGCTCACCTTCGTCGGTGAGCCAGCGGTCTCCCCGACGAACAATGCCGCAGAAAACGCCCTTCGTGAACCTGTTGTTCTCCGGAAAATCATCGGAACACTCCGGAACGACCGTGGCATGTTCGTTCACGAGACGATCTTGTCCCTGCTGGCGACGTGGCGCCAGCAGGGACGCAACCCATACGAGGAACTTACGCGGGTTGTCCACGACAACGAAATGATCTCACGAGAGCAGACTGTGCCGGTTGTTGAGACCTCGGGGTAAACACGTACTTTGATTCCAAGTTGGGACTATATTACTTCCCAAAATTCCCCCACACCAAGACAGACTTGCTGGACTTTCTCTGAGTTCTTTAGTTGAGCCCGTTCTGTATCCAGTGCCTTCATCACTTCAACAGTAGTGGCGAGATCATATTCGGTAATGAAATCGGTCAATGGTTGTGGGACTCCAGCCGGCATGACGTTATTCCCGACGAAAGCGAAGTATGTAGGCTCGAACTCGATATGACCACTCTTGGGGATTTCAAGGTCGCCCGCACTAACCCACATCTGTGGTGTTGTATCAACCTCGGTGAGTTGTTCGGTGTCAACCTCAGCCCAGTGTTTTCGAAGTTGGTCGACGTCCAACCCAATCTCTCCTGCAAGGTTCAGCAGAAGGTCCTTATCTTCAATATCTCTCCCTTCCACGAGTGCTGCGATTCGAAGCCGGCGGAGATATTCTCGGAATAGTTCTTGGCCTTGTTCTTGGGCGACACCAAGTGCTTCTGTTGACAACCTTGAGGTCTCGGGAAGGCCTTCCAGTTGTGCGTAGGGCATCTCGTAGCGTTCAGCAGCTACCTCGTAATCAACGATGTCGAGGTCACGCGGAGGTAGTAACTCATACGAGATATCGAGGCTGACACCAAACTCCACTTCTAACTTCTTTAGAACTGGTTCAATACCCCAGCCAACTGAATCCCACGCGTCCGTTATGACCGTTATTTCTCCAATCTGTGGCTCCTCGTCCCTGTCATCATTTTCAGTTTCCTCGCTTTCGGATCCTGTCTGTGACTCCTGTTTTCCAACACTATCGTTACTAGGCTCTTCGACGATTGTGGGTGGTTCTTTCTCTTCTGTAGTGGCGCCAGACTCCTCTCCATCATCCGTATTGTCCACTGGATCATCGTCGTCACTCGCTCCTTCATCGTCATCTGAGTCATCCTCGGTCCCCGAACCATCTCCACCGCTACCACCGCCTGTACTAACGACTCCGATACCGCCACCTCCACCACCACTTCCAGTCGTACTAACGCTACCTTCCCCGCCTCCACCGCTCGCTGTAGTATCTTCTGAGGGACTTCGTCGCTGACTCTTCGGTAGAACCTCCACCGAAGTCACCGAGTGTTGGTGCGCCGGGAGGGACACCAACGCTTTCCTCTTCTTCGTCGTCGTTACTGCCACCTCCGCCGCCGAGACCCATCATTGTTGCACCACCGTGACTTTGTCGAGAAGGACGCTTTCCAACCTCTCTCGCCAGTCCGTGAAGAGGTCTTCGTGGAAGCTACCGTTGACCTTGCAGTTTTTGGCAAATTGAACGATTCCACTTGCACCCGTGACTTGGGGAGGAAGTCGACTCAGGTGCGTTTCTCCGTGTCGTGCAATGATGAAGATGTTCTCAGCGTCCATGACGTCAATGAGGTTTTGGATGTGGTTCTCGAGTCTTCGAATGTAGTTTCCGCCGTTCGTGTACTGCTTTGTGTAGAAGGCGTAGTTTGAGAAGTCATACCTCTCATAGCAGTCTTTGAGCCGCTGGTAATGCCATCGGTACATCCCCTTGGCGAGCGGCAAGACTCCGATATCCAGAGACTCCTCCTCAACGTAGCTCATCACGAAGTTGAGTCGCTCAATGAAGAAGTCGATTCCATGCCGTTGGGCACGTTTAGCTTCCTCCTCGGATTGGTTGGATTCCTTCCAGTAGACCTCGCCAGCATCCGGGATGTAGATCGCGGGTTGTATGTCTTCAAGTAAGTCTCGAATATCGTCTCGCTGCCGAGCGTATACGTCGATATCTGGGTCGGTCGCAGTTACGATAGGTATCTGCCAATCTTCCAGAACTGCGTGAACCGATCCGTGGTCACGAATGATTTTCGCGGCGTCAGTGAAGTTGATAACTACCCAACGGACGTGATAGTTCCCGGCAAGAAACGAGTTGAGAGCTTCAGTGGGTTCGTACCGGAGGATGATGCCTCTCGGAAATGAGTGTATTCGTTGACGTGCTGTGACATCATACAGTGTTCGTTGAACTCTATCCGACCCTGTGGAGTGGGCGGGTGAACTCATTTGTGCTGGTCACTGTTCCCGGTTGGTTTTTCGGGATGGGGAACACACCGGTGTTAGGTACCAATCAACATAACTGTTGCGGGAAGATGAAGTCGAATCGGGAGTCTTGAGAGGCATATACCGACATTACTGGGATGACAGTGCGTATTCACAGTTTATTTGCGTCTTGGCTAGCCGGGTGGTGGAATAGACATCTGTTTTCCTGTCTCTGTTATCGGAATTGAGTTACTAACAATCGGAGTCTCCTATGCTAGTCTACTTTCACTATAGTCAACATACTATTAAGTAGGCTCAATTAGTATAGCGAGATATCACGATGCTATTGTCTGGGAAGTGGACTATGACACTGCAGAATCCGAGGGAGGGAGAGCCAGTGAGCAACACACTGGCGACTGGGATGAGGGTGCTCGGTCGATGAAATTCGCACACATGGCCGACATCCATCTCGGCCACCGTCAGTACGGCCTCAAGCAACGAGAGGACGATATGGCCAGCTCGTTCCGAGCGACACTCAAACTCGCTCTGCAGAGCGACCCAGACGCCATTCTTCTGCCGGGCGATCTCTTCGACTCCCGCGATCTGCGACCGAAAGTTCTCGAAGAAGCCGAAAACGCGCTTGAGCTTGTTCCCGATGACGTCCCTGTCCTCGTCTCACGCGGAAACCACGACGAGAACCTCACGCCCCGTGACGTCACGTGGTTGAACTTCCTCCACAGGCGTGACCAAATCGTTCTCCTTGAAACAGCCCTCCGGGGTGAAGGTGAGGCCGCAACCTTCCGCCCGTATGACCCAGACAAGGATACTGGTCACGCAGGGTTCTACGACGTCGAAACTGACGCCGGAACAGTTCGCGTCTACGGACTCCAGTGGCGCGGCGCCCGCACGGACACCGCACTCACCCAAGTCGCACGCGGTATCAAGAAGACGAACGCTGATAACGGCGACCCGGACTACACAGTCCTTCTCGGTCACTTCGGTATTGAGGATGAAGTGCCCTCCCTCGGCGGGAACGTAACTCACGCCGAGCTCCGTGAAGTACGCGACGTCGTTGATTATCTTGCGCTCGGGCACATCCACAAGCAGTACTCGTCCTCCGACTGGATATTCAACCCCGGGTCACCGGAAGCCCACAATACACAGGAAGCCCATGAAGACTGGAACCACGGGTACTACGAAGTGACGCTCAGCCCTGCGAGCGAGGGTTATGATGGCCCCGGTCGACTAGCACACAGCGTCAACCACCACCATTCCCGCCGACGTCCGTACTTCCGCCCACCCGCGTTCGATGTCACACCCTACGACACGCACGGAGAACTCTTCGAAGCCTTCCGTGACCACGTCACGAACCACGAGAGCAATCTCGACAGCGTCCTGCAGCAGGAAGAGTTCCTGAAAGGTGGTGACCAGCGACGGCCGCTCGTCGATCTTCGGTTCGAAGGGACGCTTCAGTTTGATCGAAGTGAATTCTCCACCGACGAACTCGCGGATCTTGTCGAAGATGCCTATGACGCGCTGTATGTTCAGACGAACACGAGCCGAGTTACGTCGGCCGAGATTGAGGAACTTCTGAAGGGTCTCGATGATGACGAGGTCTTCATCGACGGCCGCCTCCAGACGGAGGCGCTAGAACAGCGCGTCTTCGAGACTATTGCGAATGAATCTCGATTCAGCGAGAGGGCTGAAGACGTCGCAACTATCCTTAGTGACGCCCACCGAATGGCGAAGACCAACGAAGACCCTAAGGACATCACCGAGCTCGTCACGCAGCGCCGCCGCGAACTCTTTGCGGATGAAGCCGAGAACGTGATGATCGATATCGACGACGATCCCTTCGACGACGAGGCAGTAGAAGCGACAGACGACGCTGGGACCGAGGCAAGTGAACCAATCGGCGACGGTGCAGGTACAGGGGGAGGTGAGGACGAATGAAGATTGACTCAGTCACACTGGAGAACGTCAAGTCCTACGAGGAACGCACGACAATCGACCTCCGAGGTGGTGTGAACGCCATCCTCGGTGAGAACGGTTCCGGGAAGTCGACGATTCAGGAGGCAATCGGGTTCGCTCTTTTCGACTCCCTACCGTTCAACAACAACGAGTTCGTCCGCGAGGGCGAATCGTCGGGGACGGTCGAGGTCGTTATAGAGCTTCGAGAGGACGATGGTGTCCAGAAGTATCGAATCACGCGGTCAGCCGGCCGCTCGAACTACGGCGTCGCCCGGTACGACCCAATTGAAGACGAGTGGATCGACCAAGACATCGACAAGAAGGATCAACTCGTTAACTGGCTCTGTGCTCGGTTCGACCTTGAGGACAAGGATGAACTCACGAAAATCTGGGAGTCCTGTATCGGCGTGCCTCAGACGCGCTTCCTCTCCGATTTCGCCCAGACGCCAAGGAATCGGAAGAATACTTTCGACGAGTTACTCGGCGTCGACGACTATGAAGAGAGCTTCAATGGGGCACTCAAGCAAGTCCCCGAGGAGATTGCGGACGAACAGGATGATCTCCGTGAAGAGATACAACAGCTAACCGGCGAGGTACAAAGCCTTCCAGAACAGCGTACGAAGCAGACCAACTTGGAAAGCGGCATCGAGGAACTCAACGCCCGTATTCAGAAGAAGCAGGAGGAGAAAGACGAGGTCGAATCAACGTTTGACGAGCTGGACGCATTAAAAGACCAATTAGACGAACTCGATGACGAGGTTGCATCCGTTGAGCAAGAGATTGAGTCGCAGGAATCGGCACTAGAAACAGCGCAGGAAGAACTAGCTCGGGCACAGGCCGCCGCCGAGAAGTGCGAAGAAGCAGCGGAGGGTCACGAAGCGTATGAAGCCGCGCGGGAACGCCGTGAGCAACTCACGGAGCGTAAGGAGCGGCTGAACGAACTTCGACAGGAGAAGCAAGAGAAGCAAGCCACGGTTCAGCAGCTCGAGAACGAGATTGAGTCCCTGAAAGAAGACGTCGAGACGCTCCAACAAGCACGCGAGAACCTCGAACAGTACCGGGAAGACAAGGAACGATACGAGGTACTTGGTGAACGAATCAATGAACTGGAGCAGAAGAAGCAGAAAGTCGATCGGCTCCAGAACGAGATTGGTGACTTAGAGGAGGAAGCGCACGGGGTACTGCACGACCTTCGTGACCGGAAGCAACTGATTGCCGAGATTGAGGCTGAGGCAGCTGCCACGGAGGACATTGACGACCTCACCGACAAGGTCAACGAACGAGAGGTGAAGCGACAGTCGCTAGCCGCTGAGAAGGAAGATATCGAGGAACATCTTGGCCTGCTCCGTGACACCGATGCAGACGAGGATGCGGTCTGTCCGACCTGTGGGGAGCCTCTTGACCCAGATGATCGAGAGGAACGCATTGCGGAACAAGAAGCACGTCTCGAAGAGATTGAGCAGGAGCGTAAGCGGCTCGCAGAAGAGATTGAGGAACTTGAGGAGCGACTCGAAGAGGCGAAGGCTGTACAGGATCGTGTCGCTCAGCTCGGTGTTCACCGGGAAGCGGTCGCGGACCTTGAAGAAACACTGCGAACCTCAGTACTGAGAAGGTCAAGAAGCGAGAGAAGATTGAGTCCCTCGAAGAGGAAGTCGATGAACTCCCCTCGCTCCGAGAGGAGCGTGAGTCACTCGAAGACGCCGAGAAAGCGTTCCATAGAGCAGAAACGCGAATTGAGGACAACGAGAACGCCCCAGAGGAACTGGAGCGGGTCGAGAGCCAGCTTGAAACCGCGAGGGAAGAAGTTGAAAAGCTGGAAGAGCAGATTGAGGAGTTCGACGATGTCGAAGCTGAACTGGATGTGGTTGAGGAAACGCTCGACGAACACGAACCGGACTACAAGCAGTACGAGCAGAACAAACAGCAAGCCGCTGAACTCGACGATAGAAAGCAGGCTGTCGGAGAGCATGAGAACGAGCTAGAGAGTCTTCAGGAGAAGAAAGAGACGCTGGTTGAAGAGCGTGAAACCGTTGAGTCGAAGTTCGATCCCGAGGAATACGAGCAGTTCGACAACCGACTCGACGAACTGGACCAGAAGATTACGCAACTCACGACGAAGCGAGACGAACGGAAGGACCAACTCGAAGACGTCGCGGCCGAGGTTGAGCGGCTGGAGGAGAAGCTGGACGAACGGAGCGAGAAAGTCGATGAACTCCAGGAACTCGAAGCCGACCTCGAATTCGCGAAATGGGTCCGAGAGAATGTCCGGAACGCTGGCCCGAAGATGCGGGAGGTCATCACCGACCGGATCGGGACGCGAGCGAACGCGGTCTTCCGGTCGATTCGTGGACGAGATGCTGAGCAACTCGAATGGACGGCGGACTACGACATCATCGTGCACGACGCGGACGTCCGCAAGTCCTTCTCAACGCTCTCGGGTGGCGAGAAAATGGCTGCCGCACTCGCGGTCAGACTCGCGATTCTCGAACAGCTATCCAGTCTCGGCGTCGCGTTCCTCGACGAGCCGACGGCGAATCTCGACGAACAGAAGAAGACGAATCTAGTCGGCCAACAGAGTCCCTTGATGCGTTCGATCAGCTTGCCGTCATCAGTCATGACTCGACGTTCGAGTCGATGACCGATTACAGCGTCAAAATCGAGAAGCCCGAGCAGACTTCCGAGGTGGTGAGTGACTAATGCCGCTCGACAAGGCGAGTGTTGTCAGTGATCTCGATCAAAGCCGAGAGGACATCCAGACGTATCTCGAGGACGATGATGGTCTCGTCGAGAAGTATCAGGAAGCGTTCCGCTCTCTTCCTCGGGACTGGACCACAGCAGAGGTTCGCGATGAACTTTCCACATCGTCATACCCGGGAGCAGTCCCGATCAGCTCGTTCGATGATGCGGACTCGATAATCCGGCACCACGCGCCGTCGGACGAATGGGAGAGCCACGAGGCAGTCAACGACTGGGCACGCGATCTCCTGCTGGATGTCCCGATGGTCGCCACGGACGGTTCCGAAATCCCGCCTACGACCCAGTTCAATGTTCCACTTGCGTACGTGCAGGCTGCATGGTGTCTGAATCACCACCGTCCCACTGGCGCACTCAAGCGAGGACAGAACGGGAAACTCCTTAGCCCGGACGAAATCACTCGTACCGGTGGCGAAGAAGGCAGTGATGAGTACCGATTCGTCGATAGTTCGCTCGTCGGCCTCAATCGGTACGAGCACGAAGCGGCAGTCGTCGTCGACCGCATCGAGACACTCGCGGAGGCTTACGAGGCTGGCGAGTTGGAGAACCCGCCTATCGTGCTCTACGATGGCCCGTTCGTCATTTCGTTCGCGAACCCACGTCGACCGGCTATCCGTAATCGCTATCTTGAGGCAGTGAGCCGAATCCTCGCTGCGAGTGCCTATCACGAGATTCCCGTCATCGGATACGTTGCGGGGACAAACGCTGTCGAACTCGTCAAAATGACGCGATTGCTGCTCCGAGATGATCTCGGAGGTGAACGCACCATCCCTGACGGACGCATTCTTACGGGAATGATGAGTCCGTGGGGCGACTCGACGATTCCTTTCCTATGTCGGCGCGACGGTAGCGTCGATGGCCCAGACGACCTACAACGGGAAAACGTACGAGTTCGGGAACGAGATTCACTTTAGCTATCTCAAGGTCCCTCCCGGTTCAGGCTTAGATCGGTTGGAGTTCCCCGGCTGGCTACTGCATGCTGATGGTCCCGGTGATTACGAGAATCTCTACGAGTACACACTCGATATGGTACGAGCCGAGGCGGGAATTGGCCGTGGATATCCGGAGGTCCTCCAGCAGGCAGATACTGACGCCGTCCTCGACCACCAAGATCGCCAGCAGTTCCTCCGTCTTCTCCAACAATGGGGCGAAGAGAATGATGTCCCCATCGAGTGGGACTCGAAGGCTCGCAGCAAAGAACTCCGGAGACGATGAACGTCCGGCAGCCGGACCGCGAGCAGCGAGAGTCGCCGCCCCTTCGGGGGTCGCTATGCGGTCGAGCGAGCGACTTGGCCTTCCTGAGAATAGTTTCTGCAATTACGGTTGTGGAGCCGTTATGCCCACAGTTAGCTACAAGAGCACATGAGCACACCCAGTACTGGCGAGAGCGTGGACGACTGCCTCGCCATCGGGAGTATCGTTAACTCGAACGACCACATGGACTACACGGTCGAGATTTTCAACGAAACCGACCGTGAGCGTCCACCGGAACCAGACGAATGCGGATTCGGACAGCCTGTGTTCGTCCGGAAAACCGTCGACGGCGACGAGTACGCAGTTATGGGGGTCATCTATAACACCCAACTCGTCGATCCGGACCAAGGGCGTTCAGGGCCTCGACTTGCACAGAGCGACCAGAAGCAGTTCACTCCCGGATACGTCGAGGAACGAACGACTCTCGCGGGTGTCGCACTGCTCGGCACTGCCCGGATTACTGAGGACGGGTCTATCGAGTCACCCAATCACAAGATACCACGCTGGACCCTCTCCGTTGACGATATCGTCCTGAACTGCCCTGATGGGGTGACCCGCACGTTCCACACAGGTGAGCAAGGCAGTCTACAACTCGCGTATATGGAGCGGCTCCTCGACATCGCTGGCTCACTCGGCGCCGAGGTGACACTCGCACTCATCGAGCGCCTTCAGGACCTGTTCTCGAGCGAGGAGCATCAGCGAGTCCTGAGTGTTCTGGAGAGAGACGTGCGGTGGCAGTCGTCGGTTGACCGTGGGGTGATGCGATGAGCTCGTTCGACTCGGTTCCGACTCAACACGAAGGCGACCTTATCGGGACAGTCGCCGGTCCCGGTGAAGGACCGAACGAGTTCCTGATTGTTACACCGGACGAACAGGCAGTGAAGACCGGCGAGTTCATCACATACACTGTCTCTGTCGAAGGGACAGACCGGGACGTCATCGCGCGAGTCACAAACCGTGAACAGGAGCGCGGACTCCCGGACACGTTCATGGCTGACCCGAACGTCGCGCCGGAGACGGTTGCAGCGACACTCGGCGTTCCTACCGACGACATCGACCTTTATCGACTGGAGGCGACCGTCATCGGGTTCTACGACACCCGCATGCAGACATTCTCCAATCCACGTCAGCTCCTCGGCCGGGAACCCGACTTCACACCGCGCCTGACGGGATGCTCGAAGCCATCCTGCCGAATATTGGCGTCGACGAGGACGAGGCCACCGACACGGCAGGAAATCTCGCCCTGAGTCAAGTCGACGTCGAGAGTAAGGACGGCCTCGCCCACATGGGTTGGCTCCTCAACCGAGACACGAACGCTGTCGACATCCATCTTCCTATCAACGAGTTTGCCGCGACCCACCTCGCGATTCTCGCGTCGACGGGTTCGGGGAAGTCGTACACAGCAGGTGTCCTGATGGAGGAGATGATGATGCCTGACTCTCGGGCATCGCTCCTCGTCTTCGACCCACACGGTGAGTACGATTCTCTTGGCGAGATGCGTGGCAGTGAGACGTTCAGCGGGGACGGGTACCAACCAGAAATTGAGTACTTCAGCCCGGAGAATCTCCGCATCCGTATCTCGGAACTCAGCGTCGGCGACGTAATGTCTATTCTCGACAACCCCAGTGACCGGATGCAGGAACGACTCGACGGCGGGTGGCGTGCGATGCAGCGTCGAGAATCTCGGACGTGGGGTATCGACGAGCTTCTGCGAGAGATGCGGAACCAGTATGGAGAAGATGACTCGAGTGTTGGTGCCCTTGAGTGGCGACTTCGTCGATCGATCCAACGGAACGACTTGTTCACCACGGACGCGAACGTTCCATTAGATGACCTCGTCTCCCCCGGTCGCTGTACGGTTCTGCAGATGGATACACTCGATAGTCGCGACCAGCAGATGATTGCGACCGTTCTCCTGCGACGCCTCTATCAGGCTTGTCTCGCTGCAGTTCGAAACCGTGGAGACGACCCGAATTACGACGGCGAGGTTATCGAGCATCCGCTCTTCTCTCTCTTCGAGGAGGGCCATCGGTTCGCGCCGGCGGCCGGCGACGCGCCGTCGCTCGGGATTATGCGGACGATTACGTCTGAAGGTCGGAAATTCGGGTTCGGAATCGGAATCATCAGCCAGCGGCCGTCGAAAATCGATCCAGACGTCCTCTCACAGTGCGGGACACAGGTAACGATGCAGATCAAGAACCCGGAGGATCAAAAGGCAATCAGGACGAGTGTTGAAGCCGCCGGCGAGGAGGTTCTTCGAGAGCTTCCGGGCTTAACTCCGGGACAGGCCGTCGTTTCGGGCGACGCAATGAATACTCCAGTACTGATTCAGGTCCGAGAGCGGCATACAGAGCACGGAGCAGACAGTATTCCGGCCACGTCTCAATGGCGGAAAGCACACGAGAAGCGAAGTCAAACTCCGACTAAGTCAGAAAGTGCCGATATGGGTGGCGGTGAATCAAGCGGGACAGAGGATCTTCTCTGACGCGCACACACCATATAGTTGCCTTGTCTGATGAGCCAATTATTTATGGACGGGAGATGAACTACCTTACACCAGAGAATAATTTGTGAGGGGATCAACCGTGGTTAATAATAAACTCTTGCCGCTCGCTCTCCTGTACGTTGACAGAGGGAGAGAGATTGAGGGGATAACGCGGTTGCAAAAGCTTGTCTTTCTAGCACAGAAGGATGAGGGCGTGTCTGGTGATGATGGATTTGAATTTAAACCATACAAATACGGTCCCTATTCGAAGGAATTGATGGATGTTCTCGACACGCTGGAGGATCGTGGTTACATCAAGAAGACCATTCAAACGACTAGGAGCGGGAACGAGAAATATATTTATTCTCTAACGGAGGATGGGCAGGAGCTGGTAAGGAAAGGTCTTCTGAAGAAACGAGGTGGCAAAGATCTCCTTGACAAATCGGAGGACGTCAAGAAGAAGTACAATCAACAGCCGATTGAACGCGTTCTTCGGTATGTCTACAATAAGTACCCTGAATACGCGAAGAATAGCGAATTAGATATCGCTAACTGGTATCGTTCTTCGGATTCTCATCATCTGAATTTGGTTCTTGGTCCGCTGAGTCTTCGCTTTCTCTCCAATCAGATAGGTCTGTTTGATCTGGAGTTTCAAATGCAGACTGCTCAAAGTCACTAATGATGTCCTCAATCTCTGACTCTATATCCGACTCTTGATCAACGATTTCGGTATCTTGATCTGTGCCTTTAACCCTCGTTCCGGGGTCATCTAGAGATAGCACCACTCTACCAATCTCGTCAGGTGATAGGTAGATACCACGCCCAACTTCTGTCTCAAGGACGTCTTCTAGTGTTTCTAAGTCCTGTTGATAATCTTCAATTTGACAGTATTGTGGGTTTTGGAGATACAGCTCCCTCTTATCTTCTGACCATGTTTTTCGTTCCCATCTTCCAGTGATGACCTCTTGGTCGTCATTCGAAAGGTGAACCTCAACTAATTCAGACTTATGAGTCTCCTCGTCGAATAGATATGCCCATGGTTCTCGTCGATCTCGTTCTTCGTCAGGGTTCAAAATTTCACGGTTAACAAACCCAGCGACCAGTCCCAGACAGCTGCATGATATAATGTGTAGTCCATAAAGTGTGACTAAGTCCCGAACTTCCAGCTTTTGAAAGCTATTCTCAGTGGCTAAGGAGACTGCTCTGTTGAATAGCGATTTTATCGGCCGATATCACAGGTTTAGAAGGATGAAGCCGAGGAAATCGATTCTGACCTATGGAAGTCGATATCCTCGACTTCGTGGAAAAGTGTCGGCACCTGGCTAAACAAGCGTTGGGGAAGCACGCGGGCGAGCCCGCCAGCGGCGGGTTCGCCCGCTGGAAGCACGTAGTCATTCACTGTTTCCGGCGTGAAGAGGGCCATAGCTTCCGTGAAACGGAAAATCGGCTGGAGTACATGACGGCACTGTTGGAGGTACTCGATCTGGAGGAGGGAGATATCCCTGACTTCACCACACTCAACAAGTCGTTCGATCGGTTCAAAATGTGGGTCTGGCGGGCGTTGCTGCGCGTTTCAGCGCAGCAACACCCGCAGTCTGGTCACGTCGCCCTCGATAGCACGTTCTTCGACCGTGGCCACGCCTCAGCGTACTACCGTACGCGGTCTGATCGATCGGTAGAAACGCTCAAAGTGACGACGTTGACTGATACGGAGTCACTTGCCGTTCTCGATGTGCAGTGTCACGCCCAATGGAGGCATGATACGAAAACTGGTCCGCAGATCGTCCGCCGGAACGCGGACGATCTGCATACTGTCGCCGCCGATAACGGGTTTCAGGACTGGCACACCGAATACGAGATTGCTGCGCTGGATCTTGAGTATCTCGTTCACTACCGCGGTTCGTCACTGATGGCAACCGCAAACAACGCGCTTATCCGGTCAAAAGGCTACTCTCAGCGCTGGATGGCTGAGACTTCATATTCGACGACGAAGCGCTCGCTCGGCGATGCCGTGCGAGCGCTGGACTGGTATCGACAGTTCCGTGAAATCGTCCTCATGTTCGCCATTACTAACATAGAGTCTCTCTGTGAGCCGCTCTAACCATGACTCAGCAGCTATTCAACAGAGCAAAGGAGACACCACTTGTGTAACCTGAATATGAACTTATGAAATGGTCCATATAAAACGGCGTCAAAAAGTACAATACGGCAATAGAGAATAGGCTCGCAGCAATACTGTATACTAAGAGTTGTACTCGATTGAAGCCACCAACCTTCTTTGACGAAATAAGATATAAATCTAGCCCAACTAACCCGGGAACTAAAAGAAGTATAATATATACTAAATTTAAGGGGAGTGCGGTTGACCCCGACATATCAGTAACAACACTACTGACTGTTAAAAATCTCACGTAGCGACACTATCTATATTCCGAGCATTGAAGGACATTCCCACCGAAGTAATTCTGATGCTATTGTGGATGAGTAACACCTCGCTTGCTACTATAAAAGATAAGATCAATTTATTGCTCTCATGGTGGAAGGAGAAACGTCTGATTGAATTAGCTGAATACACAGCTCTCGGAACGGCTATGTATACTGTATGGGCTTTGGCCTCTATCTATCTACAGCCCATTTGGAACAGCCGTGAACTTCTAGTCCCACTCTCGGTACTTCCCAACCGACGTGAGCAGCGGAGCTGAAGCGTCGCTCTGATTGAGGAGGATGTCCGGTTCAGAAGTGTGCAGAACTACCCGAACCGGACGGTGTACTTTCGGCAGCAGATGTGAAAGAAGTAGCGGCTGACGTGATTGGACAGCTTCCGATGGAAGGAATCGAGGGCTCGCCCCTCGATTCCGGTGATATCTGGCCTGTCGTCACTATGGCCAGCGTCAACCAGTCGTCCGTCTGGGAGGTCACGTCCCAGACGGACGACACGCCCTGCGACGATACCGTCATGGAGTGGCTCCATACGCTCCAGCGTCACCAGCTCGAAATGGCCGCTAACCTCCTGTTTCGCCATCTCGCTCTGACGATTCTCGACCCTGACCGGTCGAGAATCGTCTCCATTGACTTCGTCGATAACCCCTATCACGGCTCTCCGGACGAGGACAGTGGTGAACTCTGCAAAACCACACCAACCGACGGAACCACGACCTGTCACCGCTACTGTACCGCGTACGTCGTCTCGAACGGGAAGCCAGTGACGCTGGCACTCACCTACGTCCGCAGCGACGAGAAGGAAGCCGACGCGGTCGAGCGCGTCCTCGACCGCGTCGGCACCTATCCCTTCGAAATCGATCTCTTGCTCGCTGATCGCGGCTTCTACAACGAACGGGTAATTCGTCGCGCACGCGACCAGCGACGACGGTGATCCCTGTCCAAAAGAAGGGTGAGCGGATGAAGGACAAGCTCGCCACGCACTGCTCGTACATGACGACCTATCGCATGTACAAAGGAAGCGAGCGGGAACTGCGCTTCCCGCTCGCGGTCTCTGTCTCCTACCAGAACGGTGACCGAGGTAAGCATGGCGAGGTCGTTCGTGGGTACGTGGCGTGCGATCTCGGAGATCGCACGCCTACACAAGTCGAACGACGCTATCGGAAACGGTCGGCAATAGAGACGAGTTACCGGCTGTTTCGCCAAGCACGAGCAACAACGACAACACAAGACCCGATCGTCCGGTTTGCGTTCGTGATCGTGAGCTTCCTGCTGGAGAACCTGTGGCTCGTGCTGCGATGGGCGGTCGTCGCCCGCCCACGGCGGGGCGGGCGCGACCTGCCCGAGCAGTTCACGTTCCAGACGTTCTGTGACTGGATTCGCCACGAGCTGGAAGCGGAGTTAGAGCGGCGGTGGGAGATCGAAATGAACGGTGTCGGCGTTCCCGACACGTACGGCCCGGCCGCGGGCTGACGGCCAGCCCGCGGCCTCGGGCCAGCGAGTCGTCAGCAGCAGCACTCGTCAAAAACCGCTTTGACAACCGTTCTTGTCACTGTCTCTGTTCAAATTCAGACCGATGCTTCGATTCACTCAGCTACTGCTCCGAGATTGAACGGCTCACACCAACTCAACTCGACTTCCGAATCCTCGATTGGGAAGTACCGACTCTCATCCTTGCTAATAGTAACTTGGCTACTCGGCGCTACTATCGCCTTAATTATAGATAGGTAAGAGTCAACAATTATAGCAACACTATCTGGGTGTTATTACAGGGTCTCAGACGAAGTCCAGCTAACTATAGTGATTTGCAATTTCACCGGACCGGCTAGCCGAATCTTATAGGTGTTGTTGATTTGGAGGATTGGACTGGAGACAAGGTCTCAGAATTTGCTTGAGTGGTTACGTCCTTCGAGGTAACGTCTACGTTTGTCCATCTTGGTTTTCTCGCTCCTCTTGTCATAGTGCTTCTCTAACTGGTATTGTCACATTCATCCGCTCGCTCACTACTTCAGTTGGAACTTCCTTATACTGTCAGCCAAAAATACTTCAAAGAAGAGTACGTTACTCCGATATGACCTCTCTCGACAACGTCTCTACCGAAGACCTCCGCCAGGTCTTGGCGGAGGTCGAGGGAAAAAAGCCGTCACAACGGCTCATGGCGGCGATCAATTACCTTGAAGAAGACGGTGCGACGCTACAAGAGGTCGCTGAACGCTATGGATACACTGCTGGCTGGCTCTCGCGGTGGCTTGATCGACTCGAACGGCTTGCCGACGAGCCGTTCGAGGAGGTCGTCTACGACGAACACCGTTCAGGAAGGCCCTCAAAACTCTCCGACAAAGAGCATGAACAGTTCGTTGAAGCGCTTCACAAGTCTCCAGAGGAAGTTGGACTTGACGCGCCTGCGTGGTCTGTTCCACTAGCTCGTCACTATCTCGCCGAGGAATTCGACGTTGAGTACTGTGAGCGTCACGTTCGACGATTGATGACCGAGGCCGGGCTGTCCTGGAAGACAGCCCGGCCGGAGTTTCACAAATCCGATGAGAGAGCACAGGAAGCATGGCAAGACGGGTTCAAAAAAAGCGCGACAACCTGGACGACGAATACACGATCTTAGCCATTGATCAGACGCGACAGGTTCTCTCGACACTGATTCACGCATGGTTTCCCAGGGTGAGCGCCCGTCACTCCCGGTGACGGGCGCGTGGGACAGCATCAAACTTCTCGGTGCAGTCAGCGATACTGATGAGACGTTCTTTCTCCCCTGCGAGGAAAACTTCAACAGCGACACGACGATTCGTCTTCTGGATGCACTCCAGACAGAGTTCGGCGAGAAAATCTGCGTTGTCCTCGATAACGCCTCGTATTTCACGGCGAACAGAGTCCAAGAGTTCGTTGAAGATACTCCGATCGAACTGTGTTACCTTCCGCGGGGTTCACCAGAGCTGAACCCCGCGGAAGAGTGCTGGCGACAACTCGATCAATCACTCGGCAACCGCCTATTCGAAACGCTTGACGAACTTCGTGATGCTGCTCTCTGTGCACTGGACGATATCAACGTACCAGATGTCTTTACGTACTTATGTCCGTGAGTATGAACACGGTGTGTCCGCGCCGGTGGTGCCGTCTCGACTAGCTGAGCCGTCAGCCCATCATGATACGTATGATGCCGAACTTGGTGGGGCAGCCAACTACGAAGCCAGTGAGGAGTATCTGGAAGACGTAATCAATCGGTTTGTGGAAGAAACGGACTGGGATGTCTGGAATACTGTGGATGTCGTCCAGTTGAATCAGCGTGGTCGGTTGCACCCTCGCTTGATTTTCGTTGAGTGTTTTCGGTACATGGACGATCCGCTGGATCGGTCGGAGTATGGCCAAGAGCATCTCAATTACGAGGTTCGTGCGCACCGGGTCGTTGACGGTGAGTATCAGGACACGTTTCTGAATGAATTGGCGGAAGAAACGGAAGAAGGCTTGTCCGAAGCAGACGAGCAATCCACGTGACGCTTTTCGAGCATTCTACAGGGCGAATCCCACTCGAACTGAGAGGATCCGTCGGTCTCCAACTGGGGACGCCGAAATATGCGTTCCCCGCCGCTCAGACGCGATAGAGGCAGTTGATGACGCCCTCCCGAACATCCGGATTACGATCGTAGAGGGTGGACACAAAATGAGTGGTACAGAGACGAAGGAGTTCATCGACAAGGTACTCGCGTTCATCCGTGAACCGAGCTAACGGATACGCGATCGTCTCCACCAACAGTTCCAGTGCTCTTCGGGTACTTTCTATATCGGGCAGTTGTTCCATTCGATCTGGAGTGATGGATGCACCCTCTGTATGTAGCAGGAGGTACGTACAGTATGTGTGGACATTAACCGGTTAATTCATCGGTGAGCTGCTGTGCTGGCTCAGTGAATCGATATTTCGTACGTGTTTACCCCGAGGTCTCAACAACCGGCACAGTCTGCTCTCGTGAGATCATTTCGTTGTCGTGGACAACCCGCGTAAGTTCCTCGTATGGGTTGCGTCCCTGCTGGCGCCACGTCGCCAGCAGGGACAAGATCGTCTCGTGAACGAACATGCCACGGTCGTTCCGGAGTGTTCCGATGATTTTCCGGAGAACAACAGGTTCACGAAGGGCGTTTTCTGCGGCATTGTTCGTCGGGGAGACCGCTGGCTCACCGACGAAGGTGAGCCAGTGGTCGAGTCCACCTTCGATCTTCCCGAGGAGTGTTGCCACTGGTTCGTCGGTCACTGACCGCTCAACGAGCGATCTGAGGCCGTCCTGACACGCTCGATGCATCTGTGCTCTCGCACGAGGATCTGGGTCGGTCTCCAGCCACGACTGGAGACCGACGAACATCTGCTTGAGATACCGGTACACCGGTTCTGCCTCCTCGTGGTCACTAGCAACGTCTTCAGCCTCCCGGAGAAGATGTGCCCAGCACCGCTGAAGCGTACTGCTGAACGCTGGATACGCCGTCCACCCATCACAGATGACCGTTCCCGCGAAGTCCTCGCCAAGGACTTCCGCGGGAACATCACTCCCACGACTCTCTCTGACCGCGTACAGCGTATGCTCGTCCGTCCGAAACGTCCAGATCCACGCTTGGTCACCGTCACGCTTGATGCCGGTTTCGTCAACGTGGACGATTTCAGCCTCCTGAATCTCTCGACGGATCTGCTCGTACTCACAGCGACCGGCGCGCGCAGCGCGCTCGGTCGCGTGCCACGCGGATGCACCTGAGAGTTCGAGTCCGTGAAGTTGCTCGAAGCGGTCCGTGATTTTCCGGTAGGGAAGGCGGTGATCGTACCGTGACAGGGCAGATTGCGCGATGACGTTCACCCCGAACTGCCCCTCATCGGGGCAGTCGGGGTGAGTCGCAACCGTCTCAGTTCCACAGGAGTCGCATTGGTAGCGGTGTCGGTTGTACTGGGTGACTTCTGGTGGCTGTGGATCCGGGACTTCCTCGACGAGTCGGGGGCTGACGCCCACCGACTCGTCGAAGTGGTCGCCACACTCGGGACAACAGTCAGAGGTGACCTCGATTTCTTCATCAGGATCGGGCGGAGAGCGCCACTCCGGGTTGTGACCGTCCTTTCGACCGGGAGTACCACCATCAGTTCGGACATCGTCGTCTTCGTCGTCCTGCGAGGTCGGGGACTCGTCGGTCCCCGACCGTCGCTTACTGGGTGGAGTGTGTGGATTCTCGTACTTCCGGAGACGTGTTTCGAGTTCTTCGATCCGCTCTTGCTGCTCTTCGATCCGCTCTTGCTGCTCTTCGATCCGTTCGTTCTGTTCCTCGATCCGCTTGTCCTTCTGGGCAATCTTCTCTTCCAGCTTGTCGATTCGCTCCTCCATCTGGAGAAACCGCGAGAGGAGTTCGTCCTTGGAGAGATCGTCCCAGCTCATCGATTCCACCTCGAAACGACGACAGCAGGGCCGACGGGATGGTCTCCGGGCAGCGGAGACCATCCCTGAGAATGTAGACTGACTCCCTGCTGACAGACCATGTATCTGTCACAGGCCACCACCTACGAGACAGTGACGAAATCAGACGGGGCTAAACACGTACGATATTTCCATTGAGCGGGAAGTGAGCTTCGACTGCCAGTACTGGATCTATGCGGACTGTACTCCAGCACCAGCATATTGTTCTCAATCAGTTGCTTACGCATATCTTCGAATTGGTCAATCATCAGATCGTAGTCGCTAAGGAACTCTTGGATTTCCTCCGTTTCGCCGTGTTTGGGGATACGCTTGGTCATCCCGTCCATCCAACTGAGGAATACATCGAAAGCCTCAGATTGTTTGAGTTTCGCTACGGTTTCGGTGTCAGGGTGTGAAACCGGGACCTTGAATTGCGTCGGATGTCGTTCAAGTTCGTCAAGGATATCGAGTGCATACCCCGGGATGCGGTAGGTGCTATAGCTGTAGGCGTTCGACCTGTAATAGTCTGCAAACGCAAGCCCGGTACCGAGAAGCCGGTCAGTATTCACATCGGAATTAGAGCGAATGGACCAAGTACGAGTTAACCCCCGTTGTTTGAGGGACGTGCCGTCATCGTTCCTCCGATTGCGTACGAAGTGGGGCAAAAGACTCACTCCCTCTTTGGTTACCTCGGGGGCCTCCGCGATTCTGTCGCGGACATAGGTACGGATGGCATCACCGGCGAGTGTTTCCACCTCCTCAATGATGAGGTCGCTGTACCGCTCGCCGTCCGGAGTTTTCTTATACATCTTAGGGAGATGGAGTTCGTCGATATCATTCTCTACATCATCGACCAACTTGTCGTGGTCCTCATCGAACAGTCGTTCCATCGTCTCATAGATGTGGTTCTTGCTGATTCGTTCGGCAAACATGTAGAGCGTGAAAAGCCGGGGGAGGTCTCCGTCGTATTCCCGGACTAGTTTTTGAATCTGCCGTCGGTCCGACTCGGATACCCGTTCCCTGATTGATTGCCTGATGAACTCTGACCAGTTGACTTGCTCTTGTTCATCCATTTTCTCTTTCAGTTCGTCCTCAACGCGGACAGTTACTCGAGGCATGTGTTAACTACACACTGATGTCATATTTGTGTGAACAAAAATCTGGGTGGAGTCTAGATCGCGCGTTTAGACACACACAGGTGTAGTTACCAGCCACTTCAGGCCGAATACCTCTGCAAGACACGCACGCTGTATTCAGCACGTCACTCTTGGCAAGTGCTGAGCTTTCAGTAGAGCCGCTAATCTTGATTAGCTATAGAACTTCCCGGCACATGTACATATAGCTATTAGCTATAGGGATATCCAATACCCATCCCATATCGGATATCCATAAACCAGTCCACTCACTTGCGCGCGGTCTGGCGTTCCCTTGGCTAGCCGACGCGCTCTCCTTCAAATTTACCAGCTATCATAGCCCCAGATGTAGCTGACATTTATATAGTCAGAACCGTTCCTTCACGATAACCCCGTGATGGCGCGTACCCGCATCAGCTCCCTAATGACTTCAGAGATGCAGGATGCGGGTTCCTTTTAAGGAACCCGCCGCCTGCTGCGACTTCAGTCGCAGCAGGTCAGAAAGTGGGCCGGGGCGGATTCGAACCGCCGACCTGCTCCGTGTGAAGGAGCCGTCATAACCGGACTAGACCACCGGCCCGAGGCTACACTCACGTAGTCGAAGGGAGAACTTAAGGCTGTCTTATTGCCCTTCTTCCTTCGCGCGATAGTCGCCGAGCCGCTCGCGTGCCTTCTGTAGCGCCTCCTTCGTCTCGCCCTCGACTTTCTCTTCGAGTTCCTCGATCTCCTCCTGGAGTTTCTCGAGTCGGCTCGGCTCCGGTTCTTCCTCCTTGCCGGTCACCTCACGAACGCGCTCTTCGAGCTTCTCTGCTTCCTTCTCGGCACCCTTCCGGACGGACTCGACGGCGCGCTTCAGGTGGTGACGGGCGTCTTCGAAGTGCGGATCCATACGTCGAAGTAGGCTGGCAGTAGCGAAAACCCTTGTGGGGCGACCAGTGTTTAGGTTAGCCTAAACCGGAAGGCTTTTGGAGTTGTTAGGCACACCTAAAACCACGCCGACGTTGGCATCAGTCGGCGCCCGAGCGGCCGGCTGTCGTCCCACCACTGCTCCGCCGCTCCACTCGGACGGGTCTCGTGCCCGTCACCGTCTGTCCCACCTGGCGTCCACCCGGACGCTCCGACGGTTGGCCACCGACGGCCCACAAACTGTTTTGACCTGCCGCTTCACTCCCCACCCATGAGTACGCCCTCTCGCTGGCGGGTGGTTCCGTGACCGACCGCCGAGCCGTCGCGCTCGGGAAAGAGCCGGCCGACCTCGTCGTCCGCGGCGGGCGGGTCTTCCGCCCGGAGACGATGGCGTTCGACGACGTCGCCGTCGCCGTGGTCGACGACCGCGTCGCCGCGCTCCCCGAGGACCCCGACCCGATGATTGGCCCCGAGACCGACGTCGTCGAGGCGACCGGTCGCGCCGTCGTCCCCGGTTTTATCGACGCGCACACCCACCTCGACCTCCACCAGACCTTCGAGTCGGCCTACCACTACGCCATCCGCGGCGGGACCACCACCGTCGTCACGGAGGCGGCGAGTTTCGGTTCGGCGTTCGGCGCCGACGGCGTCCGCCACCTCCTCGACGCCACCGACGACCTCCCCGTAACCGTCCGCGCGACGGTCCCGCCCGGTCCGCTCGTCGACACCTTCACCGACGCCACCGCCTCGGTCGACGACCTCGCAGCGCTCCTCGACGACGACCGCGTCGTCGGCGTCGGCGAGATCGGGTGGATCCACGCCGTCGGCGAAGGAGGGGACACGATAGCCGACGTCGAAGAGTTACACGCGCGCGCTCGCGAGCGAGACCTCCCCATCGCGGGCCACGGCGCTGGCTGTCGCGAGGCCTCCTCCAGGCGTTCGCCTCGGTCGTCGACAACGACCACGAGGCTATCTCCGCCGAGGGGATCCGCGAACGCGTCGAGAACGGTGTCCACGCCATCGGCCGCTACGGCTCCGTCCGCGACGACGTCGAGGCCCTCGCCGAGGCGGCCACGGACGGACTCTCTCCCGCGGAACTCTCGCTGTCGACCGACGGGATGTGGCCCCGAAAACTCGTCGACGAAGGGCACGTGGACGTCGTCGTCGAACGCGTGGTCGAGGAAGGGGTCTCGCTCCCCGAGGCGCTCCGGATGGCGACGCTCACACCCGCACGCCACTACGGCCTCGACGACCGCGGGTCGCTCGCGCCGGGCAACGTCGCCGACATCGTCGTCCTCGAAGACCTCCGGACCGACGACGGCGACTTCGAGACGGTCGACGTCTCGACGGTCGTCACCGACGGCGAAGTCGTCCTCGACACCCACGACCTCACGGTGAGTCCGCGCGTCCACGAGTACCCGGACGAGGTCTACGGGACCGTCAGCCCTCTCGCGGCGGGCACGCTCTCCGTCCCCGCCGACGCCGCCGACGAGGATGGGTCGGTCCGCGCACTCGACCACCAGCAGGGACTCATCACGACCGAGACGCGCGTCGCGCCCCCGGCCGAGGACGGCGAACTCCACGCCGACCCCGACGCCGACCTCGCGAAGGTCGCGCTCGTCGACCGCCACCCGGACGCCGACCGTGGCTCGTTCGTCGGCTTCCTCACCGGTCTCGGACTCGACGAGGGCGCCGTCGCCACCACGACGACGTGGGAGGCCGCCGGAACGCTCGTCGCGGGGACGAACGACGCCGACATGCAGACGGCCGTCGCACACCTCGCGGAACTCGGCGGTGGGTGGGCGGTCGTCGCGGACGGCGACGTCGTCGCTGACGCACCCGCCCCCGTCGGTGGCTTCTGCTCGGCGCTCGACGTCCAGGACACCGCGAAGGCCATGGACGCCGTCGACGAGGCACTCTCGCGACTCGGGGCGGACCCCGAGCGACCGATGCTCGCGCTCCAGACCCTCACGTTCACGGGTGTCCCCGGTCTCAAACTCACGTTCGGCGGCTACGCCGACGTGACGGAGCGAGCGGTCGTCGGACTCGCGTCTCAGTAGGTCGGGTTCTCCTCGGGGACGCCCTCGCGCTCGTTGACGAGACGGGCGAGTTGGAACAGCGCGTCGGAGAGTCGGTTGAGATAGGTGACTGCCGTGTCGTTGATGTCTTCCTCGCCCTGGAGGGCGACCGCCCGACGCTCGGCGCGTCGACACACCGCGCGGGCGTGGTGGAGTTTCGCACCGGGTTCGCTCCCCCCGGGGAGGACGAACGACTGGAGCGGTTCGAGTTCCTCGGCGACGGTGTCGATGATCCCCTCGATCTCGTCGACGTGGGCCTCGCGAATCACGGGGTCGTCCTCGTCGGGGTCGGGGTTGGCGAAGTCCGCCTGGACGATGTGGAGGTGGTTCTGGACGCGTTCGAGGTAGTCGTCCAGGTCGTCGTACCCAGTGGGTCGGACGACGCCGACGAGTGTGTTAACCTCGTCGACGGTGCCGTAGGCCTCGATGCGCGGATTCGCCTTCGAGACGCGAGACATGTCCCGGAGGTCGGTCTCGCCCGTGTCGCCGCGGCCGGTGTATATCTTCATCGCTCGACCCTCACGCCAGCGTCTTCTCGACGTACTCCAGGATGTTGTCGCTCTCGGGCATGACGACGCCGCGTTCCTCGTCGACGATGACGGGGACGCCGCGCTGTCCGCTGACACGTTTCACCTCGTCGCGCTTCGAGTGGAGTCCCTCGGTCCAGCGCGTGTCGTAGTCGATTCCCTCCGCTTCGAGGGCGTCGTGGACTTTCTCACAGTACGGACAGCCGTCGAGTGCGTAGAGAACGATGTCGTCTGCCATACGTGTGGCTTGGGCGGAGACCCACTAAGTCGTTTGCCTGGCGAACGGCCCACACATTCACGTCGTGCGCCCGTCCCACGTGCACGTATGGAGACACGCACACTCGGCCAGACCGGCCACGAGAGTAGCATCCTCACGTTCGGCGCCTACCTCCTCGACTACCTCGAACAGTCGGACGCGAACCAGACCGTCGAACTCGCCCTCGACCACGGCGTCAACCACTTCGACGTCGCGCCGGACTACGGCGACGCCGAACTCAAACTCGGCCCGAAACTCCGCGAACACCGCGAGGAGATATTTCTCGGCTGTAAGACCGTCGAGCGCACCTACGAGGGCGCCAAACACAAACTCGAACGTTCGTTGGACCGCCTCGGCGTCGACACCATCGACCTCTACCAGTTCCACGGCCTGGAGAGCGAGGCCGAACTCGACACCATCACCGGCGAGACCGACGACCCCGGCGCGCTGAAGGCCTTCCGCGAGGCCCAAGAGGAGGGGAAGATCGACCACATCGGCCTCACCTGCCACGCCCACCCGCACCTCGTTCTCGACACCATCGACCGCATCCCCGACCTCGAGAGCGTGATGTTCCCGCTCAACTTCACCGTCCTCGGGAAGGCCGAGGAGGACGCCCGCTACGACTACGGGAAGGTACTCGAACGCGCCGCCGAAGAAGACCTCGGCACCATCGGTCTCAAGGCGTTCGCGAAAGGGTCCTGGCCCGCGGACCTCCCCTACGACCAGCGCCACTACGGGACGTGGTACGAGCCTTACGACACCCAGGAGGCGATGAACGACTGTGCGAACTACGCGCTCTCCCAGGAGGTGACGACCATCACGAACCCCGGCGACCCGAAACTGTTCAAGATGGCACTCGACGCCGCCGAGAACTACACCGAACTTGACGCCGAGGAACAGGCCGACCTCGAAGCGCGGGGCCGCGAGAACGACAGCCCGGTCCCCGCACAGCTCGGGATGACCGACTGATTCCGTATCGCAGCGACCAGTTTATCGATGTCCGCGCGACGAACGTTTCCGACGCCCTGGTTCCGAATCGGTCGTCCGGACCGGTACGTTCAACAGCGTGCCCGTTCGACACACGACTATGCGCGAACTCGACCACGGCTGTCCGAACTGCGAGGAGGAGCAGACCTTCTACCGCGCGGCGGCCACGCACCTCCACCTCGGTCTGAAGACGAAGTGGTACTGCCCGGAGTGCGGTTACGGCTTCGTCCGAATCGACGGCGACATCGACAGCAGCGCGGCCTGAAGACGGACTTTCCTCCACGGCACTCGAACTTCGTCGGTCCGACTCCCGACCCGCCCGGAGTCGAAGGGACCCCCGTTTCTCACCCCGCGCGCACGACGCCCACCACAGCGACGGTGCTAGTCGTCGATTGATGGGGACGACCTCCACGAGCGCCTCAGGAACGACCGTCTCACCCGCGGCCGCTCGCGGCGGAGACCGTCCGTGACGGCGATCCGTCGACAGTTGTAAACACTATCTCGCGATAGAGAATCCCGAAAGTGCGGACACCTGCCGGTACGGAACGTCGAGCGAAAGACAGAGCGCGACCGTGTGCTACCCGAAGTGGTAGTCGACGTGCTCGACGATGGCCGTGCGAGCGTCCTCGGCGAACTCCTCGGTACCGCGGACGAGGTCCTCGGGGTCGACCGGGCAGGACGGCGGGACGGCGACGGGGTTGCGCGCCCACGTCGCGAGCTGTTCGTCGTACCAGTAGGTCATCGGCGTCACCTCCGCCCGGTGGCGTTCGGTGTCGTAGTAGCGCTCGACGCCGAGGTCGTGTTCGGACCCCTCCACGCCGGCCATCAGTGCGTGCCCCGCCTCGTGGACGGCGGTCACGCCGACGGCGTCCGAACCGTCGTACGGGACGGGGGCGAGCGCGACGAACGCCGAGACGTAGGTGTTCGCGACGGCGAGCCCGTGGCTGTAGCCGTGCTCACCCTCGATACCGACGACGCGGTCCGAGTAGCCCGCCCCGAGCGGCCGTTGGAAGTTCTTCGCACCGGGGACGTCGGTGAGGTACTCGAGGGGACTCGCGTCGACGAGGTGGACGAACACCGTGTCGTCACACGCGCCGGGTTCGAAGCGCTCGCGGAGCCACTGGTCGACGGTGTCGGCGAGTCGTTGTCGGTCGAGGACGTTGAGCGACGGTCCCTCGTAGCGCAGCGACTCGCCCACCCCGAGGTAGCCGTCGGGGAGGGAGGACGTCGCAGTTTCGAGCGCGCGTTTCGCCTGTCGTCTGTCGGCCTCCGAGACGCCGTCGTCGTGGAGGAGCCGAACGGTCACCTTCGCCATGTGCGGGCACCTACCGGAAGTACGCCCTCTCGGCCCTTAATATTGGTCGCCGAGTATGTGGAATTATCTACGCGTCGAGCGTCGGTCCGAACTCGTCGACGGGGATGACCGAGTAGTCGACGGTGAGCGTGTCGCGCGTCGCGCGGACGCGACCGACGAACTCCGAGATCTCCGTGAGCGACCCTTCGAGAATGAACAACTCCATGCAGTAGTGGTCGCCGACGTGGTTGTGGACGTTCGAAGTGACGAGGCCTTCGTACTCGTGGCGCAGGCCCATCATTCGCTCCTCGACGGCGGTGCTCTCGTAGTCGAAGAGGATGGTCAGGACCCCGATGAGCGGGCGGTCCTCCAGTTTCTGGTCTTCGAACTCGCCGAGGAGGTTGCGCGCGGCCTCCCGGACGACCTCGCTGCGGCCGGTGTAGCCGTGGCCCTCCGCGAACTCGTCGATGCGCTGGAGGAGTTCGTCGGGCATCGAGACGCTGACGACGGTCATGTTGTTAACTCAGCCGCTATCGAGTAATAAGGATTGCCTAAAGTGCGGGGGTGGCGGCGGTGGCTGCCGCGAGGGGCTACTCGTCGGTGTCGTCCACGTCGTCGAGGGCGTGCCACGAGAGACGCGGGTTCCGGGCGGCGCTCGTCTGGTCGATGTGGCGGGCGGTCGTCCGCGTGGGCGCCTCCGCCAGTTCCTCGTCGGAGTAGTCGGCGACCGCGCGGAAGGCGTCGGCGAGGTCGTCGAGGCTCCGCTTGCTCTCGATCTCCGTGGGTTCGGTCATCAGTGCCTCGGAGACGATTTCGGGCCACTTGGTCGTCGGCGGGTGGACGCCGTAGTCGAGCATCGCCTTCGCGACCTCGGCGGCGTCCTGGTCGCCGGCGCTGGCGACGAACTCGTGGTGGAACGGGCCGAACGGCACCTCGTAGGGCACCCGCTCGGCGAGGTAGTTCGCGTTGAGGACCGCTTTCGCGGCGGCGTCCGCGAGTCCCTCGTCGCCGAGGCGGGCGATGTAGGCGTAGGCCTTCACGAGGACCAGCCAGTTGCCGACGAAGCCGTGGAGTTTCCCGACCGTGTTCTCGGGTTCGAAGAACTCGTAGCCCGACTCCGTCTCCCTGACCTGCGGGGTCGGGAGGAACTCCGCGAGGCGCTCGGCGACGCCGACGGGTCCGGCACCGGGACCGCCGCCACCGTGGGGCGTCGCGAACGTCTTGTGGACGTTGAAGTGCATGATGTCGAAGCCCATGTCGCCCGGCCGAGCGCGCCCGAGGAGGGCGTTGAGGTTCGCGCCGTCGTAGTAGAGCAGGCCTCCAGCGTCGTGGACCGTCTCGGCGATGGTCTCGATGTCGCGCTCGAAGAGGCCGAGCGTGTTGGGGTTCGTGAGCATCAGCGCCGCGGTCTGGTCGCCGACCGCGGCCTCGAGCGCGTCGAGGTCGACGCGGCCGTCGTCGTCACTCGGGAGTTCGACGACGTCGTAGCCGCCCATCGCGGCCGTGGCGAAGTTGGTCCCGTGGGCGGAGTCGGGGACGACGACCTCGGTGCGCTGGTCGCCCTCACCGTTGGCCTCGTGGTAGGCGCTCGCGAGGCGGATGCCCGCGAACTCGCCGGCGGCGCCCGCGGGTGGCTGGAGCGTGACGGCGTCCATCCCGCCGATCTTCTTCAACTGCTCCTGGAGACCGTACAGCAACCCGAGGGTGCCCTGCACGCTCTCTTCGGTGCGGTCCGGGTGGACCTGCGCGCCGGGGAGGGCGGCGACGTCCTCGGTGAACTTCGGGTTGTACTTCATCGTACACGACCCGAGCGGGTAGGGACCGGTATCGACGCCGTAGGTCTCCTGGGAGAGACGGACGTAGTGGCGCGCGAGTTCGGGTTCGGAGAGTGACGGGAGCGAGAGTTCGTCGCGCGTCAGGTCGTCGGGGAGTGGGGAGTCGTCGTCGACCTCGACGGTCGTCTCGTCCTTCTCCGCGAGCAGCGGTTCGTACTCGTCGTCCTGGTGGTAGCGGGCCTGGTCGTAGTGTCGCATCAGGCCACCTCCTCGAAGGCCGCGACCAGTCGGTCGGCGGCGTGTTCGTTCGCGTCGGTGATACAGACCTGTACCTCGTGGTCGTCGACGGCGTGGACCGCGAATCCCTCCGCTTGGAGGTCGTCGACGATAGCCTTCGCGGGCTGGTCGGTGTGGGCGACGAACTCGCGGAAGTGGTGGCGGTCGTGGACCGGCGCTCTGACCCCTTGATGGTGTCGAGGTCGGCCGCGAGGTCGCGGGGCAGTTCGACACAGCGCTCGGCGAGGTCGACGAGGCCGTCGGCGCCGAGCCACGCGGCGTGGATGGCCGTCCGGAGGGCGACCCACGCCTGGTTCGTACAGATGTTGGACGTCGCGCGCTCGCGGCGGATGTGCTGTTCGCGCGTCTGGAGGGTGAGCGTGTACGCGCGGCGGTCGGCGGCGTCCTCGCTCGCGCCGACGAGTCGGCCGGGGACCTGTCGGAGGTACTCCTCGCGGCAGGCGAAGAGTCCGAGTCCCATCCCGTAACTCGCGGGCAGTCCGAGGACCGAGGCGTCGCCGACGACGACGTCCGCGCCGACGTCCGCCGGTCGCTGGAGCAGGGAGAGTGCGACAGGGTCGGAGCCGAGACAGAACAGCGCGTCGTTCGCGTCGGCAATTTCCCCACCTCGGCGAGGTGCTCCTCGATAGTGCCGCGCGTGGTCGGGTTCTCGACGTACACCAGCGCCGTGTCCCCGTCGACGGTCTCGCGGAGGGCCGCGACGTCGACGTTGCCGTCGTCGGTGGCGTACTCGACGACGTCGAGGTCGGAGCCATCGACGTAGTTCTCGAGGACGCTCTTGCGCTCGGCGCGGAGCGCCTCGGGGACGAGGACGCGGTCACCGGAGGTACTCCGGACGCGTTCGGCGAGGAGCGCGGCCTCGCCGAGTGCCGTGGCGGCGTCGTACATCGAGCAGTTGGCCACGTCGAGGCCCGTGAGTTCGACGAGCATCGACTGGTACTCGAAGAGCACCTGGAGGAACCCCTGGGTGACTTCGGGTTGGTACTGCGTGTAGGAGGTGATGAACTCCGAGCGCTGGGAGATATTGTCCACGAGCGAGGGGACGTAGTGCTCGTAGTGGCCGCGGCCGAGGAACTCGGTCAGGTCGTCGTTGGCACCGAGGAGGCGCTCGACGTCGCGACGAGTCTCCTGTTCCGTGCGCGCGGGGATGCCGTAGTCGCCGTCGAACCGGACCGACTCGGGGATGTCGAACAACTCCTCGACCGAGTCGGCGCCGACGGCGTCGAGCATCGCCTGCGTCTCGTTGGGGTCGTGTGGCGCGTAGGGACTCCCGTCCCGGCGTCCGCCGCTCATGCGGTATCACCTGAGAGAGACGTCCGTGCGGGTCGCATGTGCACCTCTTGTGAATGCGAGAATATGATACTCCCGGTTCCGGAACGGGCAGTCGATACACACGTCCGTGTATTGGTCGGCGGCGTATCGGGGGGTGAACCCGCAGGGGCGTACAGTCCGGCCGCGCTCGCGTCGCCGGCCGCGGCCGGACCCACCGGCGCACCCAACACGGCGGAGCCTGGTTGCTTAGGTCCACCACTAATGTGGGATGGCTGTCTACACAGTAGTAGGCGGTTCCGATGGCGAGTAAAACCCCCCACTCCGACGGAATGACCGAGCCGTGCGAGAACTGCGGTCAGGAGACGGCTCACTCCGTCTCTATCGAACTTCGGACCGAGAGTTCGAAGTCCGAGAACGCCGAGTTCTCGCGCGAACCGTACCGCGTCGCCGAGTGTCGCGCCTGCGGCACGGAGTCGGCGACCCGGATGAACAACGCGTGAGACGACTGCCGTCAGTCATCTTTTAGCGACCGTCGCCGACTCCAGTTCCACACCCACCCGAGCAGCGGTGCCGTCGAGGAGACCGGACAGTCGGCCGCTGCCGCAGGTGTGAGTGTGGCGAGACTTCGCCCGTCGAGTACTACAGGATACCGCGAAGCACAGCGTCAGCCGAAGACTTGCAGTCCGCGGTCCGTGGAGATGGCGACGTATCCGTCGCCGACCACGGGCGCGGACACCCACTCGTCGGCCGTCGGGACCGTCGCGGTACGCTCGCCGGTGGCGAGGTCGTATCGCTCCAGCGTTCCCGGCGCATCGACGGACGTGTGTGACGGAGTGCGGCAGACGAAAGCCGCGTCGCCGGCCGACGTCGGGAGCGTGAACTCCGTCCGTTCGTCCGTCGTGACCTGCCACCGGACTCGCCCCGTGGCCGCGTCCCGAGCGACGAGGGCGTCGGGTTCCCTGTCGAGGTCGGTCCCTTCACGGACGAGGACGGTCGAGTTCGTGACTGCGCCGACGAACGCGTCGGCGTCCAACTCCGTCGCCACTCGACAGCGCCGGTTCGGCGGTCGAGAGCGACGACGGTCCCCCGATTCTCGCCGGTGTTCGCACCGAGGAAGACGCGGTCGGTACGGACGGTCGGGAACGGTTCGGGCGCGCCGGGGAGTACCGTCCGCCACTCGGGTCGACCACTCGCGGCGTCGAGTGCCAACACAGCGTGTTCGTCGCCGACAGAGATGGGGTAGAACACCAGTCGCGGGCTGACACCCGGCGCACGGACCCGGACGGGAGAACCGGTGTCGAGGTCGGTCCGCCAGCAGACGTGGTCGAGCGACGGGCCGAATGCCGTCGCAGCGGCCGTCTCCGTGTCGTCGGCGTACTCACTCTCGACGTACTGGAGACGCCCCGCTGCGAGCGTCGGCGGCGTCTCGACGGTGCCCGACCGGCGAGCGCGCGTCTCGCCCGTCGCAGTATCGAGGAGACCACCGCCGGACGGTCGTCGCCCTTCGGGTACGTTCGGAGAAAGAGGCGACCGTCGGCGACGACCGGCGGGTGGAGGTCGGTGTCGGCGGGGTTCAACGGGAGTTCTCGCCGCCAGCGGCGGTGTCCCCATCCACGTCGAACGCGGTGACGACGACCGGTCCGATTTCCTCCTCGCCGGCGCGCTCGTACGTGAAGAAGACTGTTCCATCGGCGACGGTCGGCCGTGGCGGAATCCCGAGAGTCTGATCGAGTCGTTCGTCCTCGTCCGTCCAGCGCGACTCGATCCGGTCGGGCGGGGCGGCACGGGCGGGAACGTGCCCGGTGTTCGCGGGGTCGGCCCGCGGGAACGGCCACGATGCGGGGTCGAGCAGTGCCGGGTCGGGCGTACACTCCGACCCGAAGACACCGCTACACCCGGCGAGCACGGCGCCGAGGGCGACACCCCCGTGGCCGAGGAGGGTGCGGCGCGTCGGAACCATCGAAGAGAGGTCGAGTCGCTGTCAGGATAGGTCTTGTGGGGCAGCGGGCCGGATTCGGGAGTGTTCTACTGGATCTGGTCGCGGTACTCCTCGGGCGTGAGGAGGTCGTCGAGGTCGTCCTCGTCGAAGTCGACTTCGAGCATCCAGCCACCCTCGAAGGGTTCCTCGTTGACGAGTTCGGGCTGGTCGTGGAGCGTGTCGTTGACCGCCGTGACCTCGCCGCTGACGGGCGCGTAGAGGTCCGAGACCGCCTTGATGGACTCGACGACGCCGAACGTCTCGCCCTGTTCGATCTCGTCGCCCTCGTCGGGCGTCTCGACGAAGACGACGTCGCCGAGTTCGTCCTGCGCGAAGTCGGTGATGCCGATCTTGCCGTCTTCGGGGCGAATCCACTCGTGCGATTCGAGGTAGTACAGGTCGTCGGGCACTTCGAAGCTCATGGGTTATCTCTCTAGGAACGGGGGTGTAACGATTTCGGACTTCTTCGCGTCGCCGCGGACGACGACGTTCACGATATCGCCGGACTCGAACTCGGTGTCGACGTAGCCGAGGCCGATGGGTTCGTTCAACGTGGGACTCATCGTCCCGCTGGTCACCTCGCCGACGACCTGCCCCTCGGGGGCGGTGACGTCGTAGCCGTGGCGGGGGATGCCGCGGTCGACGAGGCGGATGCCGACGAAGCGCTCGGTGACGCCCTCTTCCTTCTGCTGTTCGAGGGCGTCGCGGCCGACGAACTCGGTGTCGAGTTTCACGGTGAACCCGACGTTGGCCTCGAAGGGCGTCCGGGGGTTCTCCTCGGGGTCGAAGTCCTGTCCGGAGAGGAGGAAACCCATCTCGATGCGGAGCGTGTCGCGCGCGCCGAGTCCGCAGGGTTCGACGTCGCGTTCGTCGACGAACGCCCGCCAGACCTGCTCGGACTCGTCGGCCGGGAAGACGAGTTCGAAGCCGTCCTCGCCGGTGTAGCCGGTGCGCGCGACCCAGCAGTCGACGCCCGCCACCTCGGCTTCGGTCGCCGTGAACTTCGAGAGGTCGAGCAGGTCGGCGTCGTCGGCGGCCGCGTCGACGACCTTGCCGGGCGCCTCGGGACCCTGGACGGCGACCATGCCGTACTCCGTGGTGACGTTGCGGACCTCGGCGTCGAGTTCCCACTCGTCGCGGTGGGACACCCAGCGCTCGGTCATCTGCTCGTCGTGGCCGGCGTTGGGGACGAAGAGGAAGTCGGCGTCGTGGTCCGCGGGCATCCGGTAGACCACGGTGTCGTCGAGTACGACTCCCTCCTCGTCGGTAATCGTCGAGTACTGGGCGTCGCCGACGTCGAGGAGCGTCACGTCGTTGGTCGTGAGTCGTTGCATCAGCGCCTCGGCGTCGGGACCCGACACCTCGATCTCTCCCATGTGGGAGACGTCGAAGATACCGGCGTCCTCCCGGACGCTCTCGTGCTCGGAGCGGATCGACTCGAACTCGACGGGCATCTCCCACCCACCGAACTCCGTGAACCGCGCCCCGTGCTCGGCGTGTACGTCGCGTAGCGGTGGCGTCCGCAAGGCCATACCTCGTGGGTCGACCCCCGACAAGTAATGCTTTCGTGTTCGTGGGTGCGCCTCGGGTCGGGACGTCAGCCGAGTCGGTGGACGCCGGCCTCGGTCTCGACGTACACGGCGCCGTCGACCACGGCGGCGAATTTCGCGCGGTTCCCGACGGTGTGACGCCAGCGGACTCCCCCGTCCGCACGGTCGAGGCAGACGACGGTATCGCCCATCGAGTAGAGGACAGCCTCATCCGTCGCCGCGAGGTCGGAGACCCGCTTCTCGGTTTCGTGGACCCACGAGTCGTCGCCCGCGACGGTGAACACCCGACTCCGGTCCGTCAACTCCTGTCCGCCGACGACGACTGGTCGGTCCGCGAGCGCCATCGCGTGCAGTTCGCCGAACGCCGTGAGGTCGACGACAGATTCCGCCGTCCCGTGTTCGCCGTCGACTCTGTAGTACCGACTCAGGGCTGGAACGTCCGAGATGGTCTCCCCCTCGTTTCGCGAGTCGTAGGCGGTCTGGAGGAGGTGGATCACCCCGTCGCGAACCGCGAACCCCGGCACGCGGCCGGACAGCCCGAACTGCCAGGCGAGGTCACCGGACTCGACGTCGTAGGCGAGGACGTTCGACCGGCGCGCGTAGAACCTGTCGGTCGGGAAGTTCGTCGCGTCGAACCGTCGCGTCGCCACGAGGTACGCCTTCCGCTGTCCGACGGCGGTACGGAGACGCACGTCGGTGTCGAGTGAGAGCCCCTCCGACGTCCCCCACTGTTCGGTCCCGTCGGGCGTCGCCCGCCAGATTCCGGGTGGTGCCGTCGAGAACACGCCGTCGGCGGTGGCGACTGGCGGCCCCGTGGTCCCGGCCCACTGGTGGCGCTCCGGAGGGATGTTGGACAGCGACACCGACCAGCGTTTCTCCCCGCTCCCGCGCTCGATGCCGACGAGTTTCGGCCCACCGGCGCCGACGACCACGAGGTCGTTGAGGAGGAGCGGACGTGACGGCTCATCGAGGTCGTGGTAGCTCCACTGCTTACCCTCCTCGTGGGAAACGGCAGTGACCGCCCGCTCGTCGGCGTGAACGAGCACCCCGTCGTCGACGACCGGCTTCGAGACGCCCTCGTCGAACCAAGTCTCGGAGACGTCGGCGGGGAGCGTCGCCTCGGGCGCGGCGAACGTCCGTCCGGCGTCGCCGCCGACCATCGGCCACGCGTTCGGCCCGGACGGTACCGACGCCTTCGGTGGTGCAGACCAGGGCCACTGGACGGAGCTACAGCCGGCGAGCCCGGTGGCGACGCCCGTACCGAGACCGGCCAGCAGGCGACGACGTGTGGGTGTGGGCGACACGCCAGAAGTGACAGATGGGCGAGTGAAGGGTGTTGTGGCTACTCGCCGCTCTCCTCGCGTTCCTCCTCGGGGTACTCGACGCTCTCCAGGCCGAAGTCGGCGGCCTCGTCGCGCCAGAACTCGTGGTACCCCTCCTCGTCGGCCTCGACGGTCGTCTCGCCCGAGCGGACCCGGTCGAGTTTGATGTTCACTTCTTCGAGGAGGCGCTCGCCGGCGGCGTCGCTAACGATACCCTCGTGGATGGCGTCCATGATGGCGCTCTTCTCCTGTTTGAGCAGCCGGCGCTCGCCGGCAAGCTTCTGTTCCTGGCGAATCTCGGGGTGCTCGCGGAGGAGTTCGTTGATGGCTTCACCGAGGTCGTCACGTTCGGATTCGTACTCGGTCGTGAAGTCCTCGTACACCCCACCCGGAATGTCGCCGCGCTGTTTGAGGTCCTCGGCGGCGTCGAGCGCACCGTCGACCGCGCGCCGGCGTGCGAGCAGGAGTTCGTACAGTTCCTGGGCCTCCGAGGTCGTGACGACGCCGAGTCGGTCGAGCAGGCGCTTCATCGAGAGTCCCTGGACGAGGAGGCTGAACGCGGCGACGGCGAAGACGAGCGCCCGGAGTCGCTGTCGGAGGACGGCGTCGAGTTCGGGAGGCAGTCCGAGGACGAGTGCGATAGGGATGGAGGCGTGGAGTCCCGACCACACCATGACGTGCTGGTAGTCGAGCGAGATGTCGCTGGACGAGATCCGGTTGACGACGGCGATGACGGGGTACAGACCGGTCGCACGCGAGAGGAGGACGAGCGGGATGGCGACGGCGATGAGGTCGGCGTAGCGCAGGAGGTCGCCGATGGGGGTCGTGATGCCGATCATCAGGAAGATGAAGGTGTTCGCGAGGAAGGCGCCCGTCTCCAGCGTGTTGAACACCGATATCTTCGTCTGCGGGCTCATCGCCTCATCGGCGCCGTGCGCGCCGATGAACAGGCCGGCGACGACGGTCGCGATGACGCCGCTGACGTGGAGGTAGTGCTCGGCAGCAGGAACGCGCCGTAGGCGAGGAGCAACGAGAGGACCGTCTCGGTCATGTGTTCGTCGAGGTTGTACATGACTCGGTAGACCGTGTACCCCGCGAGGAGACCGACGACGAGTCCGCCGAGGCTGACGACGAGTATCTCGGTCGCCACCGCGACGGCACGGTCGAGGGTGAAGACGGCGTCACGGGCGAGTTCCCCCGTCTCGACGCGTACCGCGAGGTCGACGACGGTCATGAAGAGGACGACGCCGACGCCGTCGTTGACGAGGCTCTCGCCCTCGACGAGGACCGAGAGTTGGTCGGGCGCGCCGAGTTCCTTGAACAGCGCGAGGACCGAGACGGGGTCGGTCGGGAGGATCATCACCGCGAACAGCAGGGCGACGAGTAGCGGGACGCCGAGCGCCTGCGAGCCGAGGAGCGTGAGGACGCCGACCGAGACGAGGAGACCGACGACGGCCAGCGAGACGATGGGGACGAGATTGCGGCGGAACTGTTCGAGTTCGGTGTTCGCGGCCCCCTCGAAGAGGATGGGCGGGAGGAGAACGAAGAGGATGAGGTCGTGCGAAATCGGGAGACCGGGATGGATACCGACGATAGAGGCCGTCAATCCGGCGACGAGCAGGGCGATGGTGTAGGGAAAGCTACCGACTTTCGCGACGAAGATACCGACTCCAGCGGCGAGGATGAACACCGCGAGCAAGTCGAGCAACTGGGCAGGGATACCGGCGGCAGCACTCATCGACAAGGTGTGCGAACGCCGGTGTGAAAAGCGATGGGGGCCGCGCTACTGGTACTCGGTGATGGTCAGGTCGTACTCGCCGCTGCCCGAGAAGGGCGTGACCATGACGTGGAGGTTGGTCGAGGTGTCCGGTTCGGTGATCGTGACCGTCTCCTGGCTGTCGGCGGTGTAGCCGCGGTAGTCGTAGTCGTCGGTGGTCGGACAGGAGCCTTCACCCTCGTCGACGTAGAGGTCGAAGTCGGCGTCCGAGGGACCCGAGAGGTCGACGACGACCTTGCTCGGGTCGTCGTACTGCCACGCCCACGACCAGCAGTCCTCGTCCCAGTAGCCGTCGAGGGAGTCGGAGACGGTCGCGCTGATGTGCTCCGTGGTCCCGTCGCCGCTCCCGTCGCCGGAGGGGTCCGTGGAGACGGCGCCGTCGGCGTCGACGCGACCGCTCCCCTGCTCGTCCTCGGAGAGGCCGACGTCGACGGCCGTCTCCTTCAGGTGCGCGCGCACCTCCGCGTTCGAGAGGTCCCACCGTGCGAGTGCCAACCCCGCGACGCCGGAGACGACCGGCGTGGCCATCGACGTGCCCGAGAGTCGCTCGTAGGACCCGCGGGTCTCCGTGGTGGTCGAGAGGACGTTCGTCCCGGGGGCGGTGAGTTCGATGTCGTCGCCGTAGTTCGAGTAGGAGGCGAACGTTCCGTCCGGGTCGAGCGCGGAGACGGCGACGCACTCGCTGTACGCGGCGGGGTAGTCGACGGAGTTCTTCCCGGCGTTCCCGGCCGCACAGACCACGAGGACGCCGTTGTCGTAGGCGTAGGAGACGGCGTTCTTCATCGTCTCGGTGTAGCCACCGCCACCGAGACTCATGTTGACGACGTCGGCCCCCTGGTCGGTCGCCCACACGATGGCGTCGGAGATGTCCGAGGTCGACCCCGTCCCGTCTTCGCTGAGGGCGCGCCCGCTGAGGAGACTCGACTCGCTGACGCCGGCGACACCCGACCCGTTGTCGGTCGCGGCGGCCGCGATGCCACCGACGTGGGTGCCGTGGTACTCGTCCTGCGGGACGTCGGGGTAGGGGTCCTCGTCGTCGTCGGCGAAGTCGTCGCCGTGGTAGGAGTCGGCGTCCGAGACGTTCGCCGCCAGGTCGGGGTGGTCGTACTGGATGCCCTGGTCGACGACCGCGACGGAGACCGACGACGACCCGAGGGTCGTCTCCCACGCCGCGGGCGCGTTCACCATCTGCGGGGCGTACTGGTCGCCGAATCGGGGGTCGTCCGGTGAGAGACTCGTCGTGTGGGTCGCGTTCCGCTCGGCGTACTTGATGCCCTCGCGCTTCTCGATCGCGTCGAGGAAGTGCTCGTGCGCGCGGTCGGGTGCCTCCTCGGGGAAGCGGACGGCGACGTAGCCGATCGTCTCGTTGCTGTGGACGACCCGCGCCTGGTCGGGGACGAACTGGGCGACGTGTTCCTCGGCGTCGTCGACGGTGTTCGTCACACCGACGAGTGCTTCGTTCGGTTTCGCGCCGGGCGTTCGCCCGGGTGTGGCGGCGGAGACGCCCGGAATCGCCGCGGCGGCGACGCCGACTGCACCGACACCTTCGAGGAACGTCCGACGGTCAGTGTGGGGGGAGTCTTCGGTCATGTGTCGTCCGAACCTTCCCGAGTGAGGGGTTTACATTTTGCTTTAGATCGTAAATACAATCTTCTAGAGAGTTGTTGAAAATACGACCGGCACGGTTAACCACGTTCGCCACGAAGCGCGGCCATGGCCGGGTTTCTGGACCGAGTCGCCGGCGACGAGACGGACGCGCTGTCCCAACCGCGGGTCGCGCTCTTCGTCGACGGACCGAACGTCCTGCGAGAAGAGTTCGACGTAGACTTAGACGACGTCCGCGAGGCCGCCGAGCGGGCGGGCGACCTCGTCACGACGCGCCTCTACCTCGACGAGCACGCGACGCCGGGTCTCATCCAGGCGGGCGAAGCCCGCGGGTACGAGGTCCAGGTGACGAGCGGTGACGTCGACGTGAAACTCGCGGTGGACGCGACGGAACTGGTCGTCGAGGGCGGTATCGACGTCCTCACCATCGCCTCCCGCGACACCGACTTCAAGCCCGTACTGGAGAAGGCGGGCCGGCACGGACTTCGGACGCTCGCCATCGCGCCGGGCGAGCACGGTCGGTCGGACGCGCTCCGGAACGCCGCGACCGACGCGGTGTCGCTCGAAGAGGCGACGGCCGAGGACTGAGCGTCGATTCCCCGGAGGTCACCACGGAGACCCACCGAAGGCGGACACTCGACAGTCGAAACGAAGCGCGAGCTTATGCTGTGGGGTGGCCTACCAACCACCATGAACGACACCGACGAACCCGCTATCGCCCGGACCGACGCGGTCACCGTCGAACGAACGGTCGAGCGCAAGGACCGCGGCGTGACCGCGGAGTACGTCCTGACGACGGCCACCGAGAGTCCCGTGCGCGCCCGAATCGAACAGTCGTTCACCGGTGACCCCATCGACGAGATCGGGTTCCACCCCGACCACTCCCCCACCGAGTGGGACGCCGACGACTCGGGAGTGGCCTTCGAGACCGTGGTCCGACCGGACGAGCCGACGACGGCCGTCCTCGGACTCGTGACCGAAGACGTCCACGACGGCCTCCTCGACGGTGAGCCCCGCGTAACCCGCGTCGAGTCCGTCACCGACCCGTCGTCAGAATCGGCAGAGCCGACGGAGACCTCCGGGAGAGACGCCGGTGCCGACGCCGGTGTCGAGGGCGCCGGCGACGTCCCCGCTTCGGGGAAAGACAGTCTCCTCGCCGACGTGAAGCGTATCGTCCTCGGGTCGTCGACGCCGGCCGAGTCACCCGAACCGCCGGCCGCGTCGAACGTGGTCGCAGACCGAGGCGAAATCGAGAGCGGAGGTGAAGGCGTGGACGAGCGTGAGGAGACTGTCACTCCCGAATCGGTCGGAATCGAGCCAGCCACGACCGACGAATCGCAGGACTCCGACGAGCCAGCAGCACCCGTCGACGTCGTCGAGCGCGTCGTCGACGCCGAGACGGACGAGACGACCGAGGCGGCGATCGAACCGGCGACCGAGGCACCCGATCCAGCGGACGAGTCGGTCGTCACTGCAGACGCCGAACCCGCTGACGAGGGAGGTGACGACGCCAGTTCGTCACTCGTCGAGCGTCTCGTCGCCGAACTGGAGACGGGCGAGACCGACGAGGCACAGCGAGAGGCCCTCCGCGAGGCGCTCGGCGTCGCGGAGTCGCCGGCGGAGTCAACCGGCGAGAGCGTCGCGGTCCGACTCCGCCACCTCCAGACGCGGATGGAGGACTTCGCCGCGTACGCCGACGTGCTGGAGGAGGTCATCGACCAGTACGGGACGGACTTCCTCGCCGAGACGGAGACACGCCTCGACGACGTCGACGACGAACTCGACACGGTCCGGACGGCGGCCGACGACGCACGCGACGCTCGGGCCGCCCTCCGTGAGGACGTCGCCGCCCTCCGGGACGAGGTGGCGGACGTCGGTGACGAGACCGCGGCCGTCCGCGAGGACATCGACGACATCCGCGGAGAACTGGACGCCCTCGGCGAGTCCCACGAGACGCGTGTTCGGCGCCTGGAGGACGACGTGGACATGCTCGCCGGCGACGCCCGACAGGCCCGCGCCGACCTCCGCGAGGACGTCGCCGACCTCCGTCGGGAGGTCCGTGACCTGACGCAGATGCGCGAGGCGCTCTCCACTGCGTTCGGCAGCGGCGGCCCGACCGAGGAACTCAGGGCTTTTCCCGCCGGCGGGCGAACCGCCGGACATGCGCGACCTCGACACGCCCGTTCTCGACAACCACCTCCACCTCGACCCGGACAACGCCCGCGGTATCGAGGCCGTGAAGGACTTCGCCCGCAGCGGCGGCACCCACCTGCTCGTCGTCAACAAGCCGTCGTGGCACCTCGGCGTCGAGGCCGAGACCGGCGAGGACTTCCGCGCGGTCTTCGAACGCACTCTCGAAATCGTCGACCAGGCCGCGAAAGTGCTCCGCGGGACCGCCTGGCCCGTGCTGGGCGTCCACCCCGGACTGATCTCGCGACTCGTCGACGAGCGTGGCTTCACTCCGGAGGAGGCCCGCGACCTGATGTGCGCGGGTATCGACGTCGCCGCCGAGTACGCCGCCGACGGGAAGGCGGTCGCGCTCAAGTCCGGACGCCCGCACTACGACGTCTCCGACGCGGTGTGGGAGGCGTCGAACGACGTGCTCGAGCACACGTTGGCGAAGGGGCCGAGACGAACGTCGCCGTCCAACTCCACACCGAGATGACCGACGACCTCACCGACGTCGCCGACTGGGCCGAAGAGCAGGGTCTCCCTCCCGAGCGCGTCGTCAAACACTACGCAGTCGGCGAACTCGCCGGCGTCACGCCGAGCGTCATGTGCGAGAAGGAGTATCTGGAGGAGGCCATCGAGACGGAGGAGTTCTTCCTGATGGAGACCGACTACGTCGACGACCCCGACCGGCCAGGTGCGGTGATGGGACCGAAGACGGTCCCGCGGCGCGTCGACTGGCTCCTCTCGCAGGGATACGACGACGCGGTCCGGCGCGCGCACGTCGAGACGCCGCTGGCAGTCTACGACGTCGACACGGAGGCGACGCTGGACTGACGCGTACAGCACCAGACAGGCCCGAATCGCCCGCCGACGCAGCCGAGAGGCGCGCTACCACCGAACTCGTCTTGAAGGAAAGGCCTTTGTCTCGGGCGGCCGGCGTAGTGAGTATGAGCGAAGCCCCCGAGGAGGAGTTCTACTCCGAGGAACGCTGGAACAACTGGCTCGACCGCCTCCGCGAGGAGGAGATCGACCCCGAAGACGAGGAGTCGGCTCGACTCCTCCTCAACCTACAGGACGACGTCGCCATCGCCGTCGCGAAGATCGTCACCGCGTACGACGACGGCGAACTCGAACAGGAAGAGACCCTCGAAGAACTCGCGGACATCCGCGAGACGGTGCTCGCCGAACCCGACATCGAGGACGAGGACACGCTGATGCTCGTCGACGGCGTCCAGACGAGCCTCGTCGCCGTCTTCTACTCCGCCGAGCAGTACGTCGCGGACGGCGTCGCCGAGGAGGCGAGCGTCGAAGAGTACGTCCACGCCGCGGCCGAGGCCGAATCCGAGGAGGACTTCGACCGCGCGCTCGGTCTCGCCGCCTGCGCGGGCACCCGCATCATCGACGGCGAGGACCTCGACATGGACGTCGTCGCCGACATCGAGTACGGCCTCGTCACCGAGTGGGTCAACGGCCTCGACAGCCTGCAGGACGCCCTCGCCGAACCCGAGTTCATCGAGGACGAAGACGAGGACTGAGCGACCACGGTCGCCGGACTTTAAGTATTGGTGCGCGCAAGTGACGGTATCGTGAAACTCCGGGACGACCGCCGTGGCGTGTCGACTGTCGTCGGTGCCGTACTCGTCTTCGGCATCCTCGTCGTCTTGCTCTCTCTCTACCAGGCACAGGTCGTTCCCGCGCAGAACGAAGCGGTCGAGTTCCAGCACGCACAGGCCGTCCAGTCGGACATGGTCCACCTCCGCGACGGACTCCTCCGGACGGCCTCCTCGGGGAACACCTACCCGACGAGTGTCGCCCTCGGCGCACGCTACCCCTCGCGGATCTTCTTCGTAAATCCCCCGCCCGTGAACGGTCGGTTGACGACCGAGACGGTCGGCGGCGGACAGATAATCGTCGACAACGCGAAGGCACTCGACGGCGAGACTGCCGACTACTGGGGCGGCGGCGAACACACGTTCGCCTCGAAGTCGCTCGTCTACGAGGCGGAGTACAACTACCTCGACGACTCGCCACGCATCGGGTACGAGAACACGTTGCTCTACCGGAACTACACCAGCGAGAACGCCACGCTGATCGACGCCCGTCCGACCGTCGTCGACGGGAGCGAGATCACGCTCGTCGCACTCGGTGGGAACCTCACGGAAGGCGGATCCGAGTCGGCGAGTGTCGCGCCACGACCCGTGAGCGCGCCGTACACCGAAATCGCGGTGACGAACGCGAGCAAGAACATCACGATCACGCTGCCGACGGCGCTGCCGGTCGCGAAGTGGAACCAGACGCTCGCCAGCGAGTACGACACCGACCCGAACGACGGCGACGACCGCCATCTCCTCGCCGTCGAGCGCACTGGGTCGGGCGCGGTCCGACTCGTCCTCGAACCCGGAACGTACACGCTCAAGATGGCGAAGTTGGGTGTCGGGACCGGTGTCGAACGACCCGGTGCGCACTACCTGACCGAGATACGTGGTGGCGGCGCCACGGTGCAAGTCGGTGGGACAGAACGCCTCGTCGCACAGGTCCGCGACCGGTTCAACAACCCGGTCGCCGGCGTGAGCGTCAACGCCACAGCGGAGAGCGGCAGAGTCTCGCCGACGTCGGCAACGAGCGGCGAGCAGGGCAAAACGGCGTTCATCTACCAGGCGCCGGACAGCATCTCCGACGCGAGCGAAACTGTGAACGTGACCGCCTCGTACGGACCCAACCAGAGACAGACCGTGACGTTCGAGGTCCGGGTCGTTAGCGCCGGCGGGACGGGCGGGAGCGGCAATAATCCCACCTTCGACACCTTCACGGTCAAGGACCAGTCGAATGGGTCCCAGGCACGCTTCGAAGTCCATTGGAAAGTGAGCGACACCGACGCGAACCTCGACACCGTCGAGTTCCACCTCCGACGGAACGATACCATCGTCGACTCGACTGCCGTCAATATTCAGGGGAAGTCGGCGAACGACAAGACGACGCTCACGGAATCCGATGGTTACGGCAAGTCCTACACCATCGTCGGTGTCGTCACCGACACACAGGGGAACGAGGCCAAACGGAACACTACGGACACTGCGGGCGGAACAAATCCGTAACTCTTCCACGATCGTCGAACCCCACAATCGACAAATCCATATGCCCGTCCCGTGAAGAACCGTCCAAGACATGACTGCAGTTGGAATCGACGCCGTCGAAATCTGGACGGGAAAACTGAAACTCGACCTCCCCGGGACGTTCGCCCCCGAGAAGGGCGACGACCCCGAGAAGTACACGAAGGGACTGGGACTCAACAACTCCTCGTTCCCCGACGCCTACGAGGACATCGTCACGATGGGCGCGAACGCCGCCCACCGGCTGATGGAGCGCAAGGGTCTCTCGCCCGACGACATCGGCCGCATCGACGTCGCGACCGAGTCGGCCTTCGACAACTCGAAGCCCGTCTCGACGTACGTCGCCGGCTGTCTCGAACAGGTCTACGACGGTGACTTCCACCACGCGAACAAGGGCGAGCGGAAGTTCGCCTGCATCGCGGGGACCCAGAGTCTCGACGACGCCTACAACTGGATCAAGGCCGGGCGAAACCGCGGGCGGGGCGCGCTCGTCATCGCGACCGACACCGCGCTCTACGCCCGCGGCGACGCCGGCGAGGCGACGCAGGGCGCCGGCGCCGTCGCGATGTACGTCACCGAGGACCCCGACCTCGTCGAACTCTCGACCCACCAGGGCTACGGGAGCGCCGACGAGACTGACTTCCTCAAGCCCAACCAGCAGTTCCCGAGCGTCGACGGGAAGCGCTCCATCCAGGTGTACCTCGCCCGGATGCGCGAGGCCCTCGAAGACTTCGAGAGCGTCGCCGGCGCGTCCCATCCCGACCAGTACGAGTACATCCCGTTCCACACGCCATTCCCGGGTATGGTCCGGAAGGCCGCCGTCCTCGGCTACCGTCACATGATCCGCGGGACGCCCATCGAGGAGGAACTCGCCGCCGAGATCGGCGAACTCCCGCGCCCCGAGGGGTTCGCGGAGGACGAGGACTACCAGGAGGCCATCCGCGAGTACATGGACGCGCTCTCGGACACCGACGCCTACCGCGAGTGGTACGCCGAGGCCATCGAACCGACGCTCTCGGTCTCCCGTGAGGTCGGGAACTGGTACACCGGGTCGGTCCACCTCGCACGCCTGAGCGCGCTCCGCGACGCCGCGGAGAAGGGCACCGACATGGCGGGCAAGAAACTCCTCGTCGGCTCCTACGGCTCCGGCGCACAGGCCGAGATCCACGCCGAGACCGTCGCCGACGAGTGGGACGAGGAGATCGAGGCCATCGACGTCGAGTCGCAACTCGACCGGCGCTACGACCTCTCCTTCGAGGAGTACGAGGAGGTCCACGACCGCCACAACCACGAGAAGCAGACCGAACTCGAACCGTTCACGACCCCCGACGGCGAGTTCGTCTTCGACGGCTGGGGCCGCATGAACGAGCGGAAGTACACCTACGTCGAGTAGCGCGTCTCCGTCTCCGTCTCCGTCTTCCCGTCTCTCCCCGTCTCTGCCGTCTCCTCTCCGTTCTCTCTACGATCCTCGATGGAGCGCCAGCGCCACGAGTCCTCCGACGGGTGCGGCGAGGCCGAGTCCGAGCAAGACGCCGAACACGCGGCCGAGCGAGACGAGGCCGAGACCGAAGCCGACGAAGAAGACGACGCTCCCGGACCCGAGCGCGACGGCGAGGGAGTAGCGAACCGACTCCAGCGAGGCGCCGAGCCAGCGGTACGTGAGTGCGGCGGTGACGAAGGCGCTCCCGGCGGCCGTCCACCGCGGGTCCGGGACGAAGTAGAGCGGTCCGACGAGGCGGACCGGTCCGGTCACGAGTTCGGGCGTGGACACGCCCGCGACGACGGCCGCGGCCGCGGCGGCGACGACGGCGAACGCGAGGCGACTGACGTGCACAGTCGACGTTTCTCGGCGGGATAGAAAAACGGTCCTGTCGACGGTTCAGGCCAGCGCGCGGAGGAGTCGAGCATCTCGTCGACCGGCGTCTCGCAGACGGCCAGCGAGTAGCCGTCGCGGCGGGCGAGGCGGGGGGCGTGTTCCCAGAGTTCGTCCTCGTCGATGCCGTGGAGGAGGACGGCGTTCGGCGTCGGGTTCACGACGCGGAGGGCGACCAGCGGCGACTCCCCGCGAGAGACACCGGTGAATCCGAGCAGCCGGTTCGTACTCTGCCCGTAGAGGCGGTAGAACTCGTCCGAGGAGAGTTTCGTGATGGCCTTGATGCTGTTGATGATCGTGTGGCCGTTGACGGTGTCGCGGTCGCCCGCGGCGACCTCGGTCGCGTCGATGGCGTCGTAGACGTCGCCGAGCGGGACCGACGTCGGGTACTCGCGGAGGTCGAGGACGACGTCGCTCTCGAACCCCGCGGAGAGGACGCGGGCGTACTGGCGGATGCGGTCGCCGCCGCGCTGCTCGTCGATGTCGAGCAGGCCCTCGACGAGTCGGCTCACGAGCCCGATACCGGGGCTCTCGCGGCGCCCGCTCTCGTAGTCGGAGATGACCGAAGAAGAGACGTCGAGTTCCTCGGCGAGGTCGGTCTGCGAGACGTTGAAGTCGGTCCGCCACTTCCGGAGCGTCGCACCTGGGTCGTCGCTGAGCGTGATCTCCCCGGCGATACGCTCGGCGAGTCCCTCCCGCGGGTCCGGTTCCATACCCTGATAGACGCTACCGCGTCGAAAAAGCGTATCGAAACTGGGGTTCGACACCCGCCGAACCGACGAACGAAAAGCCGTGGAGACCCACTACTCGGTCGTGCCCTCGGAACTCGTCCACCTCGCGTTCGCGGGCTACCTCGCCGCCGCGTTGCTGGGTCCGGCCTTCTCGACGCGGACCGTCGCGGTCGTCCTCGCCGCCGCCGCGATCCCCGACGTCGACTCCGTCCTCGCCATCTGGTTGCCCGGGACCCACCGGGCACTCCTCCACACGCTCCTCCTCCCGTTGGTCCTCGGCGTCCTCCTCGCTGCCGACCTGCGGCGCGAGGACTCCGTGGTCCGCCCGCTGTTCGACGGCCACGGCCTGCGGGTGGCGGCCGTCGCCCTCGGTGCGCTCACCCTCGGCGGCATCGCCCCCGACCTGTTCACGAACGGCGTGAACCTCTTCTACCCGTTCCACGACCGCTTCTACACGCTGAACGGCGACCTCTCGCTGTCGACGACGCGCGGGGTCGTCCAGACGTTCGTGGAGTTCCACGAGGGCGGCGGCCGGACCGCGGGCGGCACCACCGAGTCGACCTTCTACTACACGGGCATCGACACGGACCGCGGTGCGGACCCGCGGAACGCCGAACGGGTCTTCCCGCTCGTCTCCTCGGGGATGCAGTTGCTCGTCGTCGCGACGAGCGCACTCGTCCTGTGGGGGCGGTTCCGCGACGCGAACCGCCAGCGCTAACGGCGCGCCCGTCGACCCGCCGAGTATGCCCACGGTCAGACCGTACGACCCCGGCAGCGACGCCGAGGCGCTTTGGGAACTGAAGCGTGCGTTCGAACTCGGTCTCGGCAGCGGCACCGGCGGCGAGGAGAAGGCCGAGACCTACGAGTCGAAACTCACCGACGACTACCGGACGGGCTACCTCGAGTGGGTCGACCGCTGCGTCGAGGCCGACGAGCGGAGCGTGCAGGTGCTCGAAGCCGACGGCGACCTCCTCGGGTACGTGTTCGTCCTCCCCGAGACTCACAGCTACATCTGGGACGCGGCGGTCCTCAACGAAATCTACGTCCGCGAGCAGGCCCGCGGGACGGGCGACGCCGACGACCTGATGGAGGCGGCCCTCGACGTCGCCCGCGAGCAGGACCTCCCGCTCGACCGGATGGTCCTCGACGTCGACGAGCAGAACGAGCGCGCGAAGGCGTTCTACGAGCGCCACGGCTTCGAGCACTGGGGCGAGTTGGTCGCCCGCGACCTCTAGTCGACTCAGTCCTCGCCGAGCACGCCCGCGATGGCGCCGCCGACACCGCCGACGACGGCGGGGTAGACGACCCCCGCGAGGAGGACGCCGGTCACGAGGTCCGGCGCGATGGTGTAGTCACCGCGAGTCGCGGTGAAGAGGAAGACGCCGACGAGCGCGAGGAAGACGTAGCCGAGCGTGACCGACGCCCCGTGTGTCGCGCCGGTCTGCGGGTCTTCGGCCCCCGCGTGGTGGGCGACGGCCGCGCCCGCGACGAAGAGACAGCCGACCGGTACGATGTAGAGGAGCGTCGGCGCGTCGCCCGAAGCGATCCAGTTGCGGGCGACGCTCCCGCCGCCGAGCGTGGGGTGCGTGAACGCGACGAAGTGGGCGTTGTAGAACAGCCAGCCGACGGCCTTCCACGCGGGGATGGCGTCGCCCCCGAAGAACTGGAGCACGGCGTTGATGCCGCGCAGCATCTCGCGGACGTGACTCGCCTGCCAGACGTACGTCACGAGGTAGCCGAGCAGGTAGGCGGCGATACCGGCGACGGCGCTGGCGACGTAGGGCTTCTCGCTTCGCTCTTGGAGGGCGGACATGCCCGGGTGTGCGAACGGGACGGCGAAATCGCTTCTGGCTAGTCGGGGGGCGACTCGCCGTCGTCGGTACCGTCGGCACCATCGGCACCGTCGGCGTCGTCGACGCCGCGGGCCGCGGCGTACTGCTCGGCCGAGACGGTGTACTCGTGGAGGTCGGCGACGGACCCGTCGGCCCGCGGGTGCCAGTTGCGGAGGACGCCCTCGTACTGGCCGCCGTGGCGGGCGACGTACTTCTCGATAGCGCCGTGGGCGCGCTCGTTCTCGACGGCGCAGGCCGCGACGACCAGGTCCAAATCGAGGCGGACGAAGGCGAGTTCGAGGAAGCGGTCGGCCCGCTCACCGGCGTAGCCCCGGCCCCAGAACGGCTTGCGGAGCCAGATGCTCAACTGGGCCGTCTGCTGCTCCCAGTAGGGGATGAGTGCGGTCGTCCCCGCGGGTTCGCCCGCGTTCGGTTCACCGGATTTCGGCCGGATGGTGTACATCGCGAGTTCGCCTCGCTCCCAGCGCCGTTCCGCCCCGGCGAGCGTATCGAAGGTGCGCTTGGGGACGGCGTGTGGTTCGTAGGCGAGGTGTTCGAACTCCGCGGCGGCGGTCTCGCTGTGAGCGGCGCTCCGTCGCTCGAACGCGTCGCGGACGTCGACGTCGCCCCGCGTGAATCGGACGAACCTGAGCCGTTCGCTCTCCAGACGTTCGGGGAAGAGGTCACTCATCGCGATACTCCGCCCGCGAGAGGGTGTAACGTCGCTGGTCGACCAGTTCGCCGCCGCGGTTCACCGCGTTTCGGATGCGTGCTTCGAAGCGCCCGCCGTTGCGTTCGAGGAACTTCTCGAGTGCCCGCCGGGCCGTGTCCGCGCCCACGTCGTGGTGGACCGCGACGAGGTCGAGGTCGAGGTCGTCGAAGACGACGTCGACGAGGAGGTCGCCGACTTCCTGGGCGTACTCCCGACCGCGTTCCGCGGGTGCGAGCCAGAGCGCGAGGTTCCCGGTCCGCCGCTCCCAGTCGGGTTCGAGCGTCGCGAGTCCCACGACGTCGCCCTCGACGGTGACGCCGTAGGTCGCCGCCTCCCCCTCCCGCCAGCGTCGCTGACTCTCTCCGAGGAAGTCGTACGTCTCCTTGACCGTCGCGTGTGGGAAATCTAACAACGCCCCACCCGCGCCGACGTCGGGCCGAACCGCCACGTCGCCGCCGGTCCCCTGCGCTCCCCCACAGAGCGCGTAGAGGTCGTAGACGTCCACCAGTTCGTCGGTCAATCGTTCGAGTCGAAGCCGCTCCGAGACGAGGGTCTCGGGGAACATGTTCTCGAAGTAACACCGACCGCCCCCTAACCATACCTACATATTACAGACACATATCCAGCTGAATAGACGTTCGCGGCCGGGTTCGGAGACGGGTCCAGCGTCTTTTTGGCTCCCCGCCGAGTAAGACGTGTATATGTTCGGCATCGTCTCCACTGCCGCCGCGAGCGCTCGTCTCTCACGTGTCCGAGGGGTGTTCGGCCGGTGGTAGACTGGACGGAGAAGTACCGCCCGAAGTCGCTCTCGGAGATACGCGGGAACAACAAAGCCCGCGACCAACTCCGCGAGTGGGCGGAGACGTGGGAGGACCACCGCGAGGCGGTCATCGTCCACGGGTCGCCCGGCGTCGGGAAGACCTCGGCGGCCCACGCCCTCGCCAACGACATGGGGTGGGACACCATCGAACTGAACGCCTCCGACCAGCGGACGGCCTCCGTCATCGACCGGGTCGCCGGCGAGGCGGCGAAGAGCGGCACGCTCGGCGGCGGCGAGAGCGGCCGAAAGCTCGTCCTCCTCGACGAGGCGGACAACATCCACGGCAACGCCGACCGCGGTGGCTCGCGGGCCATCACGGGCGTCGTGAAGGAGTCGAGTCAGCCCATCGTCCTCGTCGCCAACGAGTACTACGACATGTCGAAGACGCTGCGGAACGCCTGCCAGGAGATCGAGTTCCGCGACGTCTCGAAGCGCTCTATCGTCCCCGTGCTCCGGGACATCTGCCGGCGCGAGGACATCAACTACGACGACGATGCGCTCGACCGACTCGCCGAGAAGAACAGCGGCGACCTCCGCTCGGCCGTCAACGACCTCCAGGCGCTCGCCGAGGAGGCCGAACGACTCACCGTCGACGACGTGGTGACCGGCGAGCGCGACACGACCGAGGGCATCTTCGACTTCCTCGACGACGTCATCAAACACGAGAGCGCGGAGGACGCGCTCCACTCGGCCTACGACGTCGACGAGACACCCGACGACCTCCTCAACTGGGTCGAGGACAACGTCCCCAAGGACTTCCGGGGCGACGAACTCGCCACCGCCTACGACTTCCTCTCGAACGCCGACAAGTGGCTCGGCCGCGTGCGCGCCACGCAGAACTACTCCTACTGGCGCTACGCGACCGACAACGTCGCGGCCGGCGTGGCGGCCTCGCGTCGACACGACCACGGCGGGTGGACGCGTTACGGGCCGCCGAGTTACTGGTCGAAACTCGGTCGCTCGAAGGGCACCCGCGAGACGCGCGACTACATCGCCTCCCGCATCGCCGAGGACGCGGGGGTCTCGATGGCCACCGCGCGTCGCGAGATCATGCCCTTCCTCGCGGCGATGACCCACCACTGCAAGAACCGGGAACTCACCGTCGCGATGGCCTCCCGCTACGACATGGACGAGTCCCACGTCTCGTTCGTCACCGGGAGCGGGAAGGACACGAACAAGGTCCAGTCCATCGTCGAGGACGCCGAGGAACTCGAAGCCGAACGGGCCGTCGAGCACTCCGGCGGCGCCTTCGAGGGACAGGCCGAGACCACCGAGATGGCCGCCACCGACCCCGAATCCGACGGCGAAGCGGGTGGCGAAGACGACGTCGACACCGAGGAACGCGCCGAAGACGCCGAGGACGACGACTCGCAGGCCGGCCTCTCGGACTTCATGTAGCGGCCCGGGTGACCGTCACCCACCTGAAAGCTTACCCCGGTTCGGTCGGTCCGATCGAGTGTGACTACGCCCTCCACGACGCGACGCGGTTTCCTGGCGACGGCACTCGCAGCCACGAGCGCCGGCTGTGCTGCGCTCCCGTTCGTCGGCGGCGTCTCTCCGCCCGAGCGAGTCGAGCCACAGACCGACGCGGTGACCGCCCGCTACCGGTTCGACGGCCCTCTCGAACGCCCGGCCGTCGACGGTGAGACGGTCTACGCGGCGACCGCCAGTCGGGACGACTCGTTCCTCCCCCCGACCTTCGACCCGACGTCGCCCGGACTCGTCGCCGCGCTCACGTCCGACGGGGTCGAGTGGCACGCGGAGACGTTCGCGCCGGCGACGAACCGACTGCGGGCGAGCGACGGGCAGGTGTACGGTCCCTTCGGCCACGCCGGCGCGAGCGAACGACGACTCCTCCGCGTCGGCCCCGACAGGACCGTGTGGCGGACCGACGCCGTCGACAAGTCGCTCGCCGTCCTCGGATTCGACCGGGAGACGGTCTACACCGGCACCTACAACGACGCGGTCGCACCGTTCGGCGGAGAGACCGTCTCCGCAGTCGACCGCACCGACGGGACGACTCGGTGGACGGCCGAGTCGGGCGACACGTGGAACGGCTCGGTGTCGTCATCGGCGGGACGCTCGTCGTCGCCGTCGGGGGCGTCGCGACGATGGCGTTCGCGACCGAGGACGGGACGGAACGGTGGTCGGTCGAAGAACGGTACCTCGGCGTCGGTACTGGGTCGAGCACGGACGCGCCCGTCGTCGCGACCGTCGCCAGGGGGTCGGACACGCCGACCGTCCGCGGCCGGAACGTCGACACCGGCGACGAGCGGTGGCACCACGTACTGGACGCGGACGACAACTTCGTCGTCGCCGGCGGAACCACGGACAGGAGTACCGTCTACGTCACCGAGTTCGACGGGTTCGTCCTCGCACTCGACGCCGCCGACGGGTCCGTCCGCTGGTCGCGGCAGTTCGAGGACGCCACCCGGTCGGAACCGGTCGTCGCGGGCGACTCGCTCCTCGTCGCCGGCGAAGGGACGCTCTACGCGCTCGACCGGGCGACCGGGGAGACGCGCTGGACGGCCAGCGGAAGTGGAGGAATCGACCGGGTCCATTCGCAGGGTGACCGGGTCGTCGTGGGGACGCGTCTCGACGAGCACCGCTGGCGAATCCGCTCGCTGTCCCTCGCCGACGGTGCGGAGCGGTGGACGTTCACCGAGGAGGCACGACAGGTCTGGACGACCGTGGGCGACGTCGTCGCCGTCGGGACGAGTGCGGGGTTCCTCTCGGTCGTCGAGTGACTCGACACCGACGCCTCCCCGCGCCCGAACGTGTGCTCACTCCTGCACGTCGAACAGCAGCGCGACCACGCCGCCGTCGTCGACGGCCGCTGTGAGTTCCTCGCGACTCGGTACGTCCGCACCCTCGATGTCGAGGCTCACGCGTGGGGCCGCGTCGAGGCCCTCGCGCTGGAGGAACGCGCGGAGGTACTTCGCGACGCGCCGGGGGTCCGAGACGACTTCGACGGTCGCCGGGACGTCGTCGCCCCGGTGGGTGAGGGTCACCGACTCGCCCGTATCGAGGTCGGTGGCCCACCCTCGGTCGGTGAACGCGACGAGGTCGGCGCCGCGCGAGGACTCGTGGTAGCCGACCGGTTCGGCCCGCGTCTCACCGGTCTCGGCGTCGGTGTGGGAGACGAGCAGGAGTTCGTCGCTGACGAGGTCGTGGAACGGCGAGCGGAGGACGAGTCTCGCCGTCGGGTAGACGAGGTGCGCCATCAGGGCGTCGGGGAGGGGGTCACTCGACGCCGAGACGCGTGTGTCGGTCATACTCGGGCAGAGGGACGCGGCGGAGAAAAGCAGTGGGAGACGGAGCCGTTCTTTAAGTACTCCACGGGAGTATATAACTGAGAATCGGACGTCCGGGAAGGCCACGCCGTCGTGCATCCGCGAGCGAGCGGTCTGGAAGACCCGAGCGAAGCGGTTCACTCGCGGCGAAGTCACGAGGCCGACGAACGACTACCGCGAACGAAGTGAGCGACGGGAGAGAGGAGTGCTTTTTCACCACGTTTTTACCGAGTGAGCGGCCGAGAGGCCGCGAGCGCAGCGTAAAGTGGTTCAGTAGGGGATGATCTGCCACCCTTCGGGGAGCACGAACCCGAGGACGAGGAAGAGGGTGGCGGCGATGCCGGCGCTCACCAGCGCGTAGGGAATCTGCGTGCGGACGTGGACCATGTGGCCGGCGCCGCTGGTCGAGGAGGCGAGCACCGTCGTATCGGAGATGGGCGAACAGTGGTCGCCGAAGATACCGCCGGAGAAGACGGCACCGAGCACGAGAATCAGGTTCGCGGGCGTCGTGAACGCGATGGGGA
>NZ_CP122313.1 GCF_029814175.1 Halospeciosus flavus | reverse complement strand
CACCTGGACGTCATCGAAATCCCTGAAGGAGAACCGTTCACTCCAGCTGAGCGGGTTTCCGACCGTCCGCCTCTCCATCGTGGGATTGGTACTCGTCGCGACGGTCTGGTTCCGCCGGTCAATCACGTAGGCGCGGATGATCGCCGCGTCTGGTCGTTCTTCTTGCTGGGTCTGTAGATACGCTCGAACGTTGGCTCGGTCTCCATCTTCGTACACGGGATGCTCGGAGAGCAGGCGGACAACGAGTCGATTCCGCTCATTCCACTCGCTCAATTCGTTTGCTTCGGTCTCGGCGGCCGCCGTCATCGACTGCTCGACGTTCTCCTCGAGCAGTCCGCCCACCTGTACATACAGGCCGACTGTGCCGATACTGATGACCAGGAACACGAGGAGCAACGCCGTTGCAAGCTTTCGCCGAAACGACGACCGAACGACGTCGACAAGCGTACCGAGAACTGGAACGCCCGACAGCGACCTACGCATCGGCGGCTACCTCTTCGTTTAAAAACCGTGTCGCGACTGCAAACGGATGGTCTCCATCGATTAGCACCTGTTTGTTGAGGTTCCGCATCGTCGGTTTATCGAGCGCTGAAACCACCGGCGAGAGCTCCTCGAAAATTCCCGGATGGTCGTCGATGAGAGGTGCGTATGCAGTTGGGGCCGGTTGGTACGGGAGGAAGTAGTCACGGTCGTCTTTGAGGACGGTAATCGTGGAACGGTCGAGCGGGGATCGGTTGCGAACCCGCTTGCAATCTGGACTTGGCCTTGCTCGAGTAGCTCGTAGGTCAGTCCGATAGACGTAACGATGAACGTCTCGGACTCGAGGGTTTCTCTCTTCCGCCCTGACATCATAATACGACGCAAGTCCAGGCCATCCGTCTTGTCGGTGAAAGAACTCCTCGTTAACTGCTATTCCCGGGATTCGATCTACGTCGCGGAGATGGGTTGCCAGTTCACTGATGGTCGATACTCCGGTCTGTTCCGCCCACGTTGCGTCGGCGACGATAACGTACTCGTTCGAAAACGAGGCCGGTTCCGCCAGCTGGAGTTGCTGGGAGTGAGCATCCGACTGCACGCGCTCATAGAGTGAGTTGGGGGCCGTGATTCGCGTCTCATGACGCGGCGGGAGCTGCATCCACGCCGTTCCCGTATATTCCCAGTACAGGTGTTGCTCGCCCGCTGCCGTCGCCTCCCAGTTCGACAGCGAGTTCCCGGAGCCAATTTCGTCGACTGCTCGAATCCAATCAACTGACTGCAGTCGCTGATACGCTAGGGACCCCAGTATCTTCTGCTCAGCGAACGGCTTCGACCCGATTCGAACGGATACCGACTCTGAGTCGGGTTGCTGGTTGCTGGCGCAGCCACCCAGGAGTGCGGCAGCGCCCACGCCGCCGACGCGACCGATCCGGCCGAGATACTGCCGGCGTGTGAGTGCCATATAAAAATATCGGCTTTGGTGAATCACTAGACAGCGTCGGTTTCGACCGGTAGAATTTGGAAGATGAAGCGGGAAACCGCCGATGATCTATGTCGAAAATTTCCCGCTTCACGAAGAAGGCAGTCACGTTGGCTAAAAATGTTGTTGGTGACCGAGGCGAAGTCGCCGCCCCGAAGGGGTGGCGGCTTCGCCGACTACGCCCTCGTATCGCTGCACTGTCTGCGGATTTACCTTGATGAGTCGTACCGCAACGCATTGGATCTGCTGAGCGAAATGCCGCATATTTGTGGGGAGATCGGCCTCGAAGAGGGCGATCTCCCTGATCACTCGACGCTCGTTAAGGCGTTTGATAGGTTTCAGATGAAGGTCTGGCGAGTGCTGCTGCGCCTGTCGGCGCAGCTGCACGACCCCTCGGGTCACGCCGCCATTGATGCCACGTTTTTTGACCGCGAAAACGCTAGCAAGCACTACTGTCGCCGCACGAATTACCGCGTTCAGACACTCAAGGCGACGGCTCTCGTCGATACTCAAACTCAAGCTGTTCTAGACGTTCATTGTACGACCGAGAAAACCCACGACACACAACTCGGCTGGCAGGTCGCCTCCCGCAACGCAGGCGACCTGCACAGCCTCGCCGCTGACAAAGGCTACGACTGGATGCGATTACGCGAAAAACTACGAGAAGAAGGCGTAAGGCCGTTGATTAAACATCGCATCTTCCGGCCCATCGACCACGCGCATAACGCGCGGGTCGATGGGCCTCGATACCGTCAAAGATCGATGTGTGAGACCGTCTTCTCGTCGATCAAAGCACGCACGGCGACGCCGTGCGTGCGCGAACGTGGTACCGAGAATTTCGTGAACTCGTCTTGAAATGTGTCGTTCATAACATCAAGCGTGCCACAACATAGCCAAATCAACCGCTGTATGGCGATTCACCAGAGCCAAAATATCTGTACCGACGAATGACATTATAATTATGGGGATTACTTATTCACCTTCTGAAACGAATGTGAAACGCCGACTAATCCTGTGTAGATGCCGTAATGGCGATACTACTGGTCATATGTTGGAGGAAGATATCCTATTGATGGCTCACTGAGTCAATTAACACTGCGATGGCTAATGACAGTATCACCGGTATATATGACGGCTGTTAATTCTATAACCGCCGTGCTCGGCACTTAACCCGCGCTAATGGCGAGAATTGCGGTCACCGGACCGTCATACCTGCACGAGTACGTTGCCGAAGAGGATACTGAATTACGGGTTCAGCTAATGTGATCCATCAGTAGCCTACTCCGTAGTATGAGGACACGCAAATCCAGAGTCGATCCCCACCAGTTCATCGCGCACCTGCTTCATTTCCGGTATCGAGAAGTGACGATGACGCTCGCGACGCTCGCGGTTTTCACGAGCGCGATCGTCTTTTTCCCGGGATGGGGGAACGTTATGAAAGGTATTCAGTCGGATGTTTCGACCGAGTTATTCCTGCTATTTGCTGTCGTCGCTATCGTCGCAGGTGTCGTGAAAGGGATGATCGGATTCGGATATGCACTCATTACGACGCCTATCTTCGCCTCTGTTATTGACCCGACGCTCGCGGTGGTCGTTCTCGCAATCCCGCCCTGGATGATCAATATGTTCCAGATCGGCGAGACCAAGACTGGAATCTCATTTGTCCGTCAAGAATGGATCCTCGTCTTACTGGCGATTGCGGGATCAATCACTGGCGTCTACTTTCTTGCACAGTACACCGCTGGACCGATTGTGCCGTTCCTCATCGGCGTAATCATCTTCGCATACGTCGTTTTCCAAGTCATTCAGAACTTTGTGACAATCGAAGAAGCACACCACCCAGTCGCACTCAGTACTGCTGGCTTTCTTGAGGGTTCCTGCTCGCAGCATCCAACCTCGGCCCACTACTCCCGGCGTATTTCCATACGTTCGAGCGTGACACCGAGCGCTATATCGGCGGGCTCTCCATGGTTTTGGGGATCATCTTCACGGTCCGCATTCTTCAGATGGCTCTTTTCACAGATCTCATGACTACGTACCGGCTCTGGCTCGGGTCCGTGATTGCGGTCATCACGATTGTGGGGCTTCTCCTCGGAACCTATCTGCGGCGGCTCGAAGTCGACGAGCAGAAATTCAACTGGTTCGTCATCACCCTGCTGTTCGTCATCTCGCTCAACATCTTCCGGAATACGGTTCCGAAACTATTCTAGCGCGTTAGGGTTTGATGTACGTATATCCCTCGTTCTGAAGGCGCGTTAACTCGCCAACGCCAGACGACACGAGTTCGACGCCTTCGATGAGATCGTCTTCTGAGATATCGGTGCCTTCGATCGTATTGCTGCATTGCTTGACTGTCACGCCACGGTCAATCAAATCCATGATTTGCTCGCGCTGCTGTGACATCGATTTCAGGAGTTCCAACCGCTGCTATTTGCAATAAGCACGACAGCTTCGGCATCGATGGTTTCGCCGTTCTGAGATTTGCAATATTCCCGACGGCACGGGCGTGAAATTCCGACTCGTCGTTCGAGTGATGAAACAACCGCTCTCATTTGCGTCGCTGTTCCCGGAGATCCTCTGCTCGGAGTTCGCCTTTCGCATGCCATGTCCGCGGCCGACACCCGATGATAATGGCGGTAAGGTAGAAGAGTCCAACAGTAACAAGAATAACGACACCCGAAATCATGCCGATTGCTGCACTCTCCACCCACGGTTCGGGAGAGAATGCGGTAATACGGACAAGCCACGCAGCAAGCAGCACTCCAAATAGTGGCAGGTACACGCGTCGGAGGCGGTGAGCGATTGCCTCTTCGGCGCTGATTTTGATGGTCGGCGTACGATAATCTTCGCTGAGCTTTGCTCGCCAGTCCGGGTCCACGACGCCCGCTGAGGGGTCGAGGCCGTACGCCCAGACGTTCTCCTGGAGAATCCGAACCCGAGTACGCCAGATTTCGTACCCACGATAGCGACGCGCCTCAATCACGAGGAAGACTGAGAGCGTCGCCACGCCGATGAGGAGGATGTAATGTGGATTGTTCGGACTTGAAAACGCCCATGTGATGATTGCGGCCATGACGATGACCGCCCAGTTTGTTGTCCGGTCGAGGCGCTCGCGCCAGAGCTTCATCCGATGAATCTCGCCGCGATACAGGTGCGCCATCGCGGAACTGGGCCCCATCTCCTCGTCTAGTAACCCTTCCCCGATATTCCGATACTCGGGGTCAGTTGGGTCGACATCCTCAGAGGCGGGACCCGTCATGGATAGCACGTAGAAGTGAGCATATTACTGTTCGGCTATCGTGCGATTAGGCGTCTGAGAGTTCGCTGAGGACACGTTCGAATCGCTCCCGAACCTCCGCTGCAACCGAGTCCAGTTCAGGGTTATCAACCACGGAGAGCATAACCTCCGGGTCGACTGCGCTCACGCCGATTTCGCCCTCGTCCGTCTCATACACGACGACGTTACAGGGCAGAAGCGCTCCCAACTGAAGCTCCTCCTCGAGAGCCTGCTGCGCAAGCGGGGGATTGCAGGCGCCAAGAATTCGATACTGGCGGAAGTCTTCGTCTAGTTTCTTCTTGAGCGTCTGTTGGACGTCGATATCACAGAGAACCCCGAACCCCTCCTCTGACAGTGCATTCGTCGTCCGTTCGACGACGTTATCGAATTCACCGTCGACACGCTTGTCCAGAGTATAGGACATACTACTCAATTTAGCCACCTCGCTATTAGGTATTGTGTCCGGGGTTCACCAGAGACGGACCGTACTCGGGGAGGTGGCTCAATCGGAAACTGGCGAAAAACGAGTTCTACCCGCGTTCACCAACAGTTGAGCCCGATATGCATTAGATGAGAAGCTGGATGTCCGCGTCGGCCATGTCTTGGATGGCGGTGGCGGCACCGACGCCGGTCGTCACACCGTCGTAGAAATCATCCTCGTTGTAGTCCATGAGGTCGATGGTCATCTGACAAGCCTGGAACTCCACGCCCATGTCGAGAGACGTGTCGATGAGTTCCTCGATGGTGGCCGTGTCGTTGTCGTCGATCTTCTTCTCCATCATCTTCGTCGTCACGCGGTCCATCCCGGGAAGCGCAGCGACGGCATTCGGCACCGGCATGTTCGGGTTGCCGACCGAACTCAACTGCAGGTTCTTGGAGCGTTCCTCGTGGAGGATGTCGAGTCCCCAGAACGTGTGGAAGACCGTAACCTCGTAGCCGAACGCGGCTGCCGTACTCGCGAGGATGAGCGGCGGGTATGCCATGTCCAGCGTACCCTTCGTCGCGATAATCGACATCTTCGGGTCACTATCGTCCTCCGTCGCCGCGGCGAGTTCAGTCTCCAACTCGTCGATGCGGGCGGCGAGTTCCGCACGGGAGGGTACGTCCTCACCTTGTAGTTGTGACGTATTCGTACTCATCGTTAGAACGTGAACACCTGATCGGCGTTCTCGACTTCATCGAGGAACGTAGCCGCACCCGCGAACTTGGTCGTGACAGTCTCATCGATGGCGTCCTGGTCCCATTCGAGCATGTCGAGGGTCGTCGTGCACGCGACTGTCGTGACGAGATCGCCACCATCAGCCACCAGTGCGTCGAGGAGGTCGTACGGGTTTGGCATCCCCTCCTCGAGCAGTGGCTCAATCTCCGAGAGGTCGTTCTCACCTTCGAGGAGATGGGTGAGTCCATCGAAGGTGAAGTAGACGAGAACCTCGGTGTCGGAGGCGAGCGCCGTGTGGCCGAGGTTCATCGCCATCGCGAGGTTCTTCGGGCTGTCGTTGTCGACGATGATTCCGATTTTCTCCATTGGTTTACTCCGTCTTGCGCACGTAGTGCGTGTACACGTCGTCGCCCTCCTGCTGGTCGACGAGTTCGACGCCGTCGGTCGTGTCCGCCCAGCCGCCGAGATCGCTCATGCTCCCCGGGTCGGTCGCGAGGACCTCGAGAATCTCGCCCTCGGCGAGCTGGTCGATGTTCTGCTTCGTCTTGACAACGGGCATCGGACAGTTTTCGCCTTTCACGTCGAGAGTTTCAGTGGCTTCGTACTGTGTCATGGTAGTGACTTCACTCCCCAATATTGGGTGGAGTTAGAAAAGGATGTCGATAGTAATTCCCTTAGCCCACAACACACTACCTTCTGTCCAAGTATAACTCCTCTCAGTAGCCCTAATAGTGGTTTTTGACCAATAGAGTGTTGTACTATAGTTGAACTACTATACAAAGCCTTATTTGCGAGCAGTCGATAGAGGGGACTGACGATGACCGAAGCGGAAGATCCCGAAGTGGACGAAACGGTCGCATCAACCACACCTGCAGAGCTGAAGCAACGCATCGATAGCGGCGAGAACGTGTTCATCCTCGACGCACGCTCCGAAAGCGACTTCGAGGAATGGCACATAGACGGCGAGAACGTCGACGTCGTCAACTACCCATACTTCGAGCTGCTCGACGAGATCCCGGAGGACCTCCACGAACAGCTCCCCGACGACCGCCGGATCACCGCGCTCTGTGCGAAGGGCGGATCGAGCGAACTCGTCGCGGACAACCTCGAGGACGCCGGCTACGACGTCGACCACCTCGAACGCGGCATGAAGGGCTGGGCGCGCATCTACGAGTACCAGGAACTCGACGTGGACGTCGACGCCACGGTCGCCCAGTACCGCCGTCCCTCCAGCGGCTGTCTCGCCTACCTCGTCGCCTCGGACGGCGAAGCGGCGGTCGTCGACCCGCTCCGTGCATTCACCGACGAGTACGAACAGGACGCGCGAGCGATAGGCGCAGACATCGTGTACGCGCTCGACACGCACATCCACGCCGACCACATCTCGGGCGTCCGCGACCTCGCCACGGAGACGGACGCGACGGCCGTCCTCCCCGCGGCCGCCGCCGAGCGCGGTGTCGACTACGGCCTGGCCTACGAGACAGTCACCGACGGCGACACACTCTCCGTCGGCGACGTCGAAATCGAGACCATCGCCACGCCCGGCCACACGACCGGGATGACCGCGTACAAGGTCGGCGACGTACTGTTCACGGGGGACGGCCTGTTCACCGAGAGCGTCGCGCGCCCCGACCTCGAAGACCCCGAGGCGGCCAAGGACGCGGCCCGCACGCTCTACGAGAGCCTCCAGGAACAGATCCTTCCCCTCCCCGACGAAACGGTCGTCGCACCGGCACACTTCAGCGACGCGGCGACGCCGAACGACGACGGCACCTACACCGCGGAACTCGGCGACCTGGTCGAGCGGATGGACGCGCTCACCATGGACGAAGACGAGTTCGTCGAGTTCATCGTTTCGGACATGCCGCCGCAGCCGGCGAATTACGAGGACATCATCGCGACGAACCTCGGCCAGCAGTCTCCCGACGACGAGGAAGCCTTCGAGCTGGAGCTCGGCCCGAACAACTGCGCCGCGAGCGAAGAGGCGATGACTAACTAACGATGGAGCCACTTCTCGCACCGCTCGTGCTCGAGACGCCCTTCCCCCGCGGGATACTGCCGTACCTCGTCGGCGGCCTCCTCGTCGGCCTCGGCGCGGCAGTTATCTACCTCGCGACGGGCATCATCGCGGGCGCGAGCACGTTCCTCGAATCCACGCTGTCGTACGTCTCCGACGTCGAGCGGTTCAACCGCTTCAAGTATATCCAGTCGCGCGGCTGGCGGGTCGTGTTCACACTCGGTATCGTCAGTGGCGCAGCTCTCTGGGGCTCGTCCTCGCGCCCGACCCAACGATCTGGACGACTGACGTCCAGTGGTGGCGGCTGCTCGGCGGCGGCGTGCTCGTCGGCGTCGGCACCCGCCTCGGGAAGGGCTGTACGTCTGGCCACGGCGTCTGTGGCGTCGGCTCCCTCTCGAACACGTCGTTCGTGAACGTCGCGACGTTCATGGCGTTCGCCATCGGAACCGCGCAACTCGTCCAAGCACTGGGGGTGACACCATGAGCAACGAGACGCGAAGCCCATGGTTCCTTCCCGTCATCTACGTCGGGGGGCTGATATTCGGCCTCGGTCTCGCCGTCAGCGGCATGGCGCGTCCCGAGGTCGTGCTGGACTTCCTCCAGTTCGACGACTTCGGACTCGTCTTCGTGATGGGTGGGGCCGCCGTCGTCACCGGCATCACGTTCGCCGTCGCAACGCGCTACCTCGATCGTGCGCCGCTCACAGCGAGCGAGTACACGCGCCGCGTGAAGGAGTTCGACCGCAACGTCGTCGTCGGAGGCGTGATCTTCGGCGTCGGCTGGGGGCTCTCAGGAATCTGTCCTGGCGCCGCCTACGCGAGCTTCGGCGTCGGGAACTATCCGATCCTGTGGGCCATCGGCGGGATGTTCCTCGGCGCGTACGCACAGGGATACGTCCGCTCGCTGATGGGCAGCGAGGAGGGAACCTAATCATGCCATCACAGCTCACAGACACCGCCGTCCGGCAACAGTATTGTACGGTAACTGGGTTTAGAAACAAGACTATGGGGGTCGTGTAAGATGTTCGGACTCGAGAATTTGAGTGGGCCCGCGCAGGCTGTCGCCACCGTTGGGGTCGTCCTCGCGGAAGCCTTCGTGCTGTACCTGGCGTACGGCCTGCTTAGTAACACGGTCGGCGCGACCGTCATCGACGCCCTCGGAGGTGACTAACCGTGGCGATCCTCGGTCTGAGCCTTACGATGGTCGCGGTGTTCGTCGGGTTCGGCCTGCTCATCGGGACCCTGTTCGGGTTCTTCGGTATGGGCGGGTCGTTCCTCGTCACACCTGCACTACTCGTGATGGGCTATCCATCGACAGTCGCCGTCGGAAGCGGGCTCGCGTTCGTGTTCGGGACGAGCGTCATCGGCGCGCTCCGCCACCGCGACCACGGCCAGGTCGACTACAAGCTCGCAGCGATCATGACCGTCGCGATGACCATCGGCATCGAGGGCGGGAAGAGCGTCGTGTTCTTCCTCGAAGCCACCGGAATGGCCGACCTCATCATCAACGTCGCCTACGTCGGCCTGCTCGCCGCTGTGGGGCTGCTCACGCTCCGGGACGCGTGGTCCGACGACGACGACGATACCGAGACGAGTAGCGACCTCGCGGACCGCGTCCAATCGATTCACATCCCCCCGATGGTGACGTTACGCGGCGGCGTCCGCGTCTCGGGGACGATTATCTTCGCCGTGGGGCTCGTCATCGGCGTCCTCTCGGGCTTCCTCGGCGTCGGCGGCGGGTTCCTCCTCATGCCGGCGATGATGTACGGGCTCGGGGTTCCTGCTGCAATCGCCGTAGGAACTGACATCCTCCAGATCACGATCTCGGGCGCGTTCGGTGCGTTCACCTATGCCCAGTCGGGCTCGGTCGCGCTGCCCGTCGTCGCGTTCCTGCTCGTCGGGAGCGCGCTCGGGGCTCGCGTCGGGGCGGGTGCGACGAACCTCGTCGACGAGGACGAGATCAAGGGCTACTTCGCGGCGATGCTGCTCGCGGGGAGTCTCGCCGTCGCGTCGAACAAACTCGGGACGGTCTACGGGATCGACCTGCTCAACACGCTGAGCACGGTACTCATCTTCGGCGCGGCGCTGCTCGTCAGTGGCGCCGTCGTCCTCGCCGCCGTCTGCCGGCTCGGGACGACCGGACCGGGACGTGGTGCCGGCTCACCACGTCGTAGGTCGGTACAGTATTGTGCCGACTATGCAAACACTTTTGAGGCTCTAACACCTACACTCCGTTAGTAATGGCTGAATCAATGAATGAGATGCTCCGGCGGGACATGCAGTGTGAGGGACTGCTGGAGTGTTTCCACGACCTCAAGACGATCGACAAGGACATCTTCCAGCTGCTTCAGGACCGCCAGGAACCACTCACCGTCGACGAAATCGCAGAACAGGTCGACCGTGAACGGTCGACTGCGTACCGCAGCGTCCAGCGGCTGCTCCAGGCGGGCTTCATCCAGAAGGAACAGGTGAACTACGAGCAGGGTGGCTACTACCACGTCTACCATCCGCGTGACGCCGACGAGATCACAAGCGAGATGCAGCGGACGCTCAACGACTGGTACGCGAAAATGGGCCAGCTCATCGGTGAGTTCGAAGAGAAGTACGGAAACAAATCGCAACCCGCAGCACCCGCTGAGAGTTAACGCAGCGTTCCTCAGCTAGAGTATCGGCCTAAATTGGCGACAGTCCGTGACGGCGTGCAAACCGACCTCGCCACTGGAGCGTCTCACTCCCCGGCTATCGGACGATTTTTCGGAGAAATGAGGTAATCCGATACAGGACTGTATTTCGCTCGTACTGTCGCCACCCAGTGTATCCGCCGGTAAGCGTCGTGGCTGTGTAGCCTGCGTCTTCGAGGTACTCGGTCGCTTTCCGAGCGACGATACCCGCCTTACATACTGTGACGACTTCCGTGTCGTCTGGAATCCTGTCCAGATGCGAGTCGAGCGCTTCGAGACGGCCTTGTTGCAGGTCTCGGTAGACCGGTGCGTTGGTGCTGCCCGAAATGTGGTTCTCCCGGTATTCCTGTTCTGGGCGAATATCGAGAACGAAAACGTCGTCGTCGGATCGACGGTCGTCCAGCTGCGAGGGCCCAATACTACTCATCGGTGATACCCACGACGAGGAACGTCTCCGGCCGAGTTGCGTGGAACTCGATCTCGAAGCCGGCATCGCGAAGTGCTGACGTCACTTCACCGGCAGCAAAGCGTTCTTCCAACGGCGGGCCATCTTCGCCGGCACCGTCCGCTGACCAATCGCCGATAACGAGGCGACCGCCAGGAGCGAGAACGCGTGCAAGTTCGGAACGTGCCTGTGCACTTGCAAACTCGTGATACGTCATCGTCGAGACTGCCGCATCTAGTTCGTCGGATTCGAACGGGAGACTATCTACACCAGACGTCACGAGCTCGGTGTTCTCCGGAACACCCTTGTCGCGGTAGTACTCGTGCATCGCCTCTTGGATATCAATTGCATAGACCTGACCAACGTGCGGCGCGATTGCATCTGTGTAGAAGCCGGTTCCGCTACCCAGATCAGCGACGGTCTCGGCTTCATCCGGATCAAGGGCCCAGAGAAGCTCCTCTCGAGAGAGATACCGATACCGTGTCGCCGCGTCCTCAAGTTTCGTCGCTTTGTCAGCGTCGAATGTGTGATGACCCATGCTATGCAGTTGTGGGTGAATTATGAAATAGCTGGCGACCCAGACATCAACCATAACCGGTCTGTTTCAAGCCACTAATTATATTTTGGGACGATATACCGGCATTGCCGTAGGAATAGGCGTCCCCTCCAATAACCCGCTCCCAACACATTTATATCCACCTGGCTGTGTAGTATTGGCTGTAATGAGCAATACTGATATCGACGCGTCCGAGGTCGCACGCCGCATCGCTGAAGACGACGCCGAGGACGTATTTGTCCTCGACGTCCGCAACGAGGAGGACTACGAGGAGTGGCAGATTCCGGGAAGCACGAACGTTCCCATCTACGACGAACTCCTCCAGTACGACTATTCGGGACTGGAAGACAATCTCGACGACCTCCCCGAAGAAGAAGAAATCGCTGTCGTCTGTGTCGGGGGCGTCACGTCCGCCCGCGCTGCCGACTTCCTCCGCGAACACGGGTTCGACGCCAAATCCATCCCCGACGGCATGAACGCCTGGGGACGCGTCCACCGCGAATACGACGTGGGTAGCGCCGACGGCATCACCCAGATCGTTCGCCCCGGGACGGGCTGTGTATCCTACCTCGCACACGACGGCGACAAAGCCGTCGTCGTCGACCCGACCCAGTACATCGACCAGTACCTGAACGTCGCGGACGACAACGACCTCGATATCATCGGGGTCGCTGACACGCACGCCCACGCCGACCACGTCTCCGGCGCCCGCCGGCTCGCCGGCGAACTCGACGTGCCCTACTATCTCCACTCCGAGGATGCGGGCGAACTCGACGAAGTCACCGAAATCAAGGATGGAGACAGCATTGCCGTCGGCGACCGAGCCCTCGATGTGCTGCACACCCCCGGTCACACGCCCGGCAGCGTCTCGTTCCGGTTCGACGACGCGCTCCTCTCCGGAGACACGCTGTTCCTGCGGAGCGTCGGTCGACCTGACCTCGAGGATGGCTCCGAGGAGGCCGTTCGCGAGGCGTCCAGCCGGCTATTCGACAGCCTCACCACGCTAACCGATCTCTCGGACGAGACGGTTGTCCTCCCCGGTCACTTCAGTGATGAGGAGGTTCGGCCGCTTGCGACGGCGCTCGGCGACCTGCAGGCGGAGACGACGAACGAACTGCTGAGCTACGTCGAGGACGGCGACGAGGAGACGTTCGTCGAGACCATCGTCGAGAGTCTCTCCGACGAGCCCGCGAACTACAACGAGATCAAGCAGATCAACTGGGGCAAAGAACAGCCTAGTGGCGACGTCGAGACGCTCGAACTCGGCCCCAACAACTGCGCCGCGAACTAAGCAGACGAGAACCTGAAACCTACCATCTCAACTCCTCGGCCGGGTTAGTCGGCGGCCTGTTCTTCCTGCGGGGTTGTTTCGACCTGTAGCGGGTTCGATGTCGTCGTCGCAGTGACTAACCGGAGGAACTGACCCGCGTTCGTGAGGAGTTTGTTCTCCGCCTTTCGAAGGTGTTCCTCGTACGTCGACCGAGCGACGGCCGTCTGCTCGGCGAGGTCACGCAGCGACGTCTTCCGTGGCTGTTCGTAGTAGCCCGTTTCGAGCGCTAACTGGAGTGCTGCCACCTGCCGGTCTGTGAGGTTTTCGAAGAGCTGGTCGACCGGGGCCAACATACTGTGCGGAACCTGTTTCTCTGAAATCGAGGTTTTCGAGAGGAGTTCGATCTCTCTATCAGAGCGCAAGTCATCGAGCAGCGCCCGGATGTCTTCTCCATCAAACGCAATCACCGTGTAGTGCTCCCAGCCCTGTCGGTAGATGGTCGGGGACTGATACAGGCAATTATGTTTCTCGAATCGGTCGATAATCGATTCGTCGAGCGAGCAGAGACAGGACTGCGTAACGACGTGATACCCGTCCTCGTCCGCTGACTCGTGCAGCACGGTGCCGAGCTGATCGATTAACTCGTCGGTGGGCGTCTCCTCGGCTGTGATTTCGAGAACTTGGCAGTCGCTCAGCGGCCACTCGCGTATCGTTAAGTCCGGATAGCGTTCCGATATCGACCGGTACGGACACTCGTGTTTGACCCGGATCGACGCCTCGTACAGACTCATACGAACACATTTGGCCTCGGCAAAATTAACAGTGCCGGTCATGTCCGGCAGTAGCCTGTTGCTGGTCTCCCTGCTACACGGAACCACAGATGGAGGAACTACCGCCGAACGAAGTTAGCGAACTGGTACACGACGGCGACGAAAATCTTCTCGTCGTCGATATCCGCCACGAAGCAGACTTCGAGGACTGGCATATCCCGGGGAGTGTCAACGTCGACGTCTACGACGAACTCACTGACGACCCCGAACAGGCCAAAGACGCCCTCTCCGACCTTCCACGTGAGGAGCGGATTGTCACGGTCTGTGCCGCAGGTGTCGTCTCCCAGACTGCGACAGAGGTCCTCAATGAACTGGGCTACAACGCAGTAACGCTCATGGATGGGATGAATGGGTGGAGCCGCATCCATCGGCACGCAGAAGTACCAGCCGACCTCGATGGCACGCTCGTTCAGGTCGCGCGTCCGGGAAAGGGCTGTCTTTCACACGTTCTCGTCTCGGACGGGGAGGCCGCCGTCTTCGACCCGTCGCACTATCTCGACGAGTACGAACTGATCCTCGACGATTACGATGCCACCCTCGTCGGCGTCTTCGACACGCACGCCCACGCCGACCACGTCTCCGGAGCCGCAGAGCTCGCCGACCGACACAATACATCCTACTACCTTCACCCGAAAGACGCGCTCGCGCTCGACGCGACACCCCTCGAAGACGGCCAGGCCGTACCGGTCGGACGGGCCGACGTCGAGGTCATTCACACGCCAGGCCACAGTGAGGGAAGCGTCTCCTTCGACATCGAGGGGGCGGCGTTGCTCACGGGCGACACACTCTTCCACGAGAGTGTGGGCCGCGTCGAACTTGGCGTCGAAGCAGGCATCGAGGATTCCGATGTCGAACGGAACGCGGCAACACTCTACGAGAGTCTCCAACGATTGCTCGATCGACCGGACGACGCGCTCGTCCTGCCGGCCCACGACCCTGGGTCCCCTGAACCGCCAGTCGCTGCGACCCTTGCTGAAGTCAAAGACCAAAACGACGATCTGGGCCGCGACCGGGAGGAATTCGTCGAGGAACTCGCAGCGGACATTCCGGACCATCCGCCGAACTTCGAGCGTGTCAAGCGGACGAACGTGGGACAAGAATCGGTCTCGGCCGACGAACTGGCCGAGCTGGAACTGGGCCCCAACAACTGCGCCGCCGAGTAATCCATGAGTACGGAAACTGACCTCAAACAGGGTATCCGTGAGCACCTCGGGCAGTTCTCACTCCACGTCCTGTTGGTGTTCGCCACGGGACTGACTATTGGGTCCGAACGGGCTGTCGTCCCGGTACTGGGCCGTGACGTCCTCGGCGTCGAGTCCCTGCTCGTCATCGGCTCGTTCGTCGTCTCCTTCGGCTTTGTCAAGGGCCTCCTGAACCTCTACGCCGGCAAATGGGGCGGCGAGTACGGCCGCAAGCCCGTACTCGTCCTTGGCTGGGCGACCGCACTCCCGCTGCCCATCATCCTCATCTACGCCCCGAGCTGGGCGTGGATAACTGTCGGGAACGTCTTACTGGGGATCAACCAAGCGTTGACCTGGAGTATGGCAATTAACGCCAAAATCGACATCGCGGGCCCCGACCAGCGCGGCCTCGCGGTCGGTATCGACGAAGCGTTCGGGTACACCGGCGTCGCCGTCGGCGCCTGGGTGACGGGTGTCATCGCCGCTCAGACGAGCCTTCGGCCGGAGCCGTTCTACTTCCTCGCTGCTGTCGTCGTGCTGGCGTTCCTCATCTCGATCTTCCTGATCAAGGAGACGGCCCACCTCGCGGAGTTGGAGGTCGAGGACGACGACCACCACGACGCGAACCTGCCGTTCGTCGAGGTCCTGAAGCGTGCGACCTACGGCGACAAGACACTGTTCGCCGCGGCCCAGGCGGGACACATCGAGAAGTTCGTCGACACGCTGTTCTGGCTTGCCGTCCCGCTGTATCTCACCAGTCAGGGACTCGGCATCGCGGCGGTCGGATTCGTTGTCGCCGTCCACAGCGCGATGTACTTCCTCCAGATTGCGACCGGCGGCCTCGCCGACCGCATCGGACGCCGACCACCAGTCCTCGCCGGGATGTTCCTCGCCGGCGCGGGCGTCCTCGGGATGGTCCTCGTCAATGGGTACCTCCCGTGGATTGTACTCTCCGGAGTGTCGGGGCTCGGGATGGCGTTGCTCTACCCGAACCTGATGACAGTGCCTGGAGACGCCGCGCACCCGACGTGGCGTGCGACCGGAATGGGCGTCTACCGGATGTGGCGGGACACCGGCTACGGCGTCGGCGCCATCCTCATCGGCCTCTCGATGGAGTTGCTGAGCATCGAGGCCGCGTTCTACGTAATAGCCCTGTTGATGTTCGTCTCAGGAGCGATCGTGTACGTCTGGATGAAGGAAACCCACCCCGAGTTCGGGACGCACGAACCGCCCGCTCCGGAGTGACTAGGTACAGCTCGCTCACTGACTTCCCGAGGCATCACGTCGAACCCGTGCGCCAGTACAGTATTGTGACATTCGTACAAAACAACTAAAGCGTCGCGTGTCGAAGAACCACAGCATGGCGGAGAATTTAGAGGAGATTCGACAGCGGAAACTGGAAGAGCTTCGTGACAGAGCCGAGTCAGCGCAGACGACCGAAGCCACCACGCAGACTCCAATGACGCCGATCCAGATCAACGGACAGGCCGCGTTGGCTGAAACTGTCGACGAGCACGACGTCGTGCTCGTGGACTTCTACGCGGACTGGTGTGGGCCGTGCCAGATGCTCGAACCAGTCGTCGAGACTATCGCCGCCGACACCGACGCGACGGTCGCAAAGGTCGATATTGACGCGAACCAACAGCTCGCCGCCGAGTACGGCGTTCAAAGCGTCCCCACGCTAGTCCTGTTCGCGGACGAGCAGCCGGTCGAGCGGCTGATCGGAATGCAAGACGAATCACGGCTTCGCACCGTTATCGAGAACCACACATAACCACCCCACTATGGCCGACAATCACTCGTCATCAGACCAGCAGACCGCCAGTACTCAGTCGATCTCCGACGTGGCGCGAAGACTTGAATCGCCGTTGACCGACACCGTCGGTGAGTCACTGGTCGGTATTGCTGCCTACGAGAACGGCGAGTACAGCGTCCCGTACCGGGACGGCGCTGCGTCCGCCCAGTACACGACGGCGGACGTCACCGCGATTCTGGAGAACGTTCAGCTGGAGGGGATCGGTATTCCAGCGTACGAAAACCACCACGGGCAGTCGTTACGCGCGACTGCTCGCGTCTACGAGGATGTGGTTACAGTCGTGGTGCCGGTCACGGAGACCACAGGTCTCGTTGTCGCCCTTCGAAACGATACGGAGCACGACCCGTACGAAGTCATCCAAACGGTCGAAGCCGCGGTTTCAGAGCGATGAATGAGGGGATTCTCGCCGAGTACGTGCACACCCACCGCGAGGAACTGGTCGCGCTCGGTCTGGATCTCCTCGTAATCGATACGGCCAACCCACCTGGCGATACGCGCGAAATCGTTGCCAAGATCGAGGAGTTCCTCGACCCGCTTCCCGTCGACGTCGAGCAGTTCGCGGTCGATCCGGCGAAGCCGAACCTGCTCGTTCGGGTTCCCGGTGAGTCGGACCGCACGCTCCTATACAACGGCCACCTCGATACCGTTCCATTCGACGACGAGGCGTGGGCACACGACCCCCTAGGCGAACGTGTGGACGACCGCGTCTACGGCCGCGGCGCAACCGACATGAAGGGCGCTGTGGCGTCGATGCTGTTCACGATTCAAGCCTTCGCAGCCACCGACACTGAGCCACCTGTCGACCTTCTGTTTGCGTTCGTGAGCGACGAGGAGGTGGGCGGCGATGCGGGCCTGCCCGCGCTGCTGAAGAATGGGGATCTCAACGCGGATGCCTGCGTCATCGGGGAGCCGACCTGTGAGAAGGGCCGGCACTCCGTCACGGTCGCGGACCGGGGCAGTATCTGGCTGACGCTCGAAGCCAGCGGTGAGGGTGCCCATGGCTCCCGGCCAGTACTCGGCGTCAACGCAATTGACCGACTCTACAATGCCGTGGAGACCTTACGCGAACGGTTCGGCACCCAGCGACTCGATATTGACCCTGACGTGGAGCCGATCGTCGAAGAGTCCATCGAATACTACAGCCCGTCGATGGGCGAAGACGTCGCTCGCGATCTGTTCCAGTATCCCTCGATCAATCTCGGCATCCTTGAGGGGGGCGACGCGATTAACAGCGTCCCACAGTCCGCTCGCGCCGAAATCGACGTACGGTTGACAGCGGGTGTCCACACGCCCGACGTGCTCGCGGGGATTCGGGAGTGTGTTGCCGACTGCGAGGGTATCACGATAGCCGACGTCTCGTGGAGCGTCGGGACCGCCGAACCTCCCGGCAGTCCGCTCGTCGAAGCTGTCGCGTCGACGGCGGCGGACGTTACGGGCGAGCGTGTCTTCCGGCGGAGTGCCACGGGCGGCGGGGACGCCAAGACCCTCCGAAACGCGGGGGTGTCGACTGTCGAGTTCGCGCTCGGAACCGACACCGTCCACGCGCCCGACGAATACGTCCCCGTCGACGTGCTCGTCGACAACGCGGTCGTCTACGCACAGCTTCCGACTGCGTGGCAGTTCCAGATAGATCAGTAGCCGCCCATAGATACATTGTACTGACTACTTTAATGGGGAGACTCCAACTGGTGTTCTTCAAAACCGAGTGGACTTCTTCTAATTGCAATCCCTTGTAGCGTGCTGCCCACTATCCGCACTGGGCGCATTTTTGCAGACCCTGTGAATCGCCATTTCAACCATATATGACGAGGGCGCAATCCAAGTATGGATATTCCGTCTTCGATCTCACGACGGCGTGCGGTTCTTGGCGGTATCGGAACAATCCTCGCAGGTGGTGGCATCGTCTACGGGGCTTCGAGGCTAGACGCAAGCCAGGATTCGAAAGTTCCGACTGCGGCCCCGTTCCATACCAGTTCGAAAACGACCGGGTTTGAAATTGACCTGCAGGGCCATCCGATCATGGGGCCATTAGACGCCCCTATCGATATGTACTACTGGAGTGACTACCAGTGCCCCTTCTGCCGTCGCTTCGAGCAGAATACGCTTCCGAAGATAATCCGGAACCACGTCCAATCGGGCACCGTTCGGGTCGTCTTCATCGAGTTTCCCTATATGGGCAAAGCGTCGATGACCGCGGCGGTGATGGATCGCTGTGTCTGGCGGCAGGTGAGAGAGGACACCCCCGAGGCGTATTGGCGGTGGCATTCGACGCTCTTTGACAAGCAGGGCTCAAAGAACTCGGGATGGGCGTCGAAAGCAAATCTCCTGGAGATCACTCAAGGCGTCGACGGTGTCGATGCAAGTGCTGTCGATTCGTGTATGCAGACCCACCGAAGCGAGATTGAGGCGTCGATTAACAAGGATATGAGCCAGGCGGCACAGTTCGGGATCCGTGGGACGCCTGCGTTCATTCTCTACAATCGCGATGTAGATACCGCTGGCAAACTCGTCGGGGCACAGCCATACGACCGATTCGACGAAGCAATCACACGGGTGCAGAACGCATGATCGCCCTGCGTCTCGAACACCACACCGAACAGCTTCTGGCAGCACTGGCCTATCCGCTGACGTCTACGATACGGGGACTCCTGTTCGTCGGGGTCTCCGTCGCAACCTACGTCCTTCTAATTTTGAGTTCATTCCCGGAGTACTCGATGCAGATGCTCGGTGCCGACTTCGGGTATCTCGATACTGCACTCGTGGCGCTCACTGCGAACACGTACGCGACAATTGGAGCCATCGGCCTCGGGCTGATTGTTGGGTATGCAATCTTAACTGGCGTCGCGGTCACGAACGTAGCTGGTCGAGTAGCTCAGGTCGGACTCTCAGGATCCAGAGGGTTGTCGAGTGCGATTCCCGGCCTGCTCGCATCCGGCTGTGCGAGCTGTGGCGCGGGTGTTCTCGGCCTCATGGGGTTCGCTGGTGCATTAGCAGCGATGCCGTTTCACGGGAACCTGCTCCGTGTTGGGGGCCTCGCGCTTCTGATTGGGTACCTCGCTCGTGCTGGCGACCCACGCTACTGTACGATCGACTTGGTTACCGAGGGTGAGTGACCGATGGCGCTGTTTGCTTCATCATCGATACTTGTGGCGGCATACGCTGCGGGTGTCTTGATGTTCTTTGCCCCCTGTAGTGTTGGGCTCCTCCCTGCGTACCTCTCGTATTTTTATACACAAGGCGAAGATGCAGTGCGAGCAGACCAATCGGACGCGTCTGGTCCTGTCCGGACAGCATTCCTGGTTAATGGCATTCTGGTGTTTCTCGTCGGGGCGATTCCGCTCTTCTACATGTCGGTTGCCGGTATTCGGGTTTTGCTCCCCGGCTATGAGCTGATCGTCCCACTCGCGAAACTCGGAACAGGGAGTTACTATCCCCCAGTCGCCGTTGTCGTCGTCGGCACACTCCTCATGCTCTTGGGACTCGGTCGACGTGCAGTGGTCGATGGACTTCGCGTCGGCGGGTTCGTGACGGCCGGCGTGGTCACCGTCTATCTGCTTATTGGCGGTGTCGTGCTTCTCCTCGGCCAGTGGATCGAACCGTATCTCGTGTCGATGGAACTCCTCGTTGGGCCGCTCTTGATCGGTATCGGTATCATGTACTTCTACAATCTGTCTCCGCTGCAGTCGGTTCGCCTCCCTGAGCGAGATTCAGCAACGATTCCAGCCTTCTTTGTGTTCGGTATCGTGTACGGTGTTGGTAGTTTAGCGTGTAATTTGCCGATCTTTCTGGGGATGATTCTCACATCGTTCACGACGGAAGGGCTGGTCGAGGGACTTGCCGTGTTTGGCTCATTCGGAGCGGGTATGGGAACGCTGATTCTCGGTGTCAGTGTTGTCGCACGCGTTACGGGGGGTTCACTCTCGCTTGGTAGATACGGACAGTCCGCTCGCTACGCTGGCAGTCTGGCCTTCGTCGTGATCGGCGTCTACGTGACGTGGTATTCGCTCCGGTCGTTCGGGTATCTCCCTGGCGGGGCGATGTTCGGATAGACCGGACAGTAGTGACTCATCCTCGTCCAGAGGACTCACGTTTCGCAGGATTTAGAGTCTGACCGAAATCGGTATACAAAGCCGAGAACCCCAACTGTTAGTGCCGCCACCAGTATCCGGATGAGTCCGCCTCCGAGGGCCGCCGTTGCACCACCAGCAGCGGTAGCTCCGGCAGCGCCTGTCGCGGCCGGAGCGGCAAAGAGACAACAGAGACTCAGTGCACCACCGAGTCCGAGCAGTGACCAGCGGCGCCGTGAACCCGTCTCGTCGGTTGTTTCTGTTTGAGTGTCTGGCATTTGACTGGTCTACTGATGTGTGGTCGTCTGCTTCGGTTCTACCTCACAGGACTCACACGGACGTTGTGAGCGAACGTACAGAAGCCCGGCGAAGAGCGCAACACTCACGACTCCCAGAAGCGGCCGGAGCGGGTCGAAGTACGTCATTAGCGCGGAACTGCTAAACAGGGCAAGCAAAAACGCGTTGCAGATCGGGCACCCAAACGCTAGAAATCCGAGAACAGCACCCGCAGTTGCAGTCTTTTCGTCGCCACGCTGCTCCGTTGTTCGCTGTAACACGTAGAAGCCCAGGAATCCAGCAGTGAGAGCGAGAAAGAGATAATCCAACAGCGTTCGGGGAACCATCCGAACGTAGACCGGATTGGGAATCAATCCAGTGACGACCCCGAACAGCACAAACGACCCGACGCTGATGACTGCCGCTTTGAGATGCCGTCTCTGAAACCGTCTCATCAGTACTATCGCTCGGGTTGCCGGGCTGTAAAGGACGCTGTCTGTTTGCACTATTCGCAAAAAGCCTCGTACCACGATACGACTCTCTGAACGGGAAAATCTCAGCCTACGAACCTGGATCGGGTGAACCACCGAATCTTTACGCCCACCTCACAATGCAGAGATATGGAGAGTCGTGAGGGCAATCCGTCCGCGTCCCTCCTCGAAGTCTTTGCGGACGACTACTCACGCACGATTCTACTTGCAGCTGAGGAGGAGCCACGAACGGCAAAGGATCTTAGCGAGGTCTGTGACGCGTCGCTGGCGACCATTTACCGTCGCATCTCCACATTACGGAGCCATGATCTCATTGCCGTCCATTCGACGATCGGCTCCGGTGGAGAGCACAAACAGCTGTTCGAGACGACGGTCGAGGCGTTCCACGTTTCAATCGCCGACGGTGAGTTCGAACTCTCCGTCGAAACACGTGATGAACTCGCCGATAATTTCGCTTCGCTTTGGGAGAACTTCCGGGAGAGCACATGATCAGCCCATCAATCGTCGTCGTCAAGCTGATTACGCTGTTTCTCAGCCTTCTGGTCGCGTACCTCGCCTTCTACGCATACAAGCGGAGTGAGAGCCATCCGATGCTCTACGTTTCTGTCGGCTTCGTATTCATAGGAGTCGGAGCTATCTGTGAAGGCCTCGTCTACAGTGTGTTGGGAACGTCGCTGTTCTCAGCGGCCCTCATACAGGCAGTACTCGTCTCATTTGGGATGGTGCTAATATTACGTTCGGTGATGTCTGATTCGAATAACGAGGCTATCTAACCCGACAATTGTGTGCTCGTGGCATCCACGGATGGCCCTCGCATCGCTTTACTCTCATTCAATAGCTCTGAGACGAAAGACATGCCCGACCTATATTGTATAGTAAGCCCAAGACTATTAACAATCCAGTGCATAGAGTCTGTTAATGGCAACACAAACAGCGAAGACGGACAGCGTGGGTTCACTCGACGATGGCGACCTTGAGACTGCCGTCGAGGACAGCGGCGTCACTCTCGTGGAGTTTTACACGGAGTGGTGTGGGACCTGCAAGCGGATGAAGCCGGTTCTCGAAACACTCGCGGAAGACACCGACGCGACGGTTCTGACGATCGACATCGAGTCGAACCTCGAGACGGCGATCGAGTTCGGTGCCCAGAGCACGCCCACGTTCGTCCTGTTCGCCGACGGGCAACCGGTGAAACAGCTTCGAGGTGGCCAGAACGAACAGACACTCCGCGACCTGATCGCCCGATATCACGACTAACTCCTCGAGAACGAGATGAACCCCAGAGAACTTCGCGCCGACACGCCCGCCCTGCACGACGACGTCTACCTGAACTTCGGTGCTCACGGGCCGAGCCCGCGGTACGTCGTCGAAGCGCAGACGAGTTCGTGCGGTCACACGAGTACGAGACGAATACCCGAAACGACCCCTACGAGGTGGCATTCGACGAATACGACCGCGTACGGGAGCGCGTCGCCACCTTCGTCGGTGCGGACGACGACGAAATCGCACTCACGGAGAGCACCACCGCGGGCATCAACGCCATCGCGAACGCCATCGACTGGGAGCCCGGCGACACCGTCGTTCGCACCGACCTCGAGCACCCAGCCGGAACGCTTCCGTGGCAACGCTTGAAACAGCAGGGCGTCGACGTTCGCGTCGTCGAGACCAAAAACGGTCGAATCGATCTCGACGTCTTCGCCGAAGCCGTTGAGGATGCACGACTTGCGTGCTTCAGTGCGGTGACGTGGACACATGGCACCCAGTTGCCCGTCCGCGACCTCGTCGACATCGCCCACGAGGCGGGTGCGTTCGCGCTCGTCGACGCTGTACAGGTGCCGGGACAGCTCCCAATGGACGTCGACGAATGGGGTGCTGACGCGGTCGCAGCAGCCGGCCACAAGTGGCTCTTGGGGCTCTGGGGCGGTGGCTTCCTCTACGTCGACGGCGACGTCGCTGAATCGCTCACGCCCAACACGGTCGGCTACCGGAGCGTTGAGACACCGACGGCGGACCCCTACGAGTTCGCGGTCGGTGCCCGACGATTCGAGGTCGGCTCGTCGAACCCCGCTCCCCACGTCGCCCTAGCTGAGGCGATTGATGCGATCGACGAGATCGGAATCGATCGCATCGCGGAGCGAATCCAGACCCTGGCCGGACAGCTCGTGGACGGCATCCCGGACGGTCAGCTCTACAGTCCCAATCCGCCCGAGTCGGGCCTCATCACGATCGACGTCGACGATCCCGAATCGACGGTCGAACGACTGGCGACAGCGGGATTCGTCGTGCGCTCGCTCCCGAGCCCGAACGCGATCCGGGTATCCGTCCATGCAGTCAACACTCGGGAGGAGGTCGACGGATTGCTCGACGCGCTCGAATCGGAGTGGAACTGACGTCGAAGTGCGATGGGTTGTCCGCCCATACGTACACTGTTTTTACAATTGTGGGGGCGAGTATGAGTCGCGGCAGGACGCGTTCTGCGCTTACGTTGGTGTTACACCGGTTTTTATGCCATGCTTGCTTCGTGGCCCCCAGACTGCTCTTTGAATTGTGTGGAGTATTGTGGAAATTGAGCAAGACTTAATGGTCGGCAGTCCGTAGGGACAGGTGATGGCAACCGATACTGCAACCGACGCAGGCAGCACTCCTGCGAACGAACCGATCCACGTCGATAGCGCCGACGACCTCGATGCCCTCGTCAGTGAGCACAACGTCGTCCTGACGGACTTCTACGCCGACTGGTGTGGCCCCTGCCAGATGCTCGAGCCGACCGTCGAGACTATCGCCGCCGAGACCGCCGCGACGGTCGCGAAGGTCGACGTCGACGCGAACCAGCAACTCGCAAGCGCCTACGGCGTCCGCGGCGTCCCGACGCTCGTCCTGTTCGCCGACGGCGAGCAGGTCGAGGAGATCGTCGGCCTCCAGGGCGAAGACCAGCTCCGAACGCTCGTCGACTCCTACACGAACTAGATGAGCACGGACGTACACGACCTCGTCATCGCCGGCTCGGGAATCGCCGGCCTCTCGGCAGCGGTCTACGCGGCCCGCGCCGACCTCGACCCCTCGTCCTCGAGGGCGACGAGCCGGGCGGCCAGCTCACGCTGACGACCGACGTCGAGAACTACCTCGGCTTTCCCGACGGCGTCGGCGGCATGGAACTCGTCCAGCGCGGTAAAGAGCAGGCTGAGCAGTTCGGCGCTCAGTTCGAACACGGTCGCATCGAGGACGCGGCCCTCGACGGCAGGCCGTTCGAGCTATCGCTGTCGACCGGCGACACGATTCACACGCGCGCGCTGATCGTCGCGACCGGTGCGAGCGCGCGCTGGGTCGGCGCCGAGAACGAGGACGAGCTCATGGGGTATGGACTCTCGACGTGTGCGACCTGTGACGGCGCGTTCCACCGCGGCGACGACGTGCTCGTCATTGGTGGCGGCGACAGCGCGATGGAGGAGGCGTTGTTCCTCGCGAAGTTCGCCGATTCCGTGACGGTCGTCCACCGCCGCGAGGAACTGCGTGCGTCCGAGATCATGGCCGACCGTGCTCGCGACCACGACGACGTCCAGTTCCGGTGGAACACGGAACTCGAAGCCATCCACGGCTCCCAGGAGAAGGGCGTCACCGGTGCCACGCTCGTCTCCCACCCCGATGGCTACCCCACGGAGAAGGCCGAGTCCGGGGTCGACGTCGAGCGGGAGACCGTCGATGTTGGCGGCGTGTTCTACGCGGTGGGCCACACGCCGAACACGCGGTTCCTGGATGAGACTGCCGTCGAACGAGACGAAAGCGGCTACATCTTCACGCAGGCAGACGATGTCGGCCGACTGACGGCCCGGACGAGCGTCGATGGCGTGTTCGCTGCCGGCGACGTCGCCGACCCCCGGTACCGCCAGGCGATCACGTCCGCCGGCACCGGGAGTATGGCTGCCCTCGACGCCGAGGAGTTCCTGGATACAGTTCACGAGGCAGACGAAAGGCCAACAGTGCCAGCCTAATAAGATCTGACCCACTCGGTCATCAACCGGTATCAGGACAGCTCCGTACGGAAGGGACTTCGTACTGGTGAGCTGTCGTTCGAGCTGATGACGTCAGCAGTTTCCCTATCAGTAGCGGTTTAAGTGCTAGTAGGAATTCAATAGCGTTCAAATAGAACAGTCTGTTAGTCAACAGTATGACGCAACTTGAGGCAGTTCTCTTTGATCTCGATGGGACATTAGTGCAGTACAAGAGATCGCCAGGAGAGGTATTAGAGGAGGCATTTGACGCCGTTGGCTGTAACTCATTATTCTCGGTTGAGGACTACTATGCACGGTATGACGAGTTCGCGGAGAAGTGTGCCTCAATGGAGGAACTTCGATCCGACTGTTTCGCGGCGCTCGCTGCGGCAAATGGATATGATCGACAGCGTGGCCGAGCTGTTGCGAACGCATTCAACGAAGAGCGTGATCAGACCCGGGTTGAGTTACTACCCGGTGTTTCGGACGTGTTGGACGAACTCAGTCACGCATATCGACTCGCAATCGTAACAAACGGAGCCCCGGATGCCCAACAGCAAAAGATCAACGCCGTAAACCTTACCCAGTGGGTTGATGAAACGATCATCGCGGGACACGACATTTCCCCGAAACCAGACCCAGAACCGTTTGACCGAGCCCTTCGATCACTCAATGTTACTTCGACGGCTACGGTGCATGTCGGGGACTCACCAGAAACAGATATCGCAGGTGCAACTGCTGCCGGAATTGCCTCCGTCTTGGTCTCCGAGACAGACAGACATAAAGAATACACGCCAACATATCGTATCGAGTCAATCCGTGAGCTTCTATCACTACCATGGATTGAACGTCCAGCACCTCGTGACCGATAAAAGAGCTCGTTACCCATTACGCATACTGGCCGACATCAAAGCCCACTAGCCATTATGAATTCTACAAAGCTAGTTAGGTATGTTCGGCGCAAGTCTCGATAAACGACTCCAGATTGATTGTGCAATCCCGCTCGATGGACACTACGAGCCCGTCGAATTCGTCGCGAACGAACTGAAAGACGAACATCTCCTCAAAACTCAGGACTGAACACTGGTAGTCTCCGCCATGGAAGCGCCGTTCCATCACGTCCGACCGCATCGTATCAAAAAGCAAATCATCGAAAACCTCGTCAAATTCCGCTTTCGAATATCTCGCATCAACCTCTTCGCTAAGATATTGGAACTCGTAGCCGCTCTTGTCATACTCCGCAATCACCCGTAGGTTCTCCTCTCCAACTTCTGACCGAATTGCCTTAATTCGATCCGTGATCGGAGTGGCCATAGTAACACCCAGTCACGGATTTAGGAAAAATATGTGGGTGACCCTCACAGGAACAAGTAGTCTATAAAAGGCTAAATCTTGAATCGCCCAAAATTCTACTACAATTCATCGACCACGGCAGTCCCTCTTGTGCTGGAAACCGAACCTTCGGTATCAAGACACTGGGGACGCTGGTCGCCATCGGTGCCATCGTCATCGGGGAATACTCCGCCGGAGTGCCGATGGTCGACCGATCGACCTCCCTCGACCAGTTCCAGACCGACGCCGACGAAACCGACGAGCTCGATTACATCGACGCCAACTTCTCGAGCGGGGCGACGGGCATGACCTCTGCAAAGGCCATCGTGCGGGACGAGAAGATCCTCGAGAAGGAGACCCACGTCACCATTCTCGAGTACGAACGGGCGCTCCAGACCAACGAAACAGTCAACGAGACCCTCGTCGAGAACGACTCCACCCGGAGCGTCGCGAACCTCGTCGCGACAACCTCGATCCGGGAAGACCGGGCTGCCGAGCTACAGACCCGCGAACGTGAACTAGCGAGGACGGAGACGAGCCTGGCGGAAGCGCTCGATTCGCTCGAAAGCAACCCCAACGATAGCGTTCGCGCCCGTACTCGTGTGGACGTTCAGTGCGATCGGGTGGTTCGACATCGCGTTCAGCCAGCCGTTCATCGTTGTCCTCGTCCTACTGATCGGGCTCTCCATCGACTACGGGCTCCACGTCGTGATGCGCTACCGGGAGGCTCGAGAGTCGAGCGAGACGTCGCCCAGTCGCGCGATGACTGTCGCACTCGGGAGCGCCGGCGGCGCACTCGTCTACATCACCACGACGACCGTCATCGGCTTCCTCTCGAACCTTACGAGCGCTCTCGGGGTGTTCAGCGAACTCGGCGTCGTCAGCGCTATCGGCATCGTGGCTACGCTGCTCGTTCCGGCGCTGAAAGTCGAACTCGAAGGGGTCATCGAACGCCGGGAGATCGACCGCCTGAAACCAGCCGTCGGAACGGGTGGCGGGCCGGTCAGTCGCGTCCTGGATACGGGGGCAACGCTCGCGACGAAGGCGCCCTACGTCGTCATCGCCGTCGCGCTCCTCGTCAGCGCGACGGGTGCGTACGGGGCGACAGGTATCGACGCGAGCTTCGGGCAGTCGGATTTCCTCGCAGAGGATCCCGACGACTGAGTGAAAGACCTCCCCGATCCGATCGCACCCGGGATATACACGGCGGAGAAGGGGATCGACACGGTCGAGCTACCATCGGAAGCAGCGGATGGCGATGTAGTCAGGTTTGAGAGGACCACCGAAAGCAGTGACTGCCGATGATCGGTCGGTGGAGACGAGACGGCCACTGTCGTCGAGGATATCTTCCAGCGTGTGCTCGAGCGAGGTGCAGTCACTGCCGCGGATATCGAGGTGGCTATCGAGCGTGACGATATCACTCCAAAAGAAGTCGCACGTTTTCGCCGTGCTTGGCTCAAAGGGGACTGAGTCCGGCAGTATCACTCGACGTCAACGGTTTCCAGTCGGTCACGGATTACGCTCTTGGCCGGCAGGGTTTTCTCGTGTTGTTCTTCCGAATGTCGTTTAGCTGTGCGATGGTCTCTTCTTCATCCGCAGCCCAATCAGAACACACAGCCGAGGTTGCAGGTATGCGTCCCGATACTCGATAATCTACCTCTCGAATACCGTCTGCGACATATTGTACCTCGACTACTGAAAGGGGCAACCTGGTCGAAGAGGACGCAATCTATGGTTACGTACTCATCAAGCACGGTTGGAGCGAACAGGTGCGGCGGTGGATATATCGGCGCATGGATGGTAGTGTAACTTGTATGACCTCAGACCGCGTCATCGACCTGCTTCAGAAGGCCTACGGCGACGAGATGGAGACCGTGATGAACTACCAGACGAACGCGATCGTTCTGGACGGAGTTCGTGCCGAAGAGATCAAGCAGAGTCTCCAGCAAGACATCCAAGAGGAACTGACCCACGCCCAGCAACTTGGGAACCGTCTCAAGCAGCTGGATGCCCGACCGCCTAGCTCGGCAGAGTTTACCGCTCGGCAGGACTCGCTGCAACCACCCGAGGATTCGACCGACGTGCTTTCGGTAATCCGAGGTGTCCTCGACGCTGAAGAGGACGCTATCGAGACATATCGGTCGATCATCGATGCTGCTGAGGACGCTGACGATCCGGTCACCGAAGATCTCGCCGTGGCAATTCTCGCCGATGAGGAAGCCCACCGAACCGAATTTCGGGGCTTCGAAAAGGAATATCAAGACGACTGATCTCCCTCGTCAGGGAGCGTAAGGCGCACAATTTCGTTCAACACGAAATGGGTGGGAATGTACGATTCGAGTAGAGCCTTAGTTGCCGAACATCGTGATATCTCGTTTGCCCAAACTCTGATGGATATTATCACTCCGTATGGGATCTACTTCCAACGTGGTCGATTTGTTCTAGAGCTTCTGTAGCGACATCCCCCAATTCCCCGGCCTCAATATGTGAGTACCGCTCTCGAACCATCTCTTCGGAATTATCGAGATACCGGGCCGCCACCGTGTACCCAAACGCGCGGACAAGTACCTCCCCCATCCCTCGGCGACCACCGTGCGGGGCCAGATACTCGTGTTTCGGATGGGCGATCTCGATCTCGGCGGCCTCCGAGAGCCGTCGAAGAATCGACCGTGCGCCGCCCGTCGTGATTGACGGCGGCCGAATGTCCTCATCGAGCACCAGCAGCAGGTCGCGAGCGTACTCATCACGCCGCTCAGTTATTGCCTCTGGGCGTTCCCCTCGGTCGGTGAGATCATCCCGGACGAGCTCTGCGAGCGTCCGTTGGTCGAACGTCGGAAACACCGGCCACCGCTCCGTCGGCGGGTCCATCAGCTGGCGATAGCTTCGCAGCGGGGAAATCACTGGATCGGGGAGACTCGCGGCGTCCCACTGCTGTTTCTTCCGGTAGACGTCCATACTTCCGTCGTCGAGGAGAGGTCCTCCCAGCGAACGCCGCGCCGGCGCGGGTCGTTCGGATCGCGGAGGAGTTCGCCAACGCGGACGGCGGTGTACGCGAGGACGAACACCAGCGCCCGGTCACGAGCCGCCTTCAGCGCCGCGTAACGTGCTCGCTGCTTGTCGAGGGGGTCAGTATCCTCTGGGAGTGTCGTGTACGCCTCGACGGCGTCGCGGGCCCGTTCGTCGACGTGACGGGTGAGGGCGTGGCGCTGTTCGGACGTCCAGGCCTGCTGGTCGCCGGGCTTGCGGCCGTCGTCCTCCGGCAGCGGCGCCATCGCACTCGCCCGCTGCGCGTAATGCGCCTCGAGATATCCCTCGTTGACACACCACCCGCACCACGCAGAGATATAGCGGTAATAGGTTTGTACCGTGTTCTGCTTGAGTCCCCGATCGCCGCCGAGATGTCGGGCGTACTCCCGGAACACTCGTTCATCAAGATCGTCGAAGGTCGGCTCCCGGTCGACATCGTCGGGAACGATCCCGGTCCAGTCGTCGGCGCCGCGGTCGCCGGCGGCCCACTCGGCGAACCGCTCGAGTTCGCGTGCAGCGTTACGTCGGTAGTTCCCGCCGTCGCCGCCGCGGCCTTTCCCCTTGTCCTGAAGATAGCGTTCGAAGCTATCGTCGAGCGGCGTCGAAAGCGCTCGATCAGACATCCACCGGCCCTCCACCGTCCTGCGGGCCCGGTCTCGGTGTCTCTACCCCGGGGAAGCGCCGTCGTGAGGCGGTTGCAGCATTCGTGCTTCACCGACGGCGGCAGGGTACTTCAATGTGGTCGTGATTACGGGCATAATCACGACCAACAGGATGAACAATAGAATCCCGCTATTTCGGCGGTTTCTCCGCCCCTATCCGCACATTAGGCGATCTAAGCAAATTATAAATCATATGCCGCTATATTAAAATTGGGTAGCGTCAGATACGGCGAAATCCCGAGAAAACTGTTCTTGAGCGGCTACAACAGCCTATTCCGGCGTTTTCCCACTGGAGATGGACGAAGAGCGGCTACAGAAGCCTCGCCCTCGAAACTGACTCTCGACCGCCAGCGTTGAACCCCTGCTTGGCATTAGAACTCTCGAGAGTTGAGCAGACCGATCCACATCTTCAGAACCAATCCAGAATACGTTGTCTGTTACAGGCGTCTGTAGGTGTTTCTACATCCCGCCTCTATCCACCGTGCAGCCCTGACCTCGTGCGCGTGAAGTTACAGACGGGCGCCTGTACCGAATTTCTGTAACAGGCGTCTGTCCCGTCTTGCCCCGCACAGATAATCCAGCTGGCTATTGGCACCGAATGTTCGTACCGGACACCTGTAACTACTGGCTGTTACAGACATCTGTAACAGCTATCTGTATTAAATATCTGTATCAGCCAGCTCGTCCCGCGATTGCGTGCCAGATTACAGCAATAGACCCCAGGCACAAATTACAGACAACCATTACAGCCAACAATTCCAGACGGGGAGGTTAATTTCCAATATTCGGGAAATGCGTTCATATGAGCCGCTCAGACGCACTATATCATAAATTACGTCTATTACAGACATCTGATACAGACCACTGTTACAGATTGCTGGCCCGATTGTCTGACACAGATATATGTAACAGGCACTCGAATAGAAGGAGTGTATGATATCCCTCGTCGTCTACTCCGAATCAGGAGGCACGTACAAGACCACTACAACCGGAAACCTCGCAGATGCGTTCCAGCGCGCAGGTCTTGATACTCTCGTCATCGATCTGGACCCCCAAGAGGGAAACCTCACCACCCTCTTCGACGTCGGTGAAGACCGTAGCGACCCCGACGCAGACAACATCGTTCGTCACATTCTGGAGCGACCAAAGGGGCCATTCAAGGACCTGATCAAGACGAGCAGTGAAGGCGTCGACGTCGTCCCGAGTCACGATATGCTCGGTGACTTCACAAGCAATCTCGAACAGAAGATATCCTACGAGGCTCAGATGGAGGGAATGGACAAAGAGGACTATCCGCGGTTTGAGCTTCTCTACAACCTCCTCTGGGAACAAGAGGAACTCCAGAAGGAGTATGATGCTGTTCTCATCGACCCGAACGCGCGTGCAGAAGACCTCCTCTACAACGCGATCTACGCCCTTCGAACTCTCGTCGCGCCTGTCAAACCAGCCGGGAAGGGGAACCTGAGTCTCGACGGCCCAGAACAACTGGTCACTGGCATGGAGGACAAACTGGATATCCAAGTCGGACTCTCCTGCGTGGTTCCGAGCGGCGTCGGGCAGACGAACGCCCACCAACAGTATCAGCAAAAGTTCGAGGGTACTGAAGAGTTCGCGACGCCAGTCTCGATAGCTGACCGCGAGAGTATGATGGACGAAATGTGGGAAGCACGTGGGTCGGCGTTCAAGGTAGTCGAAGAACGCTGGAAGACCCACGAGGTCAACGGCGAGATGGTTTCTGAACCGGGCCAGCGCCGCGTCCCTGACCGTGAGATAGATACCCTGGAAGATCTCTGGACGCTGGCGTACTTCATCGGGACAGAGACGTTCGATGCGGACATCCCAGAAGAGCTCACGCTGAGATTCAGGACCACGGGAATGTGACTCTCCGCCCCTCATTCGGTGAAGAGCCTGAGGTGACTAACTGATGGGGGGTATGAAGAAGGGGTCTGGCAACCTCGATTTCGGAGAAGAGGACGACGACTCGGACAAGAGTCCAGAACCCGAGTCTAGCGAGGAACACGAAGAGTCCGAAGCAACCAGCACCGAGGTGGAGACCGACGAGACGGTCGATGGCCCGGATGGAGATGATGCAGGACGACCGGGTGCATCGACAACCACGGAGGAAACGAAGTCCAATTCCAGCGAGAGTTCGTCAAGGTACCCATACTTCGTGCGTCGGAGTAACGTCGGAGACGAGCGAGACAACCGTCTGGAGTTGTTCGCACGCGACGAGGTCGTCTCCCAAGAATCGGAGTTTCGGAGCCAACTCGCGTCGGAACTAGGGGCCGATGACATCGCGAAGACGGACGCTCGCGAGTATGCGCTTCTCGCGGCGTTCAATAACGTCGAAGACGTGGCAGAATTGATGCGTGAGGACGGGTACGGCGAACTCGATTAGCACCGCCGTCTTTCACTTTCACCCCGGGGACCGCTGAGTTTTATTCAGCGTTCAACCTGAAACAGTCGCTCGATATAGAGGGGGAATAGCGGAAAGACTACCGAGGGTCAGTGTGACGGTATCCCTGAACAAAATGGCTGACAAAGATTCTGCACCACTCGTCCAAATCGATGAGCTCACGAAAATCGCATCGATAGATTTGGAGAATGTTGACAACGTGAGCCCTTCACTTCGAGATGATCTTCTCGCATTTCTGCTAGCACTTGATGACGAGGACTATGCATCAGCGGCGGAGCTCTGCGGACGTGTCTCTGAAGACCTAGAAACGCTAGCAGAGGAGTGAACAACCTCGTTACGAGACGTCGTGGTGTGCAGCCGTGTCAAGTTGGGCTGTCAGTTGCTGCTGTGTGTCGAGACCAGTATGGAATCGGTTGATGAGCTCAGTTTGATGCTCCGGACAAGTGAGAATCGCGACAGCACCATCTTCAACCGGAACGAGCGGCTGGTGCGGCGTCTGGGCTGCGAGGCCACAACTGGGACAGCTCACGCCGCCAGCAGGTCGGTGGTTAAGGAGTTCAGCGGTTGCCTCCGTCGTGTACCCACAGATCGAAGCGAACTGCTGGAGATGGTCGTCACAGCCGATAAGTGGCGCTGTAAGCTGGTCGAGCAGCAGAAATGACAGCATATGCCGTTCTGGAGACTGGAGTGCTAACTCGCACGCGTCACACTGCATCGGGGGAAGATCCTGGTTTACAGCTGAGTCGTGATACCGAGAATCTTCGAGATCCATCTGAGGACGGGTTTCGGTTGCGACGCTAGACGGGTAAGTGGTTGGGAGGCCTGAGCTGGTAATCGGCACGGAAAGTTAACCAACAATAGAGGGATTCCTCTCAGTTTGTTGGTTAAGTTTGATCCGACTCAATAACCTCAGCCCACTCGTAAATCACGTATTGTGTGAACAGTAAAACCATCACAGCCATCGATTTCTGAAAACGAGAGTATCGACGCATCTCCGTGCCGGCCCACACGACGCCTTGTTCACACGAGATTCGTAGTTTCGTGTATACGTCCAGGTGATCAGCTACAACAACACATGACCCCGTGGAGACAGGAAAGAAGACGGAAAATGAACTGACCAGCACACTTTTTATTCACCTTCATAGATACGGAAGTATGGTTACCCGTCGTAGGCTACTTGCTGCAGGCGCGACTGCCGTTATCGCTGCTTCATCTGGCTGCGTAAGTAAGAATCCAGACGCCAGTAGCGCGATTAGTAAATATCGTCTCGGATACAGTTACTTCCAAGACGCTGGAGAAACCGCTCCCGACGTTTCAGAAACGAAAGACAGCAAAGAGCCAGCATTATTCAGAGAATCGGCCAATTTGTTCAAGGAGACTCAACAGAAATTCTCGGAGGCAAAGCAGTTAGCGCATACTGAGCGCGCGAAGAAGATTGCACAGATTGCCCTCGAAAAGTCTGCTCTCAAGTCACAGGAGATGAATCAACTCGCCCAGGATAATACGCAAATGGCGCTCACGAAATCACAGTTAGCCGGTGACCGCCGACTCGCATCCGTTGCTGAGTTCAGAGACGCGACGAATAATTCCTATTTCTCCTTCTAAATCTCTCAGTCAATCTGGTCGGTCGGAGAAAGCTGAGTGGGATGAGGAGAACCCGCCAGAATTCTCACTATAAGCGAAATCAGAGTCTTTTAACTCGGACAGAACAGTAGCTCTGTTAAGTTGAACCGTGCGCGACGTCCAAGTTATTGATGCGTCCGCGGAGACGACAAGGGCTCACCACGTAATTGGGGTTGACGAGTCTGGGAACGTGACTGGCCCGGGTCCTTTTGCTCTCGCAGCGGTTAGATCGCCTCGCGAGTCAGGCGAACGCTTGGCAGAACTCCTCATTCAGCACGGACTTTCGCCGTGGATGGCGAAATCACAGAGCCTACGCTCCAAACTATCGCGACAAGAACACAACGAACGAGTTGAGTCGTTACTGCAGGACCTAACCGAGCACTCTATCGAGTGGTACGCGGCATTTGGTCATCAGAACGCGACGATTCACCAGAAGGCTGCTGGCGTGTGTGCATTAGCGAAAAAGACCATTACTGGTGACCAAGCGTATACCGGCGACTCGGTTCTGCTCCCTGATGGGTCACCCAGTATGTACGGCGAACAGCAGCTCCATCTCCGGCATCAAGCCGCCCAGTTCTTTGATGGGCCATTCGATTCCGCGTTTGGGTCAGTGTATCCATCTGGGTTGCCGAAAGCGGATTTAACATACCCTGAGGTAGCTGCAGCCGACTATATCGCTGGATACGTCCGTGATACGCTGGCTGCCCAAGAGCAGTCCGTATCTGACTTCAGTGAACACGTAGTCTGGTTTGACTCAAATTGGCGTGAGCCCTCGAATGTCACCCCGACACAGTTCTACGCGTTGCGACCAGCAACCGGACAGTACGGGACTGTCGAAGGAACACGGGTGGTTGCATGGATCAAGGGTCGACACCCAGATGGAGAAGACCACGATGTCAGCAGTCAAGTGCAGAATGCTGTCGAGATGCTTGAATCTGAGACGATACAGCAGTATCTCTTCGAGAATATTTTACCGTAGATACGGACGTCAACAGGGCGTAGGCCACTACCCCACACCCCTAACCGAATTAGTCCCCCAGGGTCTACCTGATGGGCCTAATTCGCGTCCTCACTTGGTCACTAGCCCGCACGACAAATAAGTCTTTACGCCGTCCGGCACAAATCTATGACAAACATCGTCGTAATCGAAACAAGGCGTGAGACTACCGAATCCTCGGTTTTGAAGACAACACACGTCTGATGACTATGGTATCACGACGTTCCATATTGGCACACAACCGCACGGCAGATGATTGGTTCACTTTCTCCACGAACATAGACTACTCAGTCGGCCTAGTCTCCAACCCCATAGGGGTTGGAGACCATCCCGAAGGAACACACATTCCAAACCATGACTCAAACACTCTACGTTACGATTGGCTCGCCCGACCGTAGTGGCCTCGAAGACTGCCTCAAAGTAATTGACAGCAGCGAAGACGTCACGCCACACAACCCGACGCTCGCCATCGAAGACCTCGAAACGTTCGGGCGAGTCTTCCGCAGCACCAACCTCGAACTCCTAGAAGCCATCGTCGAACATGACCCTGCCAGCATTCGGGAACTCGCGCGTCTCGTCGACCGGAACCCACCGGAGGTCTTGGGGAACGTCAACGAGCTCGCAGACTACGGCCTGCTTAAACTCGAGGAGGATGGGCAGGCGAAACGGCCGGTCGTCTGGTACGACGAGATCGACGTCGACCTCCCGTTGACGTCGACGGGAGCCCAACGGGACCGGGCAAACGCCTAGTGCACCGGTTCTCTGGTTGGGTCGGTGCTATTCTTGCCCTCAGCGTTAACCAACACCGGCCGAATCTGCCGGCAGGTGTTGGTTAGAGCATCTCGGCCTCGCGAAAACTCGAACAGGTAAGTACGTATTAACGGGTGCTGGAGAAGATGTCTTCGAACGAGTCAAAGAAGACTGCCCGGACGACTGGGATACCATTCAAATCCATACAGGGCTTACGTTGTTTGACTTTGATTAGTGACGCTTGTGAACCGTTGATAAGTATCTGATAATTGACGTTCCGATTCAGGGCTGATGTCGATATATGGCGTCCAAACGCTCATCAGATGCTAAACTCGGAAGTACGCAAAGAGAGTGAACTCTGAACAGTACTCACTCCGATTCACTCCAACACCGGACTGAGCCATCTCTCACACCTTCACTGCCCTCTTCAATTTCACAAGTGAAGTACTCACCTGCGGGATACATGATGAACCGATCTTCCTCAATATTCTCCACTCTGCTCGCATCTTCAATCTCCCAATCAGCGTCCTCACTCTCTTCCCACGTGTAGTACTCGCTTTCGCCCTCTACAGAAAAATCCAGCACACCGGTTCCACTTCCTACGATATGTTCTACACGATTGAGTCGAGTCGTCTCTGAGATTCTAACCATGTTGAAGAGACTATTGTATTCGCTGTTTAATGCAGTTGCTACCTTATCAGACATGGTGGTTCTTAGAGTGGAGAACGTACCGAGTGATTGCAATCAGTGCGGCGTACTTCTTGATTTCTGGGGTGACGGTCACAACCTTAGCTCGGTCGTCATACTCGATAATGTCCTGTTTGTCAAGTTTCGGTAGGTGAGTTTGAATGAGGCTGTTGTAGGCTGATTCGTAGTGTTCTGTTGCAACAGATCGTGGAGGGGTTTGCGTCTCGATACTGCCGATAACTCTCGCTAGGTGCCGAACTTCTACTTTCCTGCCGTACTCAAACAACGCCAAATAGTTCACTAACAGTAATCTCCTCGCGTTGCTGAGGAGGGTGAATACGTTTGCAACGTTATTGGTGTTCGGAGTAGCAGCAGTCATACGCAAGGTCCCTCTACTTGCGTTCGCGCGTGTGTTGGAGTGCAACCGTCGACTTTTTCCAAGTGGTTAGTATTTGTGTACATGCTGTCTGTTTCAGGCAGCGCGGGGTGCGGTGTCTCCAACACCGCCCTCATCTTCTGAGGGAATCCGCGCTTCACATGGTATATTCTCCCGAGCGCACTTAATTCTAACGTAGTAAAATACTGTGACAGAACCCCTGCGGAAAGATACGACTATACGACTTGCTGAATATCTGGAACCTAAGATGGTCAACAAGGAGTACACTCCCAGCGAAAACGAAGAAGCGATCCTGAAAATATTGAAAGAAGGGCGTGATTCTGGTGAACCCTGGGGACGAGCAAACCCACTGTTCCTACGGGAAGAAACCGGATTGAACAAGCAACAAGTGAATTACAGCCTGAATCAACTCGCGGCAGCAGGCTGGGTCACAAAACTCACAGAAGGGCTGTATGAATTCGTTAGCGACCCCCGAACCGACCCCTGAGCTAAGTCATTCGTTAGAATACCTCCTGAACGACTTCAGTCGTGATTTTGGGTTGGCCCGAATCCGCTGCGTCGTCTAATACGCGACTACACATAGAGAGCACTTGCCGGATGTTCCCCTGAGAACGTTGGAGAATCTGATCAAGGGCTGATTCAGAGAACGGATGGATTCGCCCTTGTTTGGCATCTAATGGTCTTTCTCGATCTAAGTAGTCGCCCACCAATTTATACAAGTGCTCGCTGGTCAGCGGCTTTAGCGCGACCTCTTGGCCGATGCGTTCGCTGAATGCATGGTACTCGCTCATCACATCTTGCCAAACCTCCGGTGCACACCCGAACAACATGCAGAGTCCCGAACTATTCTGATCCATCAGATGGCGGATACTGTTCAAAGTCGCCTGTTCGTTCTTTGGTGAGAGGCGAGCAATGCTCTCAAACTCGTCGACGAACACAAAGACGCCCGTGTACCCGAGATCAAGCAGCATATTCTTGAGCGCCGTAAACGCCCGAACACCCATCGTATCGTCGTCTAACGCGCTGTGAATCTCCATTTCCTTGCGCTGCTCGTACCGGATCCCCTCTGCGGTCAGCCACTGCCAGGCGTAGAGGTTCGTATCCTCGTACACCATATGCACAATCGCTCGCGCGAAGTCGGCGAACTTCGTCACGTCGCTCAGACGGCGAATTGCTTCTGGGACGATGTCCGACAAGAGCACCCCCCCTTCGTCGATGAGGGATTCCATGGCGGTCGCATCCATCGGGTTGGTCTCAGTGACGTCACGAGTAACTGATGCGAGGTACTCGTAGGCCAATTCCTGAAGGCCGTTGAAGCCGAGGTCGTAGACGAACTCGTGGTAGATATCAAGAAATCCTTCCCCAGGTTGGGCGACATATCCGACTACCACGTCTTCCCGGTCTCGAAGCAGTGCACGTGTGTATTTGAGAGTGTGCGACTTCCCGTTCCCGTACTTCCCGGTGATCACCAAATGCTTCGACTTTCCAGTAGCCAGCATCGAAGACACCGTCGAACTAATCTTCTCGGAAACATGCTGCTGTCCACAGTAAATTTCTGGATCCTCCGCTGGGACAGGACTATACGGGAAGGGGTTCCCGTTGAGGTCGTATTGCGAGTAGTCTTGCTGTTCGTCGTTGAGTTGGAATGCATCAGTCATGCTAAGTCCTCCTTGTCGAACGTGATCTCGCGGTCGTGCACCGCGAGATAGTAGTATTTCTTGTCGTACAATTCGACGCCGGACATCACCTGTTGTGTCGACTGGGACGTCGTTACCAGGCCGTCGTCGTCAGCTAGTTCGATTTGCTTGATGCCGAGCGCAGCGTCTTTGGCCGTTGTGTCCATCGGTGCGCCGGAGAGCTTTTTGCCGACGTTCTGCTGACAAAGCGCCAGAAGTGCTTCGTCGAAACTGCCACGTCTACACCCAAGGCGTTCACAAACGTCCTCCCTGAGTTGTGGAATGGACAGATACCGTTCGTGGAGATCCACGCCTGCAGTCTGTTCCAGGTCGTCGAAAACGTTGAGAAGGATGTAGTGGAAGTTTTGTGGGATATCGGAGCGTGTTGTGACGTAGTAATTTCCCGTGAACGCATGCCTTTGGACACTTCCTAACCGTTCCGCCCAATCACCGACGACCTCGATTCCTGTTTGGTTGAATGAATACGGAGTGAACTCCTGAGCCTCTTTGAGGTGTTCAGCAGTGTGTCAAGATCCGCCTGTTCTGTTTCTTCTAGAGTTTCGATGAATGTCCCGTAGTGCGGGCTACGTGTGGCGAGAATAGATCCAGCCTGTTCCCAGTCTTCGGACCGAATCGCTTCAAGGAACGACTTTCCCACATCAGTCGTCTTGTAGACCGCGTCTTCGTCCTCTGTTCGTTCATCCTCTTCAAGAAGCGTGATTCGTGTTGCTTCCAGGACCGTCTCACGTGCTCGTCGATGACTGACGTCAAGAGTATCCTCAAGATTTGCTGTTGTTTTCGGTTCGCCGTTGCAGGCATGAGTTAGCTCAACTAAGCGGCTCAGGGTAACCGGCCGAACCGTTGCTCGTTCGTCGCTCATGTGAGTCTCCTCATTTGCTGCTTTGCAGTTTTGTATGCCCGCTGTGTGACCTCGTTTCCGCGGAACCGTAGATCGAGATACTCCTCGATGTCACGATCAGATGAAGCGACGTACTTGAAGCGCCGAAGTTCGGTCGCCAGTGCCCACAAATTGTGCTGAGTGAGTGCCTCTCTGTCTTCACGGATGTCTGCAAGCGTGCGTGTCCCGCAAACCGGACAGGGGCAGGGAAGCCTCTCTAAATCCTCGATATTGCGCAGTTCTTCACCGCCAAACCCTGGTATCAGGTAGTTCCGATTGCCAGCGCTTCGGATGAATGCTGACGAGTCGAAACTGTCGACGCCGAGGTAGAGCAACAGTGGTTGGTAGACGAGGCCACCGAGTCCATAGACGTGGAGGTGCTTGTCGGTCGCGTTCCTCGCAGCAAGGATTAGCTTTGTTACCTTCTTGTAATCTGTCCGAATAGGGACAAGACTCCCAAGAGCGTACCCGTCGAATTCACCATTTCGCTCTAAGTGCTGAATACTATTTCGTAGGGTTTCAGGATCGTATCCGTGGACACTTGCCAGAAGCAATTCGTCGCCGTCATGTCGGTCACTCGCCTCGAGTGCATACCGAATACTTCGATCGATTCGCTCCTGATTTTCCGCGTCACGGTTTTCCCTCGATATCGGGACGTCGACAGTCCCGAAAATGTCCGCGTCCAGTTGTCGCTGTGTTTCGAGCGTTTCTGCTGGGGTAGTGTCTACCTCTTCGCTGGAGAAATCGAATCCGCCACTATCTGCGAACACGATGGTGTTCTGTGGAACATCCATCTCCTCTCGAAGGGTAATATTGTCTGTCAGTCGATTCCACATCGGGTCTCGATTGCGAATCGAGCGAGCGTTAATCATCGCCGCCGAAAACTCCGGGATCGTCCCCACGTACGTCGGCGTGTTATCACTCGATCGCTTCCCGATATTCCGCACAGGAAAGAGAACTGGCGTCTCTATTGTCCCGTGAGGTAAATCGAGTTCTCGTCGTCTGTACAACATGACCTCCCGCTCGGATACATCATCAATTCACTTAGATAATGGGGAGATAGACGAGAACCGGAACGAGAGGGCTGTATGCGGGTTATAGAATCCCGCTAGCTAATATTTCTCGAACGCTGCTTGTGTTGTTTCTTCCTCAATCTGGCGGCAGAGAGTTTCGATAATTTGGGGTTTTAGCGTTTCAAACCCCTCAACACGATTAGCGAAGTTCTTCATATAGTGTCCCTTGAGACCGACTACAATAGTGCCATGACGTTTGGCATCCTCTGTACGCGCAGGTACCGACACAATGTTGTCGAACTGGTCTTCAACGACCTCTCGATTGAACACTACACCAATGCGATCTGCGGGTACTTCTTGGACCATACTGTCCACATCGATACTGGTGTAGTAGTCACTCCCGAGAGTGAAGAAGACGATATCGTACTCTGACTCAGTCAGGACTCGCTTCAGGTCTTTCTGAATCTGTAGCTTCTTCGACCTTTCCCGGATTTCGCTGACGTTCATGGAGCTGAACGTTACTTCGTATGGCGGGAGGGGATCATCTTCCGCGACAAGGCCAAACCCAGCGCTAATGAAGTACCGATCAACGTCGTGTCCCTGACCCCTCAACCGACGAGATGCATCTTTGACATGCTCCTGCTGGCGCCCTGTGTACAAATCCTTCGCCGCAATTCCTGGGACATTACCCCGGTTCAGTAACTCTTCTCTGGAAAATTCTAAAGTCTCTGCTTGGTTGAAAACGGGAGCATCATCCGGAATCTCTTTTGACCCTGAACACTGGTCGATGACGAGAACGTCAAGACCATCGCTGGTGTCGATTGTCGGTGGGTGCGGCACAAAGTCCTCGCCGACGGAATAGTCTCGGCCACACGCCTTGAGCACGCTTTCACGCAACTCTTCGGGGTCATCGAATAACTGGAGTTCACAGTCGTTTTTCGAGACACTGTCCGCAATTTGGGGGCTGATTTCGCCGTCCTGCGTGAGGAGGAACAGATGTTGGTAGCGTTCCGTTTGATCACCGATTGCCTCGGCTATGCGATCCGGGGAAAATGAGACGAGGGAAGGCGTCTCATTCCACCATTCCTGAACACCATCACCGTGTAAAGTGCCGATCTCAGCCACCGGGAGATCGTGGACCTGCTCCCAGAAGTCGGAATGCTTGTCCTGAAGATAGTCTTTAATGGTTTCGTACCCACTAAGACTGGCAGTCCCTTTCGTCGCAACCAGAATCTTCGGGAGTTCCTCAGCGAACTGGTCGTAGAACCGACGCGTATTGTGGAATCCACGGCGACGATTTCGGTCGTTTCCACGGAAAACACACACTTCTATCCCGTGCTTTTCACAGATGCGGCACTCGCAGGTTTCCCACGGACGGTTTCGGAGCGTCTCCTGATATTCCTCAAGCAGATGATCGTCTCCAATCCAGTTCGCATAATCTTTGACAACCATCCAAATCTGGTCGTACAGACTCAACCCTGGTTCCTCGTCTTCGCCATCTAAGCGCTGAGAAGATGCATCGGTGTCTGTATCTCCGCCAGGGGATTCATCACGTCCAATATTAGAAATTGCTTCTTCCAGTTTGAGCTGGTCTAGCATTCGGGGAAATGCTTCGAGCTCGCGTTCTGCGGTTCGAAGCAACTCTTCGTATTCCTCAAACGGAATCGGCGCCTCCGGATCGTCTTTCCGGAGCAACGACAATCCGGCTACGAAGTCGGTCACTGAAACTTGCCTGCAGTTCCCGACCATACTCGAAGTCGTTCCGGAATGCCGATTCGACCTCCCGAAGTAGGGATTTGTCGTATCTTGGATCGTGACGATGTTCCTGAAGGTACTCTCGTGCTGCGGGTAGAACCTTCTCAGCTTTCTGATGCCACTTATCAATAGCTTCGATTAACGGGTATTCCGAGCCGTAAGCCCGCAAAGCCACCAACGCCTCCCGTCCACGGAGCGACTTTTCTATGGCTTCGTCGAGACTGTCGGTATTCGACGGATATCGAATTCGAATCGCATCGTATCGCTCCTCACTATCAAGCTGGTAGTTATCGCCGCCAGTCCACGCTGATCGCAGCATACTCGCGCTGTCGAAACTCGTCATGCCGGACCGACCGATAGTCTCGAATCCGTCAGTTTTCGCAAATCCAAAAACGTGTGAATCGACACGCGTGCTATTCTCCCGCTCAAACGACTTAACGGTCTTTCCGACACCCTTCACGATTTTTCGAACTTCATGAATCGGACTCCCTGCTACGCCGCCGATTCCAAGGTAGTCATAGCCGAGGTCAAGCACCTTGTTAGCAGCCTTAATGTACGACTTGGGGTCCCACCCCTGGATAGCAACCATCAAACGGAATGGATAGTCACCATTCTGATACAGATCGTACATTTCTTCGGCATTGTGTAGCGTCAACTCATAGCGGAATTTCTCGTCGTTCTCTCGATAGACTGCACGGCGATCCTCAGCTAATCGCCGAAGAACGACATCGATATCGCCATGAAAATCACTTGCAGTAAAGTTTGTGATGTTTTCAGTCTGTTCAGTTCGAATTGACGGCTCGTACTCGCCGACATAATCCGGCCACTCCTCAGGCCACTCGTCAACCATAACGTCGACGACATCAGAAAGAGAATCAGGAATGTCGCCCTTCTTGAAGTCCTCGTGAAACGCACGCTTGTCGAGATAGAGACGGCCCTTATCCTTACCGGAGCCAAGGACCAAGTGATCGATAGTAACGCCGACAGAAACTTCTAGTGTCTCATAGAAGTCTAGCATATCCTTGTTTCCGTAGGGAGGGAATGGGAGTGATTTGTACCCCCACGCTCCACAATCGCTGATTGTCGGTAGCCAGTCTGGAACTGAGAGGACTGGGTCGTCATAAACGCCGTATTCAGCGAGGCGCTCAGCTTTTCGGTCGGTCTCTTCGACTTGCTCCCGTGAAATTAGCACCCCATCGATGGGTGTGGTTTCGCGATCGAAAATATCCCAGATGTAGTCGAGATTCCGCTCCTTGCGGTTGAGACTAGAGAGCTCGTCGTGCTCGAAGTCGTAGTGGGCGTCAACCGCGTCGTCCCACTCAGGAACGTAGAACCTCATAGATTAGAGTCACCATGTTAGGCTTGCTTCGCCGAACCATATGAATATCCCTTTCTCTTGCGAGTAGATGGGGCTCGAGTATTCTTCCGATAATACTTAGTGCATACTGAAAGAATGCCGTTCCATGCCGTTAGAACAGCAACCCACGTCACAACTCGCTGACAAAGGGGAACGAACACTCCTGATCGGAGGCGACCAACCAATCCGAATTAGCACAGGACACCGCCTCCTCCACCACGACGGGAAATGCAGTCGTCCACATGGTCACAATTACGAGATCTCCGTCGAAGTCACCGGGACCCTCACCGAAGATGGGTGGGTCGTGGACAAAGGAGATATTACCCAGGTAATAGATGACTGGGACCATCGCTTCCTCCTCGAAGAGGACGATCCGCTCATTGAGGCCTTCAAGCAGAGTGGCGACGGTGATTCACTCATTGTCCTCGAACATCCGCCAACTGCGGAAGTGATGGGGGTCATTTTGGAACAAAAACTCCTCGAGACCCTCCCTGATTCCGTCTCCGACGTCTCAGTGATGGTCCGAGAGACGTCGGAACTCTGTGCGGGGGCGACTCACTAATGCCAGTGAGCTCAACCGCTGACGAGCAGTCAGCAGACAACGTTGAAGGCGCAGCATTGCCGGTCAACGAACTCTTCTACTCGCTTCAGGGCGAGGGCAAAGCTCACCGGGACACCGTCGGTGTTCATCCGCACAAGTGGCTGTAACCTCCGATGTTGGTTCTGTGACTCCTATCATACTTCCTGGGAACCAACCCACGCCACCATGAGCGTCGATGAAATCGTTGAGGAAGTGCAATCACACGCAGACGCCGATCACGTCGTCCTTACTGGCGGGGAACCACTCATCCACGACGAAGCAGTCACCCTCCTCGAACGTCTCGATGATCTCGGCTACCACACCACCGTCGAAACCAACGGCACCATCCATCGCGACGCACCAATCGACTTAGCAAGCATTAGCCCGAAACTCGCCTCCAGCACACCCACCGCTGAAAAGGACCCCAAGGGCGACGGCGAGTGGGCTGACCGCCACGAGAACCGCCGCATCGACCTCGATACACTCGGCCAGTTCGTCGATGACTGTGACACACAACTCAAATTCGTCGTCACAGGTCCCGACGATATGCCCGAAATCGAGTCCCTCCTTGCAGACATCCGCACAGCCACATCGAGCCATATCCCTGATTCCGATGTCCTGCTGATGCCCGAAGGGACGACACGCGACGAACTTGACAACAGGCGGAAAGAAGTCGCTAACTTGGCGATGGAGTACGGCTACCGGTACACGCCGCGCTTGCACGTCGACCTGTGGAACGACGCTCCCGAAACGTAACATGACGAGTACGCACTCTCAACTCGCTAGTGACGAGGTAGAATCGGAGATCGACCACGAGAAAGCCCAGCGCGGTGTTCGCCTCCTACTGGAGGCCGTCGGCGAAGACCCGGACCGGGACGAACTCGCTGAGACCTGGCAGCGCCGCGTTCCGGGCGCGTTCGCCACACTCACCAAAGGCCAACGCGAGGCCGCCAAGCCCACCATGCGGACCTTCGATGCGGAAACGACCGATCTCGTCGTGAAGACGGACATTCCAGTGTACTCGCTGTGTGAGCACCATCTGCTACCGTTTTTCGGCACCGTCCATCTTGCGTACAGACCGAACGAAGAGGTGGTGGGACTCTCGAAGCTGACGCGGTACGTCCGCTGGCAGTCCCGCCAACTCACGATGCAGGAACGGCTAACGAACGACATCGCGTCGGGGCTCGCCGACGAACTTGACGCAGCCACAGTCCTCGTAGAAATGGATGCAACCCATCTCTGTGAAGCGATGCGCGGTATCGAGACGGAAAGTACGACTACTACCAGAGCGACAGCTGGGGAACCGTCTGAAGCCGAGCGTGACCGGTTTCAGGCCGCAATCAATCGCACGGAGGGCCACCAATGACCGAGCAGCGGGCAGTTATCCTGGCGTCTGGCGGGATGGATAGTGCGACTGCAGCAGCAGTTGCACAGGACGCTGGATATGACTTGTACATGCTGCACACGTCGTACGGACAGCAAACCGAGACGAAAGAATACGAATGCGCGAAAGCGCAGGCAGAGGTCTTCGATGCCGCCGACTTCCTCCATCTGACAACCGACCACCTCTCGAAAATCGGTGCATCGAGTCTCACTGACGAGGAGATGGACGTCGAGGAGGCGGACTTGGAGAGCGACGAAATTCCAAGTTCCTACGTGCCGTTCCGGAACGCCAACTTGCTGTCGATGGCGACGTCGTATGCAGAAGCCAACGACTGCGAGGCCGTATTCATCGGCGCACACAGCGAAGATTTCTCCGGGTATCCGGATTGCCGGCCGGAATTCTTCGAGGCATTCCAGCAAGTCGTCGACGTCGGCACGAAACCAGAGACAGAGATCAGCATCGAAGCACCGTTCGTCGAGTCATCGAAAACGGATATCGCCGAGCGCGGCCTCGAACTTGATGTCCCCTACGAGCACACATGGAGCTGTTACCGCGACGAAGCACCAGCGTGTGGCACATGCGATGCATGTGCATTCCGCCTCCAAGCATTCCAGAATCTCGGCGAACGCGATCCGATTGAATACGCTGAGCGGCCAGACTATACCGAGTCCTAAGGTCTCTGAGACCGGCTTTAACGAGAAAAGCGGGCAGCCAGAGGCACAATCTGTTGCCCGCCCACTCTCATCCTCTCACGGGGGTGATAAACCGCGTCTGTGATTGATTCAACCAAGTGAAATAAACGCCAGTGCAGTGTTTCAGTTTCGACTCGCTGCAACTACGTGTAGTAGGAGGGGTAGAAGGACCGTTTTGGGATTTCCTGCAGGTTAGAAAGATCCACTTCGTCCGCTTCCGAGAGTTCCCAGACGTGGTCGAAGAAGTTGATCGCGGCAGCGACAAAGTTAGCGTTCTCAGTGTAGATACCGCATTCGGGATTCCAGTTGTAGCTGTTCTTCATAAAGTTTGCCGACCCCAGAAGGGCGGCACCCTCTGATGCATGCCCGACCGTCTGAAGCTTTGCATGAATGCCAAATTCAGCGAGGTCAGTTGCATCAGTCTCGCTGATGATGCGTTGATACTCCTTGTATCGTGAGTAGGTGCGGATTGTGACCTTGTCGCGGTTCTCCTCAAGATCTCCGAGAAGATTGTCTCGAAGCCGCTCCCACTCCCATCGACGTTTGGTATGACGCGTCAGGAGGCGGAGTTCGTAGCCATCTCGAAGGAGGCTACGGAGCTGTGAGGTGTATTCTGAGAACGTGTCGTCGTCGTACGGCGTCATAATTCGGACGACACGTTCCTCAAGATCTCGCTCTTGGCCACGCGTGAAGAGCCGATCAGTCATCTCTGTGAACCGGCGGATATCGTTACTGCGCTCGTTCTTCCAGCGTTTCAATCGGGCGCGTTCTCGCCGGAGGGCGGGATTATCGTCGACATAGCGTTCCATGGTCTCCTGCCCGAGTGCGTCTGGATCCGGAAGGGTGTAAACGAAGTACGTCGGGGCGATGACATCGTCATCAATCTGTTCCAGCAACCCCTCGATAACGTCGTCGCGAGCACGAGGTGACGGCGTGATGTTGACGTCTGAGAGAGCATCCCGCCACAAGCGTCGTGTATGGATCGCCTCGAAGAGATCGTCCTGGAAGTCAGCATCCCGATCACTGCCATGAGGGGCCGCCGGGACAGCATCGAAGTGGATGAGTAGGTCGTCCTGAAGATGACACTTGACGCCGGGGAGTTTGGAGAGGGATTGATAGAGTTGGTAGGGCTCAAGGTCGAGTTCCTCACTGAGTGTCGATAGTGGAATCGAGTGACGGGACGGCTGGTTGTGAATCGTCGCTATGAGATCAAGGACCGTTGTTACGTCCGCCTGAGAGAAGGTTTCCGGGAAGGCATCCGCGACAGCATCGACGTCGATAGTGGCGTCATCGCGTGTAGCCGACTCATGGGACGGGTCGAGGGCGCGCTTGAAGAGTGTGAGTTCCTCTGTTATGGTTGCGCTCGTGTCCTCAATCGCACTTAGAATATCCGCATCTGGGGTTCGAGTCGGTGATTGATCACGCCCAGCAACAATGGCATCAAGTGGCGTTGTCTCAGAGACGTGATCTGCTGTGACTGTGGCATCCGTGAGGGAACTAGCGACGTGTGCAACGAGTTGCGTGTCATCGAAGGATGTGAGTGCAGTGGCGAGCGCAATCTCCCTCACTGGAATTGTGTAACGCCGTTCAAGACGTTCGATTGCCCACTCGATTGTTTCTCGATTCAAGATGACGCCCTCCGGGTAGAGATCAAGGAAGTCGAGCGAGGAGAGTAGTGGCGCAATGACTGCCGTATCGTAGCTATCCCGCATGAGAGTCTCGAGTTCACCCCGGGGTAGGTGCTCGTCGTCGAGCATGGCGAATTCGTAGAGAAGTTGCTGGATACGCTGGATGTGGGTAGCAGCAACTAGACGAAGCGCGTCGCCAGGTTGCTCCGTGTCGAGGACGAATCGACCGCGGTCAGTTAGTCGACCGTCATCGGTGACGAGGGAGAGTTCGGCCTGTAGAAGGCGGTGAGCGTCTGCCACTGTGCTAGGCGCGCGCTCGTCGTTCGTCCGGAGGACTGCCGTCTTGTAGTGTGGTGCAAGCGCCTGTGTGAGCGAGACGTCAGTTGCAACCGCACAGACCGAGAGGTAGAGACTCTCTGCGGAGACCCCCCAGAGCTCCTCGGGGGAGCGCGTCCGGAGTTCACGAAGCGCGCTCGGAACCTCACTTGTCATCGTCCAACTCACTCTCGCGCTGTTGTAGGGTCAATCCCTCCTCGAGAAGATCCATTAGTTCACCCTTCGCGATGGTCTCCGGATCGTTCTGATTCTCGCAGCCATATTGATAGATGCAGAACGGACAGCCGTTATCACAGTCACACTCAAAGGCCTCCTTCATCAGGTCGACGGCCTTGTCGAATTTCTCGCGGGTATCACCAGATCCCATTGTGAGTAGGACAGTTACACCACTTCCACCGGTTTCGTTATCGTAGACGTACGTGCCGTCGTCGCCGAGTGCTTCGGGTACAGCGCGAACGCCGACACCCCCGATATATTGCAGTGCCATTCGGACGCCGTGGGAGAATGCGTGTTCAAGTTCCTCGTCGTCGAATTGAATCCGAACCGCCTTGGTGTCGAATTCAGTCGCGAGTCGGACGACATCAGTATCTTCGGTGGAGTGCTCGGGATGCCTCATACAGTACGCTGTCTCGTCGTCGCGGGCGATTACTCCGTCACAGTTCTCTTTCCCGCAGAGTTCGAAGACATTTGGGAGTGGATCTGAACCTCCTCCAGCGTAACTGGCGCTGAACTGCCGAACGGACGACTGAATCGACACATCGCCATAATCGAAGCGGCCGACCATATCGCCATTGTCGGTGACGATGTCGAACGATTTCTCAGCTTCACCTTGGAACTCAGTGACATCGGTTTCCGTTGGTGCGTACGTATCCTGAATCTCGGAGTCTCCTGACTGGTAGATTCGTGTCGGCCGAAGCGGCTCGCCATTCGGGAGTTGTCCGAGGACGAGATCTGACTTGTACGCAGTCACACGTTCAGGAACGATCGTCTGTAGACGCCTGAGACTTGAGCCACATTCCTCGCATGGTCCTTCGCCCAGTTCGTATTCAGCACCACAAGTTGGGCAGATTGCAGACGCACTCTCGAACTGTGATGTCCGATACGAATGTGCACGCACACCAGTCACGATGTATTTCTGGTTGTCCGAATGGAGGTATGCCGCACCGGGGTGCAGTTCCGAGAGCGCGATTCGAATCGACCGGGACTGTAGTTCCTCCGTCACGGATTCAAAGTCATCACCAATGAGTTCGTACTCGACAGTATCCTCCACGGAGCGGAGGCTGAACGGTGTCGTGCTATGTTCCTCAAGGAACGTCCCATAGTCCATCTTTGAGAGCCGGTCCAAGTACTGATTCAGGTTGGCGCTCCGACTCTGCAGGCGATCGCGGCGATCCCGTTGCTCGGCACGATCATCCGAGTCTCGACTTCGGCGCTTCCGTCGCCCGCGAGATTCAAGGCTGAGCTCGTTTAGTTCTGACTGAACTTCATCTAACTCATCGATAATTTCGTCCTCGAAGTCGAAGTACCCCTCGACAAACTCGTCGATGAACGCCGTCATTGCGTCCTCAATCGTTCCAGCATGAGCGTCCGCTGCGGAGACGACCTGACCGGCGCACTCCGTCTGGCTACAGGGGCCTTCGTAGCCTGCACTGTGCTTCCGGCCACAGTCTCGACAGTAACTGAAGCCGAGAATCTCTTCGAGCCAGGATCGGACTTCCGGCCGGTGATCTTCGTATGCTGCTTTCAGCGTCTGGAGTGGCGCCTCCTCGTCGATATACTGGATTTCGTCGTTCTCGCTTGCGAGGAGTGCAGTGAACGTGACAATATCATTTGGCCGTGGCTCAGACCGTGGCACCGGCTCTTCCTCACAGTAAATGTCGTCAATAACATCACTACTCTCGCGACACCACGGAATCCAGTATTCGGCAGCGAAATAGTCGAGAATCGCCCACGTCAACGAGATTCGGAGGACTTCCTCGTTCGTTTCGTTGAGTGGGACAGGCTGTGGTTCAGCCTGAATCAGTTCGTTCGGTCGTTCGTAGTAGTAGTAGTCAATTGGATTCCGCTGACTGATTGAATGGACAAGAGAAGATCCAGACTGTCGTCCTGCACGGCCGATACGCTGTAGGTAGGAATTCGTGTTCGGTGGCGTGCCGTAGAGGAGTAATGCGTCGAGGTCACCGATGTCCATTCCAACCTCCATCGCAGGGCCGGAGGAGAGGAAGTTCGGGTATCGGCCTTCCCGGAACTGGTACTCGATGCGGCGTCGCTCATCTTTCTCGGTCAGTCCGAAGTACGCCCGTGATACAAGCATCAGAGGATCCGAGTAGTCGATCCGATAGGCAGTGAGAGCGAAATGAGGGTGCGTGAACTCGGCGCGCACCTCATAGTCTGCGCTGAACGTCACTGCCTCTACTTCAGGGGCAGTCGGATCACACGCCTCGTCGAACGTCGAGCGGAACGTGTCCGCAGTTGGGAGATAGGTAATCGGCGTTTCGTCGTCAACATTTGCACACAGGACGTGGTCTTCGTCAAGGCCGACGAGATAGCCCGAATCTGTCTCGATACGACGCAAGAGCTCTTTCTCGACAAGCGATTCGACGTGACGGCTTGCCTCCTCTATATCGTCACTGAGCGAGCTAACATACTGCTTACTCTGCTCATTTACTGCCTCAAGAACCGCTTTCTCGCCGTCTTCGAGGGTATTCCAGTCGACGTCGAGCTGGACGTCGATGAGCCCTTTCGATGGAAGGTGGTCACGATGCCGCCAGCGATTGTTATAGCGGCCACGGAGAACTCGAGCAGCGACTTCCTCGGCGAGGAAGTCCTCGACAGATTGCTGGTACCCAGTCATGCGTTCGAGAACTCCACCATCGCCCTCGGTGAGCATCTCTTCGTATTCGCGTGCCTGTTCGATAACTTCGGCTTGGATGTCGGCAAGTGTCGTCCAGTCCTCGTCTTCGAGGGCGTCGATAACGAGTTGGGTGACAAAGAGGGTTTGTTCGGGTTCGGTGAAGTTCCGGTTGAGTTCCTTCATGTCCGACTGGCTGTCTGCAAAGGACAGCATCTTCGCCTCTCGGAACGATTCCGGCTCTTCGATGTCTGCGATTTCTCGCAGGAAGTACTGCGCCGTCGTGACTGCCGTGTTCCCAGGCCCACGAATCATGGACTCATAGCGCGAGGATTTCCGATAGCTCTTGCGCGAGTCATAGCACGGGACGGCCCCGTGGAAGGTTGAGGGCTTCCGGATCTGGCCAAGTTCGTCGACAAGTTTGTACTCACGGAAGCCACGGACTGCTGGTGAGGTCTCGGGGTTGTCGCAGTTGCATTCAGCACCTGGGAGAAGGTCGGTATCACAGTTCGCACAGTGGCTGATTGCGTTGATGTCAAGGAGACCGGTTCGTGCGAAGCGCCGCTTCCCGCAGTCACAGGTATTCGGGGGGTTCCCAAAGTAGACTGCTGAACAATCAGTATCACTGCACGACCAGCCGAGGTACCGCTTTGGATGTAATGCCCCGCCACAACTGCACTGATAGCCTTCGTGTTGCTCGTGGGCGTCGCCACAGTCCTCACAGTAGAGGATGTCGTCGTCGGAGAGTGGTTCGAGGTCGTGTGAGTGGCAGTTCTCACAGACGATTTCAGTGTCTGCGGGGACGGTTGTGCCACAGTCTGGATTCCGGCAAATGAGGGTGTCCTTGTCGTCACCGAGAACGAGTACGGTGTCACAGTCGGGACAGTGGGAGATCCGGTCGATTTTCTGACGGTCGCCACAGCCCGTACATTCGTAGTAGGGGCGCCAGACTGTCCGAATTGTCTCGGTCCCACAGCTACAGGTATGATCCTGGAAGTACTCGAAACGGCCTTCTCCGGATGTCACATTAAGTGGGGTGAGCCGCTCGCAGTCCGGACAGAACCACGATTCGAGTGCTTCTTCTCCGCAGTGGTTGCAGTACGCAAGTTTGGTGACGAAGTGATGGTCACACTGCGAGCAGGTCGATTGTGGCATATCGTAGACTGCTGCACAGTTGACGCAAGTGTAGTAGCCGTCAAGTGGCCAACTGAAGAGATGGGCGCGACTCTCGAGCACGCCTGAGAGTTGTCCGAGTGTGACGAAGTTGTCGACGAGCTGTTTCGCCTGTTCGTCGTCAAGGTCGTATGTTTCAACGAGGTTGGAACGGAGGTCTGCTGGGCGTTGGGCCTCGTCACGGAGCGATGCGTAGAGTGCGCGAACAATATCGAGGTGATCGCCGCTAGCCTCTAGGAGTGTATCGTAGAGACGATTTCCAGTAATGCGTTGGCGATCTGCTTCGGACGCGTCCTCTGGGAGGGGGCCGACGATGTCAGTGACGAGGGTTTCAGCCGGGTTCTTGTCTGCGGCTGTGCCGGCTAGTCGGTCTGGGTCGATGGTATTTGCGACGAATTCGGTTGGGAGGTCGGCTGGGAGTGCCTGTTCAAGTGAGCGCGGGTTCTCCTCGACGACCTCCATTTCGGCGTCTGGGAAGGGGTTGATTCGTTGGAAGATTGCACGCTTGTTCTCGACGGTTGCACTAGCCCCGACGAGGCGGAGGTCATCTTCTTCGTCTTCGTCGAGTCCTAACAGCGAGCGCCGGGAACGGAGGTAGCGCCGCATCAGGGTGGCAGTAAACGACCCGAAGAGTTCGGAGTATTCGTGAATTTCGTCGAAAACGACGTACTTCGGTTGGGTAACGAAGACTTGCTGCTCGTCTTGCTCGTTGATATTGAACAGCCGGTAGTTGACTGTATCAGGATTCGTGAGGAGAATGTCGACCTCAGCATCGACAACCTCCTCTCGCGTGAGTTTGATGAAGTCAAGATCGACATCCAAGTCAGACGGCGCATCGTGGGTCACCTGATACCCGTCCTCGGTACGCTCGACCATCAGTGAAGACGCGCAGTCGTCGCAGGGGCATTCGAAATACTTGAATGCAGTATCGAGATATGAGAACGCGTCTGGATCGTTATGTGGGGTGTCGCCGTCAAAAATCCCAACTGTGATTCGATCCTGGCCCGTTCGAGTCTCGTTGAGCGTATAGAGGTATTCAATAAGGCGCTTTAGTTGATCTTGGGCGAGCGCCTTCGTGGGATACGTAAGGACGCACTTGACGCTCTGCGGTGGGTGGTCGTCGTGGTGGCCGGCCTTTGCTTCACAGATATATTGGAGAATAGGGATGAGCCAACTCTCAGTTTTCCCACGGCCCGTGCCTGCGGTGACGAGGGTGTGATTGTCGTCAAGGAGAGCTGCTGCGGTTTCTTCTTGGAACTGGTACAGGCGCTCGAAGCCGGCTGCATCGAAGGTTCGAATGACGTCCTCGTGGAGTCCGTTCTCGGCAGTATCGGCTACCGATGGGAGGGTTTGTGCGATTTCCGTCCACGGCGTATCGCTCTGCCGGGGGAGATCGAGTGCTTGGAGGAACGGCCCTCGTGTTCGCATAAACTCCGGCAGTCGTTCGTGGAGCGACTGTTCGGTGCCGCCCTCATATCGCGAGATGATGTCTTTGAGTGTGGCCGTGTTCTGTCCCGCGACGTAGTGGTCGCCGTAGGCTCGCTTCAGGTCTTCGGCGAGCTCGAGTGTGTCGTGGCTCATCAGTCTGTCGTGGATGTCGTCGGTTCGTTAGTAGTCGAATTGGCCGATGCAATCGTTGGTAGCCCGGTTTCGAACAGGTCGAGGATGTCGTTGCGTGCGAACGATCGGGGGCGGTTGTGTTCGTCACAGCCGTACTGGTAGAGACAGAGTGGGCACCCGTCTTCGCAGTCACAGACGAAGTGGTCTTGGACTAACTCCATCGCGTGCTGGAAGTTTTGGAACTCGCCGTCTTCGCGTTCGACGAGAAGTTTTGAGATGTTCGCACCGCCTTCTTGTGCATCGAGTAGGTCGACATATTCGTCGTCCGTTGTTTCGTTGATCTCTCTAATATTTACGCCGCCCAGCGACTGGAGTGCAACACGCAGGCCGTGAACGAATGTATGCGATTGCTCGAATGTGTCGAGTGAGACCCGTACACCGCTGGTTTCGTAGGAGTGGCCCAACCGCACGTACTCCGGGTCCGCGCCGCGGCGGTTTGGACTGTGTTCGGGATCAGCCGAGCACTGCGCAAGTTCGTCGTCGTCGCGATAGATCACACCGGTACAGTTCTCCTCTCCACAGATCTCGAATGGGTTCGGGCGTGGATCTATCTCACCGTTTTTGTACTTCGCTCGATAGCTCTCTGTATGCGTCAGAACGGAGTACTCACCGTATTCGAGGGACCCGATGGGGTTCTCTGAGCCATCTACGAGTTGGAATGACTCGGTGGCACTGAAGTCCAGAACGGTCGTCTCTTGCTCCGCGTACGTATTCTGTACTTCTTCGTTCGGTTTCTGGTAGAGTGAGCGTGCTGGGTCGCCGCCCTTGCACATCAAAAGGTCGTCACGGTGCGCTTCGACAGAATCCATCGCGACGAGGCGCCGCCGCTTCAGGGGCGCATCATGGTCGCACGAACACTCTGTTGCAGAGACTGGATGAGTTGTCTGGCAGGCGCTGCAGACTTTCTCCTCGCCTAGTTGTTCGGCATCGGCCTCCCTCACCTCCTCACGAAGGTTGGATGACTCAAAGTCGTCTGTACGGAGATGGCTAATCGCGTACGTCTCTCCGTCATCCAGGTAGGCAGCGGCCGGGTGGAGCTCCTTGATTGCCATGCGGACGTTTCGACCACCGTAGCTTCCACCGACCTCACTGCGGTCGTAGTCGCCGTCACTCTCTGTAACGAGTGTAAGGCCGACGTTGTTCGAGACACTCCGCATGTTAAACGCGAATTTGCTTAAGCGCGCATTCTGGAGGAAGTCCGAATACGATTGTTTTTCCAGCGTATCGAGATGCGACTGGAGTGCCTCAATACGCTCTGCAATTGCGGTCTCGCGCTGCTGCAGTTGCGTTTTCTCCGCACGTGACGCACGCCGCTTGTCACGCCGGATTTCCGTGCGCTTCTGACTCAACGTCTGGTGTTCTTCCTCCAGTCGCGAGCGATACGATAGATACTGGTTCAGATAGCGTTCGTGGAAGGAATTGACTGCCTCATCGACGAGGTCCCCGAACTCTGTTTGTGCGTCAAGCACCCGACCAGTACACCCCTCAACACGGCAAGTTTCGATGTCAGTATCGCGACCGTACTTCGCACTACAGTCAGCACAGTACCGATAGTCGAGCAACGAGCGGAGGTGTTCCCGAATACGACGCTCGTTGTCACTGACGATGGTGCCGAGTGCTGCGAGTTTTGAGACATCAGTATCGAGGCCGAGTTGGGTCACGGGCAGCATCATCAAATGCGTCAGCTTCCCGTACTCGGAATCGTCGGTATCCTCAGTGCGGCGCGAGAAATCATCACCCCCTGAGACTCTCGCATTCGGCCCCCACCCTTCGATCTCCCAGGGGACGACGAAGTTCGCTGCGATATAGTCAAACACCGCCCAGGACAGCGAGACACGAAGGACTTCTTCGTTGTGTTCGTTGAGTGGGACGGGTTTTGGATCTGCACTAATCAGGTCCGTCGGCTCCTCATAATAGTAATAGTCGATCGGATTTCGCTGACTAACGCTATGCACCAGTGAGGAGTGGGAACTCCGCCCTGCTCGACCGACGCGTTGTAGATACGCATTCATATTTGGCGGGACACCATACAGGAGGAGTGCGTCCAGATCACCGATATCCACCCCCAGTTCCATCGTTGGTCCGGAAGAGAGGAAGTGAGGATAGTTGCCTTCGCGGAAGAGGTACTCGAGTTCGCGCCGCTCTCGCTTGTCCGTCATCCCCAAGTAGACCTTCGAAATCAGGATGCGAGCCTGTGAATATTCAGCCCGATAGGCTCGGTGATGGAACCGTGGATGACTCGGATCTGCACGTTCTGTGAGCGTGGTTTCAAGCGGTACGGAGTCCCTGGAACGGAGTCCGACCTGCCCTGTCCACGACGGCAAGATCTTCTCTGAGTCAGGGACGTACTGTAGATCATCGTCTTCGCCCGAGATCGTCAGCTCGAGGGCCGATGGCTCAATCGAGAGATACTCATCACTGTCTTCCGACAGAACCCCTTGTTCGATGAGCGACGTGACTACGGTATCGAGACCTTGATCGCCGCCTTCGTGTGCGATGGAATCAGCCGCGCAGCCATTCCCGTTCTTGATGATGGCTCGAAGTACGTCGCGCTGCGCTCCGGTCAATTCAGCGAATACAGCGGGTTTCACGCGAACGTCAAGCAAGCCATCACTTGGAAGGGAACCGCCACGTTCGCTATATCGTTGGCTGTAGCTATGTGGGATTGCTCGCCGGAAGAGACGATCTGTAATAGCCTCGTCGGCGTCCATGAATCGGCGTGCTCGATCGATTAAGTGATCTTTCAGGTCGAAATTGACATTCTGCAGGCTCCGTGACGGGCTGAGTTCCTCATGAAGCGTCTCGATGCAGTCCATGGAGTCAGCCAGCACTTGGTCCAGTGACACCCAGTGTTCGCCGGGAGTACGTACCGCCTCGATAATCGCTTGATCAAGTAATGTCTCCACTTCAGGCTCGTTGAAGTCACGACCGAGCTCTTTCATGTCGCGATGCGAGTCAGCGAAGGAGAGCAACTTCGCAGACGAGTAATCTTCGTCGTCCGCGACTTCTCGAAGTAGATATTGCGACGTCGTAACGGCGATGTTATTGGGACTACGGACCAGCTCGTCATACCGGTCGCCGATGCGATATCCGAGTCGCTGGTGGCGACAGTTCAGAATGTGGTTTTCATCCCGAACCGGGACGATTCGGCCATCATCCGTGAGCGTTTGATACGACTGGAAGGCATCTGCTTGCCGGTGAATCTCGGTATCGTCACACGAGCAGGAACCACCTGGCCGCACTGCAGTCTCGCATTCACTACAGCGGTCGTTCTCAAACACCTCGAATAACCCCTCCAGAACGAAGTCCGCACTCCCACAGTTACACTCTGCTGGGGGCGTTGACGAATAGTGTCGACTGGAACAGCTCGGTGCACGACAGACCCACGGAATTAGTCGAGTGTTTGCGACAGAATGTCCACACTCGCATTCCAGCGGTGTTTCTGTCGTACTGTACGACACTCCACACGACGGACACTCCATATCGGCTTCTCCAGTCCGAAGCGTACGTTGATCTGACCCACAGGCCGAACACCCGGTATTAGCCGGTGTTGTCCGCTGACACTGTGGATTAGTGCACTCCCATTCCTCGGAAGACGTACGCGCCATCTGCGCACCGCACGAACATGTCTCGACGACGCTCCGAGTCTCAACGGAGTCGCACGCTTCACACGCTAACTGAGGTGTGAACGTAACGCGGAACAGTCGAACTTCGGTGTCCCTGGCATTCTTGCATCGGCCACAGTACTGCTCATCCTGAGATGCGAAGCTTCCTTCTTCGGATGGAGTATACGGCTCAAGTTGGTCACACTCAGGACAATACCATGCGACAAGCGATTCTTCAGCACATCGCCGACAGTAGGTTGCACGTGTAACGACGCCGCACTCACAGTCTGTACACTCATCTTGGGGCGACCGGTAGACGGCCAGACACCGAGCGCAGGTGTAGAAGCCATCAAGTGGCCAGGAGAACAGATGACTCCGGTTTTCCAGCAGGCCAGAGTATTCGCCCAGTGTACGGAAGTTCTGCAACAGCGTCTCCGCAGCAGTCTTCGTCAACCCATATTCGGCTTGAATGTCTTCGATGAACGTATCGCGAGTTCGTGGCTCATCAGCCAATTGCTGATGCAGATTCTGTATGATTTGAACTGTTGAATCGGCGGGAGCATCGCTCGTGAGATACTCAAAGAGCGCATCGCCGAGTAACTCGTCTAGACTCTCGTTGTCGATTGTATCCGCATCTGCGATCGATGGCTGAAACGAGTCGAGGGTGTCAGGATATTGGTTCTTTCCACGGACAGCACGCCGCAGTTGCGCCACCGTAATTTCGTCCTCAAAGAGTGCCGGCCTGATATCAGTGACTTCCGGCGGATTGAGCGTTCGCGGATTCTCGTCGACGTGGGCAACGTCTTTAGCGCCACTGATTCGCCGGAACAATTCGACGTCGTTCTCGACGGTTGCGCTACTTGCGATAACTTGCGGCTCACTAACGCCGCGTTCGGCCCGAAGTGCGCGAATTCGTTTCGTGAGCGTTGCGGTATATGTCCCGAAGATCCCATCATAGGTGTGGACTTCGTCGAAGACCAGGAATTGTGATTCGTAGATGAAGGCGTCGTGCTCGTCGCTGGCGTTCGTATTGATGAGTTTGAGATTAATCGTGTCCGGATTCGTCAGGAGGATATCAACCCCTTCCTCGAGAATCTCGCTTTTCGTGAGTCGAAGGAAATCTAGTGGGACATCGTCGACGCACTGCTTTTTCTCCGGTTCTAATTCGTAGCTCTGTGTCGTATTCCGAATGTGAACGCCTTTTCCGCAGTTCTGGCATTTCTCCAGTGAGTCGTTGTAGCCAGGGCATTCGAAATACTTGAACGTCGAATTCAGGTATCCCTCTGCTTTCGACGACATATTGGTCGGTGTGTCACCATCGTATATCCCGACCGTAATTCGATCACTTGCTGGAAGTTCCTTGTTGATTCGATAGAGGTACTGAATTAGTCGCTTCAGTTGGTCTTGGGCAAGCGCTTTCGTCGGGTACGTGAGCAGTGCTTTCACGTCACCGGGATCGCTCTCCGCTACTTTCCCTTGATTCGCGTTGAGGATGTAGTCCAGAATCGGGATTAGCCAGGCTTCAGTCTTCCCGCGGCCAGTTGCGGCTGTAATCACCGTATCATGTCCGTCCAGAATCGTCTCAACACTCCGTTCCTGGAAATCATAGAGGCGCCGAAACCCGATATCCTCGAAGGCGAGTCTGACGAGTGGATGGAGGCCTACGCGATTGCTGAACGACATCCATGACTCTGTACTCCAGTTTGCCACATCGAGTGCCTGCAAATACGGGCCGCGGAAGCCGATGACGGAATCCTCGTCATTATCGGTGGCTTCGAAACGGTGTGCGACGTTTCGTGCCGCTCGTCCACCGGTGCCGATGAAGTGGTTCCGGTAGGCATCCATCGCCGCTTCCGCACGTTTGGCGGGGTTCTTCATCGGACAGCTAGAGACTCACCTTAATCGTCGAGCGCAGTGCTTTGACCTCCAGCATCTCATTAACGCTCTCCTCCGATAACTCGTCAAGGTCGACCTCTCCCTCACGACTGAGTTTCTTCAGATCCGTGATTGTCCCCTTGCTGAGGCCATGTCGTCGACGGAACCCCTCCCAGTCCGTATCGAGGTTGTCGAACGCCCATCCGTCTTTAGTTAGGAGACGAACCGCGTGACAGTGGCGGCTTATCGAGGCTACTTTTCGGAAGGAATGAGGAGGTGTCGAGTGTGCACAACGAAACCTCCTCATCACGGATTATGCGTCGGCTCACTACACTGTTTCCCTCCGAGTTCCTCGAAGAGCACGCCGAGGAACTCGGCGTGGTCGAACGCGACCGCAAGCTCCAGATTCCCGTCTTCGTCTGGGCATTCGTGTTCGGCTTCGCCGCAGGCGAACGCCGAACACTCGCAGGGTTTCGACGCAGCTACAACTCCACAGCTGACGAGCCGATCTCACCGGGTGGGTTCTATCAGCGGTTGACGCCGACGCTCGCGGAGTACTTCCGCGACCTCGTCGAGCACGGTCTCGACGAGGTCGCTGTTCCCGACACTGTTGACGTTGACATCGACCGATTCAGTGATGTAATGATCGCTGATGGAACGGTGTTGCGGTTACACGAGTTTCTCGCTGATCAGTTCGAAGCCCGCCACGAGGAGCAGGCTGGAGCGAAGCTCCACCTGCTCCACAATGCCACTGAACAGACGATTGAACGGATCGACGTTACCGACGAGAAAGCACACGACAGCACGCTGTTCAAGACAGGGTCGTGGCTTGAGAACCGCCTCGTATTGTTCGACCTCGCGTACTTCAAGTACCGACGGTTTGCGCGGATCGACGAGAACGGCGGCTCCTTCGTGAGCCGGCTGAAACAGAACGCGAATCCGGTGATTACGGATGAATTACGGGAATGGCGCGGCCGCGCCATTCCCTTGAGGGCAAGCAACTCCGTGATGTGCTCGACGATCTCGACCGGACGTACATCGATGTGGAAGTCGAAGTCGAGTTCAAGCGCGGGCCGTACAACGGGACGCGGTCGCTGGATACGAAGCGGTTCCGCGTCGTCGGCGTCCGCGACGAGGACGCCGACGACTACCATCTATACGTGACAAATCTGTCGCGAGAGGAGTTCTTTCCGGCGGATTTAGCGCAGATCTACCGGTGTCGGTGGGAAGTGGAGTTGCTGTTCCGTGAGTTGAAGACGCAGTACGACCTGGACGAGTTCGACACGAGCAACGAGCACGTGGTGAAGATCTTGCTGTACGCAGCGTTGCTGTCACTGCTTGTGAGCCGTGATCTGTTGGATCTGGTCACCGAGCAGGCGGATGATGAGCTCGTGTTTCCCCCGGAACGCTGGGCGGCGACCTTCCGGTCGCACGCCCAGCTCATCCTCCACGAACTCGGTGAGCACCTCGGTTATTCGCCACCGCCGCTGTTGGAGCGGCTGATCGAGGACGCACAGAAGATCCACAAGCAACGACCGATCTTACAAGAGACGCTCGCTACCGCTACACAACCGAGGTGTGAGTCTTAACTAAAGACGAATGGTCGAACGCCTTTTCGAGACCCTGCCACTGTGACTTCAGGTGCGAGACCGACCCGTCTGGGTCGAGTATTGAGTTGAGGAACGACCGAAACTGACTGATCGTTTTCATCGCATCCGGATCCTCACCAACAATCCGCTGAATACTCTCAGCGGTACTCGCGTCACCGAGCTTGTCGTTCTGGATCGCTTTGAGTCGATCATCGATGATCCGACGTGCATCATTCACCGACTCGCGCGCATCTCGAACATCCTCAACGTGACTTGCCAGTGAGCGGTCACTACCGTCGATGACATCAAGGATGTTGTCTTGAGTGACCTCAGTAAGCGATTGTACTTCATCGCGGGCACTCACTGCTTCCGACGGGAGTGACTGATCGAAGACCTCAGTGAGGATGCCAGCCTGACGCTCAAAATCACTGAGAGAGCGGTTGAGTTTGCGAAGTACTGTGTTTAATTGCTTCAGATCCTCCGCAGATTGGTCGACCTTGGCCTCCGTATTTGTGCGTCGATCGTATTCGTCGGCTTTCTGCTCGAGGCTATCAATCTTCGACTTGAGTGACGTTGTCTGTATTGCCATGATTACTGCCCTCCAAGCGTCGTTTCGATCTTACTTCGTCGCTGTTCGTACGTTTCGAACTCTGGGAGGTCTCTGACGCGATTGCGGAAGCCGACGTCGTCAGGGAGTTGAACGTCTTCAGCTTCCTCAATCATCTCCGCAATCGCTTCGTAGACGTCCCACTCCGATTCGGATGAATAACTCTCTTCGAAGTCGTGGAGTGTCGCGATGAGTTTGTGGCCTTGTTTCTCGGAGAGGTCCTCGAAGGTCCGCATCCGCTGACGGAACCTCCCTAGATCGATATCCGAACCATCAGCCACCTCTTCGCATGCGTCTTCCCACCGTTCGAATTTACTCGCACCTAGCTCATCGAGGACATCGTGCAGTCGCGTGAGTGTATCGTGGAGGTCCTCTTGGTCGTGATCTTGGTCGTAGTAGGTTGTGACCTTCTCGATGGTTTCGGTGATATGAGCGGCGTTCTGGTCGGCTGAGACGTTGTCGAGCGTCGTCGCGTAGTCTTTTACGCGATCGAACAACTCGTCAACACTGTAACCTGTCGTTCGGGTCGTGCTGATCTGGTAGGCGCTAGATAGATCGGCAGTATCGATCTGCATCGCCTGGAGCAGGTAGTGCTCCAAGTTCTCCGAGACACTTTCTACAGCCTCTGAAAGCCGCTGGTGATCGACAACGTTCGACTTGAGGAGGAACAGACCTCGAGAGAGGTTGTACGGAGCATCTCGGAACTTGAGAAGGGCCGTTGTAGCGTCTTGAAGGTCGGTCGGCTGCTCAGAGTTGCGCCCAGGAACGTAGACCTGGTCATCATTTATCTCAGATGGCTGCTCGAACATCATGTCCGCCTCAACTTCATTGCGTCCGGTTGTCGCGTTGAGAATGAGGAACTGTGCGAGGACGACGAACTCCTCAAGCGACAGTGGGTCAATACACGTTTCCAGTTCGGCGCGCATCTTCGTCCGGAACTCCGCAACCTGCTTGTCAGTCCATCCACGGAGCAGGTCGTAGTTGAGGTCGTACTTGTCTTCCTGGGGGAATTCTCCAGACTCGCTAATCCCATACCAGAAGAGTGGTTCGTAGATGTCGTCGTGCTCGGCGCCGAAGTCAAGGTCGAAGCTCAGACCCTTGCGCTCGTCGGCACCAACGATGGAGACAGGGATGTCGGAACCGCGTGTGTAGTAGATACCATGGACGCCGTCATTTTGTGCGTTGAGGTTGCCGAGAAGTGTTGGGTCGTGCCATTCTTCAAGAACCCCCGCAGCGCCCTCACGGAGGACGTTCGAGCTATCGTAGGTATCGCCAACTTTGATCCAGTCACGGTACTGGAGAAGATACTCTTTGACCGTCGTCGCGTCAAGATCAGTATCCACGGGAATGTGAATATCAGGGCTCTCGACTGTCACTGACACCTCATCTTCTGCGTCCTCATAAGTCCCCCTAACCACCATCTCGTCGACATCTGGGGCGTTAAATCGGAGCTTTCCGTTGTTCCGTGTCTCGCCGAGTTCGTTCCCATCCCGAAGGATAGTCACTCCATCCTGTTGCTCGCCGTTCACGCGTGCGGTGACCGTGACTTCTTCACTCACGGTCGGCTCTTTTGGGGTCACGGTGAGCGAAACCGTTGGTTCGGGTCTAATTCCGATTACTTCTACAATTGTTGTGTCCGTTGTTCCCTCTTTCTCAGCCTCAAACGTCACTTTCCTCTCTTCGCTGGGGAGTTTGACTGATGCTGTACCATCCTCGTTTGTTGTCGCAACTACATTCCCATCTTGTCGAATGGTGACATCATCTTCTCCGTGGCCGTTGAGCGTCGTTCGTAGTGTGATGTACTCCTCAGGCTGGAAGTCCCCGTCACTTACGCTGAGATCAAGTGTCGGGGCAGGGACGTCAGCTTGGAAGTACGCCCAGTCGTCGTCGACATCAACATCCGTGAGTGGGACATCAAATGTCTCGAGGATCTGACGATGGACACGGAGGCGGCGATCCGTCGTGGCGCTTCCATACCATTTACCGATTCGTTGGAGATCTTCCGAATAGCTGAGATCGACCGAGGAGGGGAACGGTTCAACGTATGGATTGTCCTCGATCGCATCGAACGGCGGGACGGTGGAACTCAGACATTCGCGGATGATCCGCATTAGGAGAAGGCGGGGTGTGCGGCGCTTATTCCCGTCCTGAATGAGGTGATTGTACGCCTCTTCGATGAATGTCTCGTTGAACGGGTACAAGCCGTCGAATGCGTCAAGCACATCTTCGGGGAGTGACTCGTCAGTAGTCGAATTCTCGATGATGGTCGACATGTACTTCCGGGCAAGCTCGATCGTGATATCGTCATCGAGGAAATATGCCCGACCTTCCTCGTCTGTCGTGCTGAGGTAGCCTTCCGCACGATCCTCCATGTACGTACTGATCCCTTGACTCGTACCGAGCGCGCGGGAGAGGTCATCCTTCTCCCAGCCGGACGTCCATCCGAGGACGACGTCGTAGTGGCCACTGTCGAGTTGGAAGATATGGTCGAGAAGTTGCTCCTTGAGGACAGTGAATGTCGTGAGGTCCTCACAGATGAGGACGGGCCGGAGCCCTCGTTGTTTGTACTCTTCGGAGAGTTCCTCGAGTTTTCCTTGGAAGTCTTCGACACCGAGGTTTTGTGAGAGAATCTTGTGGACTTGGCTCTGCAGCGCCGGGAACAGCGTATCGGCGCCCTGCACAGAACCGAAGGCAGCCATCGAGAGATCCGTGTAGTCCTTTTTTGTAATCAGGTCGGACATCCGCTTTTCGCCCTCACTTGTCGCCGATTCCTGATACTGGTCGATATTTTGCTCAAGGATTGACCGAAGATCAGGAGCGTTCGAGCGGTCTGCAGTGAGATTCTCAATCTCGCTCTCGCTGAATTGCTCCATACCTGCCCCGAACGCCTCCAGTGTGGTGATGATGGCATTCGCGACCTTCTCTGGATCAAGATCGGAGACGTTGCTCACCGTGACATCGGTGTCGATCGGCCCGGAGATGATATCGAGAATATCACCGATTCCCGTCTTACTTCGAGAGACGTGCAGAGCAATATGGGACTCATCGCCTTCATCGGGTTCGGCGCCAATCTGATATTCAAGCCACTGACAGAGCTGGCTCTTCCCACTCCCCGTTTCTCCCCGGAGAATGAAAATGCGGTTGTCGTCATCGACGTTAGACTTGAGAATTGCGTCGCGGAACTCCTCTTGAGTGACGAACTCGTCGCTTCCATCGTGGGGGAAGAGGTAGTCCGATCGAATCTTGTCGATGTCGATGTGGGTTTCTAGGAACTGTTCGCGTGACTTCTGGTGGGCTTCCGGTGTCAGGTAGTCGCGAACGACGCTGTCGTCCCAGAGCTTTGGCATCGAACTCATTGCGTGATCACCTGGTTGTACTGCGTGAGCGGGTACTGGTAGGCGGGCGTGTTAGGCATCGATTCAAGGTCATAGACGTTAGCCGATCGTGAAGTTTGATGATGCACGGATTCAGGTAGTGTAACTTCGTTTTTTGCGTCCGACATTCCCCGGAATTCGAGAACGTCTTTGGACTCCATGTTCTGGAGGACGTCCGAGATTGCAGGATGTACCCTCGGTGAACCGGTTGTCGTCTCGAAGACATCGAAGAAGTTTGTCTCGATCCACTCAAGAGCGTTAAATAGGTCGTTCGTGTCCTCCTGTTGCTGATGGAGGTCAAGAAGATCGTAGAGGAGGCGGCGACACGGGCTTAGAATCACGCCACGAGATTCGGTCTGGGAGACCAGCCCGAGTTGTGTGGTAAGTGCGCGCCACATCCGAAGTTTCGTTTCATTCCATTTGAAGCCGTATTCGTCGAGATCTCCCTTTACCTGAGGTAGAAGCGTGTCGAGCGTGAGTGAATGTTCGGTGGTTTCGAGTGCGACGTTTTGAATTCGCGTGAGATGGTCGTACGGAGGTTGCTGTTGGCGGAGGTGATGGAGCAGTCGCGCCTCGAACGATAGGTCGGGGAAGACATCTCGATTCAGGGGTGAGACGACGCGGTCGTCGTTGCGGTCGAGGAAATCGAGTGCATGGAGGAAGTCGATGCAGTCACGGACGTTTTCATCTTTTTCGTGGGCGAAGTCCGAGATAATATTCTGCACCGGGCGGTCGCTGACGAGCGAACCATGAATGGCTTTCAGCTCGGCCGCACGAACGGTATTGTAGTTGATTAGTGTTCGGTCAGGTTTGTTTGAGGCGTACTGGTAGTCGGCCATGATTAGCGTAGGTTGGGGTTGGTCTGCTGGTAGTCTTCGAGCTGTGCTTTCTCGAAGTCACATCGGCGGAGTGCATCGAGCATCTGATTTGCAATTTTCTGTGTTTCGCCGCGTTCAGTCCATGACCGGAGGGCGTCACGGATTCGCTCCGAATAGTCGTTGAGGACGTTTTCGAGGTCGTGTTCGATGAAATAGTAGAGTGACTCCCAGACGGGACTGCCGGTAGGGGCGCGCGTGTAGTCATAGATACTCTCGAGGCTGTCAGCGGGTGCGTCGTGGTGCTTGTGGTATTCGGACGCGCGGTGATAGTGGAGGTTCCGCGTCGTCGACGCTGGAAGCGCGGAGTCGACGTAGTCCTCAAGATATCGATTCGAGAGGGTTTCGTAGTCTTTTACAGCGACATCGTAGTCATCCACGACCGACCGGCCCGGTTTCGGCATGTATGTCGGGAGACGCGGTGACGTCGTATCGGTGACGAGGATGTAGCGCTCTTGTTCTTCGACAGAGCGTTCGAGAAGTTCGTGGACGAGGTTTTCCTCACCGTATTCTTGGAGTCCCTGTTGAGTTGTGATGTGGACGAGAGGGAACTCAACGCTATCCGCGGCAGCCGAGATGTCCTGTGAGGAGTGATGGGTGTAGTCGATGAGTTTGAAGTCATTATCGTAGACATCTGCGTGAATGACGGTGTTGACGCCAAGTTCATCGAAGAAGGGGATGCTTCGGAGTTGTGCCCGTGCGTGTTGGGCGCGTTTCTGAAGTTGGGGATCGCGGATGATGACCGTTGGTGCGGTCGTCTGGAGGATGTCCTCAATTGGGGGCGTATTGGCCATGTGTTCGCCTTGTGAAGGGTCTGTCATAACTTCACAGTTAGTATTATCGTTCGCTTCTCTGTGTTGCGATTTAGTCACCGTTTAATTCCTCGTTTCGAGATGGCGGTTTGTGAGAGCACGTAGCATACTCCCCGTATTAGCACTGTCGGATTGGTTATTATTGTTGCAGGACTAAACAGACGACGCCTCTCAATCCCACAAATTCCGGGCTAGAATCGAGTGGAATCTAATTGTTAGATGTGCGACTAAGGCATTATCCAAACAGTCGCCGAGCAACAAACCACCAGTCCCGAACTGTTTCGCTGACACGCAACAGTAATGTATGGCGCGCAGGGCAAACCAACATAATGCGAACATATATCGCGCCACTCGGATACGATAGCGCCCGCGTAACACGCCCAATCCTCAGCCAAGGCATCGAGCGCGAAACCCATATTGAACTCCTCGTCCCGACCTCAAGTACAGACGATAATCGGAGTGAACAGGCTATTGGCGACGTTCGCCGAATGGTCGAACAAGTCGAACCGGAAATCGACCTTCAGAAAACAGCAGTTCCGCATGACGACTTCGAAACCGCAATCGGGCTCTGTGGATCGCTCATCGACGAAGCGGATGGAGAAGTCGTCGTCATCTTTGGCGGTGGCGCCCGTGATATCTTCCTACCCCTTACCGTCGCTGCTCTCTCACGGACAGACCAGATCCACTCCAGCTACCAATTCAGTGATATCGATGGTGAAGTCCGGGAACGAACCCTGCCCGACCTTACCGCAAACGCACCCGCCCAAGCCCAATCGACTCTCGAGACTATCAGCAAACTCGACACCCCAGTCTCACTAACGACCATCACCGACGCCGCCAACGTCTCAAAGAGCACCATCACCCGACACGTGAAACTTCTCGAACGACAGGGCCTCGTCACATCCGAAACACACGGAAAAACGAAGGTTGTCGAGTTAACCACAACAGGAAAACTCCTCATCTCTCGACAAAAATAGCGTAAGCGAGCGCACACAAAGATACGCCCTTCAAACCGGAAAGGTTCTCAATACTATCAACTCAGGCTCTGTTGCAATCCTCAGCCGCAAACAAATTCTTGTTACGCCGATGAATCCGGCTAATACCGACTGATATTCCTTCCGCGTAACAGCGGAAGAGCCCGGAAAATAGATTCACCGAGGCCGTTCAACGGCGATTAATTCAATACGCATCGCTTGATCAACCTCGTATTGGATATTATTCTGCTTCCGGAATTCCTGTTTCTGCTGTTCAAGGAACTCTTCTTGTTGCTGTTCGGACATCGGCACCCACTCTGCTTCAGTGGGCTCTCCGTCCCGGATTGCATCTTCGATCGCTGCCTCAACTGTGAAGAAAACAGGCTCAATTCCGGAGGCATAATACCCCGGAACCACATGCGGCAAGTCCACGATAACCGCGTCTATCTCAATTGGTTCGACCCTTACAACTCCACCTGGTTGATCGGTAGTGCTCCTTCGAAGAAGATACAATCGGTAGCGTCAGCATGGGCGGCCAAGGACTTTGCCACGTTTTCGTTTTCCGGGAGGTATCCCTCTATTGTCTCCCCGGAGTGAAGCGGTGCGAGTTCTTCGTACTCGGTGATGTTGGTCAAGAGGCACTGTCTAGTTCTGGGGTTCCTCGATCGGCGTTTTTCCATCGAGAGCTTGATGCGGTCTTTGTCGGTTGTAGTAATGCATGAACTTTTCAAGCCACTCGCGGACGCTTGACCGACTGCCCACCCACGGAGTATGGAAGCGGTCGAGCCGTATTTTGAGCGTGTGAAACCACGTTTCGATCAGGTTTCGATCGGGATAGTTGACCCGACCGCTCAATCCGAATCGAGAAAGGGCAGTCCGATAGCCGAATTGATCGACGAGAAACTCGGCCTCTGAGAGATCATGTTTCTCGCGGAGTTTCTGCAGAAACGCAGCCGCTAGATCGGTGCCATGCCGCCCAAACAACGCGACATCGAGAATCAACTTTGTGTCGATGTCTATTGCAGCATACAGCCAAGACCACTCGCCATTAATCTTGACAGCAGTCTCGTCAACGGCGACCCGCTTCGGCTGCGCCTCAGGCGGGTCGCAGTCGCTGTCAGATAACCGATGGACCCAGTTCCAAACCGCTCCATGAGAGCGTTTCACGCCTAATTCTGCTAAGATTGTTGTTGTTTCTCGAAGCGAACAACCGGTCTGGTGGAGGCGGACGGCGAACGCCCTAACGGGCGTTGCCGTCCGTTCGTTCTCCCAAAATTCTTCTAAACCCGGGTCATAGCTCTCGCTGAGCAGGTCTGCGAGCGTCTAACCACTTCACTCAACGACCTGCTCACTTCTCAAACTAACTCAACTAGACAGTGCCAACAAACACTATCCATTATCAACGAGAGGGTGTCATAGAAGAGGTCTCATGATTTGCTGAATCAGCTGTAACGAATTAGAAGCGCCGTACACTTGGTGCACGCTGTTCTTAGCTTGTTGTAGCTATGGCGAAAGAGAAGTTTGGAGTCGCTGTTGACGAGGAGATCGTGCGAGAAGTGGATGAACTGGTCGCTGAGTGTGACGATCTCGGAGTCAGCCGCTCCGAGATCGTCGAAGCCATCCTCACAGCATTCGTTCAATCCGAGACGAACCACGTTGAACGGGTGCGAGAAATCATTATTCGGAAACGAAAGGGCACACTCTAACCGGTTCTAAACGTTGTGCACCTAGTGCACGCGTATCTAAGCAAGTAACCTGCTATAATAGTACTCAAACTGACCATAGTATGTGAAGAGTTCTATGACACGCTCCTGGTTGGTAGACAGTTTGCAATTTTACGCGAGTTTCTGGATCCAGACCTCCCGTTCCATCTGAATTAGAGTTATCCTCAGAATCGTCGTCAGCCATTATCCCATGTTTGATACTAATCGTACTTGACTTCTTGCCCCATCACACACCGATCTCATAGATCACCTTCCTCGAGCAACATCTCCTGACGGACACGAACTGAACTACTGTCCCATTTTCCATCTTCGATGTTCGGTGTGCCGTTCTCGTGACCGAATTGCCGCCAGACTTCCGAGAGAAGGGGTTCGAGGTTCTCGATATTCTCATCACTCCCGATCTGCACGGGGTAGAGTTCTGTTGTATAGAAGTCTGTATCCAACATGTGCATGCCACCTCTCGGGAGTCCTCGACGGGCCTGCTCCGTTTCGAGCTTCACATCCTTTGCATCAAGGAACGTCAGTGATGCGAACGCAGTCCCCGAGAATCCCATCTCGGATAAATTATTGAGTGTTCGATTCGCAGTAATTACAACGGAAGGGTCAATTCCAACACCACTCGATGCCACACCACCTCGAATCCACAAATCATCTCGGCCACCCGGCATGATAGCAGAAGTGGTGACCGATTCGTAGAGACCATCGTTTCGAAGAACGCCATACCCCGACTGTTCGTCGAGAGTGCCATCCTGACCATACGTGATTTTGTACTTCCCTCGTGTTTCCGGATGGCCACTGACTAAGTCGAAGAATACAGATGGAGTGGGGATATCGTCTGCAGATCGGACTTTATGCTTCGAGAATATTCCGTTCGGGATGATATGGAATACTACAGTAGGCCCATCGGCAAGATCTTCAGCATACCCGCTTCGGCTCTCAATCTTTGTCAGTCGTTCGTCCCGAAGATCTTCTATTTTGGCGAGATGGTCGTGGTCGCGTTGGAGATCGATATCAAGAAATTCCTCAGCCAGATCCGGTTCGTTCTGACGTAGCTCGCCGAGGATGTTCTTCCGATGAATAATCTTCAATCGCCATCCGTACTCCTCCTCAATCTCGTCTTCCATCGCTAACTCTTGTGCTCCTTGGATATCTTGGTTCGTCACGAACACAAGGAGGTCGTAGTCCTTTCCGCGAGTCTCCTCTAGCGATTTGACTTTCTCCGCATCTGCCCGCAGCTTTCGCTTCCACCGGCCCTGGGTACTTGCGTGGACAATACCCTCGTTACTCCCAATCTCTAAACGGGCATCCCACCCACCATCTGCACCCGATCCACCACTCTCGTGGACATCATATCCATCAGCTCGGAGGAACGCCATCGCGAAGTCCTCAAAGGACGCTCCATCGATATTCTCAAGGGCAAATTCCAGCTCGTCCATTCTTACCCATAATCTAGAATCCCTCTCATAAAATACTACACTTGAGTACTACAGACTCAGTTCGTTCTCAATTGCACCCTTGTTCTCACGAAGGAATGTGGCGACTGTGTCTGAGTACGTGTTCGGATACTTCTCCTTGTGTTCCTCAAGTAGTTCACCCAGGGATTTCCCAGAGTTACGCTCCTCAGACAGGTAGTCGAGATGGTGGTGGAGATACCACGCTGCGACGTACTCCTCACCTTTCTGCTTCAGGTGACCATGCTCGATCTCGGCCGCCATATCAGCGTCCGTTGTCTTCTGTCTGGAGGAGTCGTGGTCCATGGTGCTGTCGGCAATCACCATGTGTAGGGCACTGTTCCCCTTCTTCGCTCCCCGATCCTGTTGGATGCCCCTTGCACGGTCCTTTACTGCACTCACGTAGTCATCCGGGAGCTCGCCTATGTCGTCGATAATTCGATTCACGTACTGGGCCGCCTCTTCCGAGATGCCCATCTTTTGCGCCCACTCGTTGTGTGTCTCCCAGTCCATACCCGAACATCATAGCCACTTCACAAGAGTGTACGCCCAGTAACCGAGTTAGCAATACAATCGGTAAGAAGAGAGCGTCTGTAGATGTCTCACGGCCTGCTTGGGATTCGGATTCTCTAGGGGCTATACGTAGCCGACGTCGATAGACTTCTCACACTCATCTATTATAACCCACAACAGAAGGGCAATCGTTTAACTGCGACACCGGGGTAATCTCAGGTATGAAGTGTCACGTATGCGACGAAGAGATAGACACCTTCGGCAGCAAGACACCGACCGAGGCTGTAGTTGACCACTTCGAGTCGAAGCACTGGGAGTAGACACTAAGACGTCGTCCGCCGTACTCCAAACCAGTGAAGATTGGCCTTATCTCAGATATCCACGCTAACCTGCCTGCATTAGAGGCTGTTCTGGTCGATATGCCACCTGTAGACGAGGTCGTGTGTGCAGGCGATGTTGTTGGGTACAATCCGATGCCAAGTGCCTGGGCCTTGTTTAGACGGGGAGACTCGGTCAGTCTGGAGGCTGTATTACTAGTATCGCTTTGCTAGTAGCTTCGGAGAAGTACCAAATCTACTAGGAACTGAAGCGGGACGGATTGGGTGTGCAAACCAAGACCTCCCGCTTCGCAAAGACGGTTGTATCGCTCGCCAAAAAAGCCGTCGCTGGCGAGCCAGCTCCGGCATACCGACCCGGAAAAGACGGGTATGCCGACTGGGTGATTCTCGCTGTTCAGGCCTTCAAAGAGTACCTCAATCACGATTACCGGAAACTAATGGACGTTCTGCGAGAAATGCCGAGAGTTGCAGAAACACTCGATTTGACGGTTGAGACGCTTCCTCACTTCTCCACGATCTGTGCGCGGAAGCAGGAGATCCCGATGAAGCGGTGGCGAGCGATTCTCGACGCGTCGGCTGAACTGTACGAACTCGGAGATATCCAAGCAATCGACGCAACCGGCGTGGATCGTGTCCAAGCTAGCCAGCACTACGCGAAACGGACAGACTACACGTTTGAGGCGGTGAAGACCACGCTGCTCATCGATTGCGAAACAAGTGCGATCCTAGATATACACTGTTCGACGAAACAACCGCACGATACACAGGTCGGCTGGCAAGTGCTGGTGCGGAATCTCGACGACTTGACGGCTGTGGCGGCCGATAAGGGATACGACTGGGAAGCGCTTCGGACGAAATTACGGTCTGAAAATATCACACCGCTGATTCCGCAGCGCGGCCCCGGTTTTCGGGGATGGGCGAGGAATTTACTCATTCACGATCGGGGCTATAATCAGCGCTCAAACGCTGAATCAGTGTTTTTCGGATTGCGCCAGCGATACGATGAGACGCTGTGGGCGAGAACGTGGTTTGGTCAGTTCCGAGAACTTGTCATGAAATCAGCGGTGCGAAACATCGAACGCGTAATCGAGGGGTCAACCCGCTGAGTTCGGGCGTCTAAACAACGCCAAGTGCCTGTGTTGAGCGAGTACAGGAGGTCGCGTCCGTTACTGTCCAGGGAAACCACGATAGGGCAGTCGAGAACCCGGATAGATATCGGGCGAACCAGATGGCGTATGCGGGACTCGAGTACGCTCAGAACGAGCTCACGGACTCTCAACGGCAGTGGCTACAGGACCTCCCACCAACAGAGACCTTCGGGGGTGGAGACTACCTGCTAGTGCATTCCCACCCGAGTACTCGTGGAGAGTACGTCTACCCAGAACAATTTGAGCAGCTCCGAATTTTCCTCGATGACTATCGGGGTCTCGTTCTTGGTCACACCCACATTCAACACAAAACGACCGTCGACGATCGGCTCATCGTCAATCCAGGTAGTGTGGGACAGCCTCGAGATGGCGACCCACATGCTGCGTATGCAGTTCTAGATACTGAGACCAACGACGTCGAGCTCCATCGGACACACTACAATATCGACCGAGTCCACCACGAAATTGTAGTTGGGGGTCTGCCTTCCGAGACAGGCGAGCGTCTGTTCGATGGGGAGTAACCGACTACCACGCTGTTAGCCTTGTTTAGAAGGGTTATGATCTCCTGAAACGCAGTATTCTGACCCTATATCCATTCTACCGCCAGTTTTATCTGTACTTACAGAATCTATGACAAGTGAAACGATGCCAAACAAGAACCACAACCTTGAATCGAGGTTTGACGGCCCAATAGACGCAGATATAATCGATACAGAAACGAGTGTAGTTGGCGACAGTGGGTATGCTGGCGTAGAAAGCAAATATGGTGGCCACCTTGTTGCATGGGCACCCTTCGAGGATGGTGGCCAGATTAAGACGACATCGTACAACCAGAACGAGAAAAAGCGCACTCAGTCCTTCGTCCAACAGGATGGTGGAATCAACATCGGGACCGAGGAATGGGTGGGAGAGCGACTCATAATCCTCATTCTAGACAAGAAGCTGGAAGAGTAGGGTTCAGGCCCCGTGCTTCTCCCGAAACTCCCAGATATCGTCGCAGTCAAACTCATCGAGCCGCGTAATGTAGCCGCCGAACTTGTACCGACGCCAGCACTTGTATCCATCAATAAACACGGGATTCTCACCATCGTCTGAAGAAACATTCACGGACTCCGGATCGTCACTCTCGGCTTTCAACTTCTCTCGATATGCAGCTCCGTGCTTTGGCTCCTCACCGTCCTCATTCACTGCTCGACGCTCGCACTCCTTGCAGACGACGTTCACGTAGTTAGCCGTAAGCGGCAGTGCAATCCCGTACAGCGGCTTGTTGCAGATGGCACAGACCTCTTGCTCTTCACCTTGGGGGTAACGGGCGTTCTCGTTCATAGTAGCGTCAGGGCGCTCTCAGAACCTTCTACAAATCCGAGGGTCGTGTAGGTTTCCCCCGCGAGATAAGTCGGTTCAACCCGTAGTAATGAGTACCGTTGCCTGGCCAAAGGTAAGGGTCCATTCGGCCCGAGGAGGGAGGCCACTTTGTGCCACCCTCTCAACTATACTCTCGAATAGTACAAACTGCACGCTATCTTGCGAATACAACTGCAATCCCGGCAATAAAGATAAGGGGGGAGACGGCGTAGGGTTAGGTAAGTACGAAGCTCGGACCTGCCTTTGGCCAGGCAACGGCTCGAGTCCCCGAGGCGAATCCTATGGAGGGTTCCCCGGTGGTAGGACCTCGGTTGGTTCCAATCCAGTATCCGACGTCTTCACGTCTCGCAGGACATCCAGTTCCGTTTCCCCGAATGCTAGATTCGGGGAAACACAATAGGATACAGCCGCTGCGAGCGAAGTCGGGGTAACTCCGAACTGGGAGCGATAATCGGGAGTAAACCATTCCACAGTAGGAGCCAAGATTCTAACGGCAGGGTGCGAACCCCAGCGTTGCCCCGAACGTGCGACAAGACGACGTTGGATGCACGGTACGGCACGGGTCATTTTCGGACCAGTACTCGAAAGGGCACTGGGAAATTTCAAGGGGAGATAAACTCTCCTTGGGGAGCCTCTGTCTCGTCCTCGCGCTCAACCAGACCAAGACCAAGCGCGACTCGGACGTCAACCCCGTGCCTGCGTGCCAAGGGAAGGTGCCTGAGTCAAACTTCCACCAAGATTAAGACAACTGGTTGACGAGAACTACTATATGGCTGGATTCGACCTGTCTTCTGGGTCTGGTAGTAATCAGTTCCTCTTCGATGTGAAAGAGGCACTCAATACGTCTGACCGTCAGAAACTGGTTAAATGCTTAGCTGAGTACAAAGTCGTCCCTGTGAAAAACCAGTGGCGAAAAAGTGAGTTTGGGCAAAGCGTCGGTAACTTCGAGCGTAGAGGTCCGAAAGTAGGAGGGAATAATCACGCCTTCGGGCAGAAAACGAGACAGTCTGTGCTCTCTTTGCTTGGTATCGACGAGGAAGAAGATGTTGAGCCTGTTCGTGAAGAGATTAAATCACATCCGAATTGGGGAGACTCTTGCTAAGATAATCCCGAAGAGAACGAACAGCTCTATCGAACTGGGTCTTGCTGGAATTTCTGAGTCCCGTAGGTCATCGCTCCGATCGTGAGTAGAACAGTTACGATGACGATTTGCTGGTAGATGCTAACGAGGTCTGGTGCGACCCCGAAGGTCTGGTATGCTAGAATGGATACTCCGGTCGAGGCTCCGATTAACGTAACCTCGACTCCAATAGCAAGACCCGTTACAATCGCACCAAGACCGATATAGTACGCCACCCTGTTCTTGGTGTCGAGTGCACCTTTCTCGATGATTATGTCTATGAACTTCGGAAAGACCCGCTGGTTCGGGTATGGCTCGTTCTCCCATCGTTCTGGGAGTACACCCAGGTAACTGCAGGTCTTGCGGATGACACTGAAGATGAAGTTCACTCGCATGCCCAGGAACGTCGCTGCGTAAAGGCCGATGAATATCTCGGCGAGCTGGTCGAATGACATAGTAGAAGATTCGGCGGACAGGTCCTTAAGGAATGTGCCGTGTTACCACGACTACGCTGGGTGTACTGGTTCGACGCAGTCCGGGCACTCCGCATAGACTGACCGCTCTCCCTCTTGCTCGTACTCAAGGAGCACTGACCCGGAAGGGATGTCCGCTCCGCATTCCGGACAGACTCCAAGGGTCTGATGTTCCGATGGCATATTTGGAGCCTGGAGCGTGTGACACTGACAACCCGGCTCCATCTAAGTGTACTTTGGAGGAGTATCTGTTGGGCAGTGGGTTCTGGGAACGTTCGTACTATATCGGGACTGCGGGAACTGTCTCAACGGAGAGGATTGAACGGTATATCGAACGAACAGAACACGTCTAAGTGTCGGCTTCACCCTCGGGGTCAAGTGGTTCAAGAGAGCGTTGCTCTCTCGTTATCTCAGAAGACTACGTCTTCCGGCCGATCCCGAGGCACTCGTTGCTTATCTGTAGATTCAGAAACGGTCATCATCGGGAAGTGGGAACGAGCGAAACATGTGGAAAGAGGTCCACGGTCATCGATCGGTTGGTGTCGGGAAGGGTATATTTCAGCTGGAATATCGGGCAGGCAACGATGGAAGCAGGGAGAGGGCGACCAGAGTTGCCAGTATTGCCAATAATACCGTTGCTTAAGTACCTCTCTCACTCCACTATTGCCAGTAACGAGACGGGAGGGCAGAAGCTGTCACGTCTCTAGTCTAGTTACTATTACTCCACCCACTACAGCTATTTGCGTTTCCGCTAGTACGGTTTTGGTTTTACGCCTATTATAATAAAAGTATCGCTGACTAGAGAGGGGGTCAACGACCCCCTCCAGTTGTTGCGAAGGTTTACTGGCAATAGTGGAGTGTGTGTGTTTTATAAGTAGATGCGATACTGGCATAACTGGTTCGAGTGGTAGGTTAGTGGTGATACTGGAACCCCTGGTTTTATGATGGTTCTTCGTCTTGGGTCCGCCTATGGGCCGATTCAATCGAGAATCGTTCATCATCCAGGACAAAGACGTCCTCCGAGATGATTATCAGCCAGAGACGCTCGAGGAGCGGGATGAAGAACTCGACGAATATGCGGCCGCTCTCCGTCCCGTCATTCAGGGCTGGCAACCGAACAACGTCTTTCTTTATGGCGTTACCGGCGTTGGGAAGACAGCTGCGACGCACGATCTTCTTGAGGAGCTGCAGGAATCTGCCGAAGAATATGATGACGTCGATCTCAACGTTATCGAACTCAACTGTACTGGTTGCACCACATCCTATCAGGTAGCGGTCAATCTCGTGAACGAGATTCGCTCTCCATCCCATCCTCTCACTACTGTCTCGTCTCCACGCGAACCCATGAGTGAAACCGGATATCAGCAAAAGCGTATCTTCAACGAACTCTACAATGACCTCGAGTCGGTCGGTGGGACGATTCTCGTGGTCTTGGACGAGATCGATAATATCGGATCGGATGACGATATCTTGTACGAACTCCCGCGAGCACGCTCACAGCTGGATCTCGATGTGAAATTAGGTGTAGTCGGCATCTCGAATGATTTCAAATTCCGCGAAAACCTCTCTCCGAAGGTCAAGGATACGCTCTGCGAGGAGGAAATCTTGTTCCCTCCGTACGACGCGACTGAACTGCAGAATATTCTCAAGCACCGAGCCGATATCGCGCTCTACGACGATGTCCTCGAATCAGATGTAATCCCATTGTGCGCAGCATTCTCTGCACAGGACTCGGGATCTGCTCGGCAGGCATTACGGTTACTCCGGAAAGCAGCTGATATCGCCGAGAACGACGCGATGGCGGGTGGAGAGGCGAAAATCACCGAAGACCACGTTCGGGAGGCCGAGCATCAGATCCAACGACAACAGGTTGTCGAAGGGATGCATTCGTTGACCCGGCAGGGGCAATATGTATTGCTGACTGTCTGTCAGCTAGCGGCAGAGGGAGAAACACCCGAACGGACGAAACTGATCTATGAGCGCTATCGAGAGGTTCTTCGTAATCACGGCAGTGAACCACTGAAACGCAGGCGAGTACACGACCACCTGTCGGATTTGAGCCTCCACGGGATCTTACGGTTGGTCGACTCGTCGAGTGGACGCGGGAACTACAACGAATACGAGCTTGATGTCTCTCTGTCGTCGGCCCTCGACGCACTCGAGAGCGAACTAGGTGAGCTCAACGACATTCGTGAAACTGCCAAGCGGCATCGGGTTCTGGAGTGACTTCTCAACCGCCAACACCAGTACTGCCAATACCCTCTCCACTTTTGCCAGTAACCGCGCAACCGTCAGTGCCAGTTTCTCCAGTACCCTCTCCGGTGTTGCCAGTAACTTCCTTGTTCTAATCAATCCGACTAGTTACTATCAGGACCACCGTTGCCAATTTCATCAAATAGCGTCTTGTCCTCCGATTTTACTGGCAATAGTGGAGTGTCTGACAGCATTTAAACGAAATTTCATTTACGAGCATTTGCAATCGCTCTTCAGTGGGCTACTTATCGCGTAAGGGTTCGTGGTTCGAAGACCCAATCTTGCACGGATTCACCCCGCACTTACTACTCGAAAACGGGGGATGTCTTCCTGTTCGAGTTCATTCGTTGTCTGGGCCATCGGTGAACAGGATTTCGTGGAGAAACGACAGAAACGTCGGGGGTGGGAGTAACCGATTCGTCTCTGTCTACGGGTATTCCTGATCACTCACGAGAGCCTCGGTACACTCGACGAGGTCGTCCTCAGTCGTCCACCGGCAGAGACGCCTAGCATCGTTGAGCATCTCGAAGATCGCGGTCTGCATTCCACTGTAGGGACTCTCGACGGCTACGTTTGTGTCGATCGCGTCCACATCTATCGTATTGTACGTCGTGTTTGAACACGTGCGTCTTCGCGAAGTACTCCTCAAGGGCTGTGAAGTAGCCCTGCTCGACGAGGAAGCAGCCCTGGGCGTGTTCGGTGACGCCCAGGATGACGTCTGTATGATCGGCGAGCAGCCGGAACTTGAGGTAGGTATTCGTCCACTCGCTTCGAATGTCGATCATCAGGAACGCGTACGCACCGGGCTGTCGGTTGAGGCGATCTTTTACGAGCTGGAGAGGACGGATTTCGGGTTTCCCGTAGCTGCCGAGGACAAAGTACGAATTCTCAGCTGAGAAGATCGGCGTGAGCTCCGCAACACTCTGTTTCAGCGCTTCGTATTCTTCCGGTGTGGGTGAGGCTTCGTGCAGATACTCGTCGGCTTTCTCGACGAGTTCGTCGACAGTGACCGGATCCTCACTCATCAACTCGGGACTTCTCCCGTACCCTGCGTCTTTCACTTCGCAGACGGGGTGTCTCCCCGAACAACTGGCCATCCGACTGAGGTACTAGTCCGTCTACTCGTCCGGATTCACTGGGGATTTGTACTTTGATTTGACGCGATCTCCTTCCCGCCACTGCCAGTAGTAGTAGCGGTTATCGTTGATCTCCTTGATCGTGATCGTCGCCTTCGTCGGGACATCATCGGGGAGGTCATCGGGTCGCTCGTCGATCTCGTCTTCCTCCTCCGCTTCGGCAAGGCGGGCCTGGCGCTCGCGATGCTCGGCGAGGTCCTCGGCATAGTGGGCAACGTCTCGGAGCAGCTCGGGTGAATAGTCGTTGGGTGTGTCGATGACGTCGGTGGGGAGGTCCGCTGGGGGCGTCGGTGGCTCGTAGGACATGGGCCGATCTGTGTTAACCAACAAAGGCGCAAACTGCATAGTTTTGTTGGTTAAGCCGCTACCAACGGCTCTCACCGGTTCTCAAGCAGCTGTATCAATACTCGAAACTCTCCATCAAGGAGTTTCGTCTGATGTTACAGCCCTTCGAGCATCCTCGAACTCTGAACGAATCTACGAGTTCGAGGGGAGGCGCCCATCAGGTCGTGGGACCTGCCCCTGCTTGATCTCCTGATCGACTCGCCGGAGGTGTTTACAGCCGCCCTCGGGCGTACGCTTCCGCCAGTCTGGACACGTACACGACTCGCTGATCACGTCGACTTCATACCAGTTTCCGGACGCCGATCGGACCTCATAGCGGCCACCCTTTTCGAGCAGCGAGACGGCCATCGATTCGTCGACGGCACGTCTGGTTCGCGGCTCGAGGTCGTCGTGCTGGGTTGAGTGCTCCGTGACGACCATCCGATCGCGTACGTCGCCGGTGCGGCCGCCGTCTGGAGCAACCGCAGCCTTGGGATCCTGGAGACGATCCGCAAGCAGGGCCTCAACTGGATGGCCCTCCGGCCACAGATAGTGGACTTCCCGCCGCTCGCGATGGTCGTAGGAGCCACAGGCGGCAGCGCTCCCAGTCCAGACACGCCACGCCCCGAGTGCTGCCATCACGTCGACGATGACTCGCGGAACAGCGTCGTACTCGTCGGGGTAGAACACCCGGAACCGAGTACACTCCTCCTGCGGCGGAACCGTCTCCCACCACTCGACGTCGTCGTCCCAACTGTTGCACATCGCGTCGTCCTCTCCGTAGCCGACAGTCACGCCGTCAACCTGCGGTACTTCCACCGATGTGTCGTCAGCCTCTCCTTCGAGCAGCCGAAGGACGGCGTACCTGAGATACTCGTGTTCCGGATGGTCCGAAGATTGGGCGACCTGCTCATGGTGCTCTGCGACTCGCTCTGCCTCGTCGAGAACGGTCGTTAGATATCGGTCGGTCATAGGTCGGTGGAGACAGGAGTGCGCCTCCGCCCTTCGGCGGGCGCTGAAAAACTTAACCAACGAATAGCGATCCATCGTATCCTCTGTTGGTTAATTCATCTCCGCTCAAATTCTGAGCCGGATCGGATTACCGGAGCCAAGAATGGTATATCTGTATAGAGATAATTTTATAGGGAATACGGGGGACAAGACTAATACCGTTAGATGCGATACCAATAACTAGCGATGATGGAGTACGTCGACGAGACCGCGGCGAAGATCATGGTCGCGGCCCGGCCGGGTGACTCGATCCGGCGAATCGCCCAGAAGATCGACGGCTCCTACTCGTGGGTCTACGACTGGATCGAGCGGTTGGAGGACGCAGGCTTCATCCGGCGTGAGGACGGCGTTTACATCGAGAATTACGCTGTCAGGGATCGCTACTACGATCTCGTCGCGGCCATCTCTCGCGCTGTTCCCCCCTCGATCGACGACGGCTACGTCATTCCGCACTTCGCCGGGATGCCCTTTGCGTACACGAAAATCGACGGCGTCTACGTCTGGACCCACGGCGGCTATCAGATCGCCCGCGGCCACGACGACTATCCGATCTTCATCCAGGTCGCCGATCAGGACGTCGAACAGTGGACGGCGTTCTTTGATGAGTTCGGGATTCCGAGCCGGATTGAAGAGCGGCCGGATGCGAGCGACTACGACGCGACCGTCTCGTACGTGTTGTTCCCGACGAGTGGGGAGATCACTCCCGAGTGGGTCGATGGCAATCCGGTCATTTCGTTGGACGAGACGATCGACCATATGATGGAGTACCGGGTGAACTACGAGCCGGCGTTGGAGATGATCGCCGACGAGTACGACCGCGATATCGACGCGTCCCACGAGGATCCGCGTCTCAATGCATGAGTCTCGGTGAACGCGAAGACGAATTGCTGGACACTCTGGAGGCAGTCATTGACGCTGACCTGCCGTACGTGCTCGTCGGTGGGTGGGCGATCGCGGCGTTCAATCAGCGCTTCACGACGGACGTCGACGTCGTCATCCCGGCACAAGCGGTCGACGACTACACCGACCTTCTCACCGACCGCGGCTACGAGAAAACGGCCGATGTCGAGCGAAACGAGCTCTACGAGGGCCGTACTATCCGGTTTACGAAAGACATCGGGAATTCGGTTCGGTTCGACGCGATGGTCGACGTGCTTGGTTGCCGCCAGACGGAGGCCGAGTGGTCGTATCGCTATCTAGCCCAGCACTCTGTCATCGAGGAACTGCGAACCGGCCGCCCGATAACAGCCAGGATCCCGGAACGGGAATTGTTGTTTGCAGTGAAACTCCACAGTGGCCGCAAGGCAGACTCCCGAGATCTGGTGGTGCTTGCTGCTGGCGCGGATTTCGACCGGATCGCGACCCACCTGCATCGCGGCAAATCCAAGAAGCTCGCTGGTCGCATCGAGACTGTCCTCGACCGACTCACGTCGGAGGATTTCGCGGACGCATTCAAAGGGGTCTTCGAACAGCAAACGGTTCCCGACCAGGATATCGATGCTGTCGTCGAGTTCCTCCGTGACCAGCAGCGCCGAATCGGTTCTGAATCCTAATATCGACTGTCGGTGGGCTATGTCTTGGGACCGATCGAAACACACAGGATCGAATGCTAAACGAATTAACCAACAGAGTGTGAATAGTAATCAAGACGTTGGTTAACAGCCTGGGGAAGGGGTGTTTAGCCCTCGTCGATCGCCCCGATGATCTTCTGCGCGGTCGAACTAATCCGGCCGAGACGATCCTGGATCACCTCGGGATCGTCGTCGTGCCACGCGGCGAGATAGAACGCCGACCCGCTCGTATCCAGTCCGAAATACCGGCCGACGATGTACGCGACGGCCTCCGCTTCGACCTCGCGTTTGGATCGTTCGGCCCCGTCGTCGACGTCGAAATGGAGGAGCGCGTGCGCGCATTCGTGAATCAGCGTGACCGCGAGGTCGGCCTTGTTCGGGCGAGCTTTCGCCTTGACGACCGGCATGAGATCGTGGACACTCCGCTGCGTACAGACACCCTTAGCATCGCCATGCTCCCACTCGGCACCGTCGACGATGCGCACCGTCACACCGAGGTCATCCGCCGCGTCTGTGAGCGCAGGTACGAGGTCCTCAGCGTCGCCAGTTGCCTCCGTCTCTAACTCGGGAAGCGGCTCACCCTCGGTCTGGGAGATATCGAAGACGGCGGTCGGTTTGAATCCGACGAGGCCTTTCGACCACTCCTCGGGCGGCGTCTCGTCGTACTCACAGTCACTGTCCTCGTGGTAGCTCGGCGAGTTCTCGCACTCCGGACACTGCTTCGTGATGATCGGCGCCCAGATCCAGATGGCTGACTCGCCTTCCGTGACGTGACGGTCGAACTCCTCCTGCCACGTCCGGTAGCCCGCCACGCGAGATGCCTCGGGACACTGCCGCTTGATGAGGAGCGTGTTCCGGTAGGAGTAGTCGTGGAACCGACTCTGAACGTCGAGCCACTCCTGGAGCTCTTCGCTGGCCTGCGCGTCGTCGACGCCGGCGACGAGGTCGTCGATCCACTGTTCGATAGTGCTGTTCATCTCGTCGGATCGTGTGTCGGTCTGGTCGAAGGAGACCGACGAGTCACTAGTCGTAGCCATTGTGTTCACCGAATCGAGTTCACGGCGACTGCAGCAGTTCAGAACGCGCCGCACCCCTCAGGGGCGTATAAAACAATCTCTATACCGAAATTGACGATTTCAGTCACTCTGCAATGGGGATACTTGCAGTACTGCTGCTACTGGTTAGTCACCGGTGGGGACTTACGCCTGCTACCACTATCTCTACAAAATGAGAGGGCCTGGGTTGATGGATGTCGGCAGTGGTCGTCTCTCAGCAAATCTATGACCGCGCTCTCGAAACAGTGGATCCAGCACAATCAAGTCGGTATCTACGCCGTTGGGGTCATCCTCGCAATTGCTGTCGGCCTTGGCCTCCCGAGCGCGAGCTCGGTTCTGGAACCGCTCATCAATCCCGTGCTCGCGGTGCTGTTGTACGTGACGTTCCTCGAGATCCCGTTTGTCAGGATTCGTCGAGCGTTCAGGAATGGCCGGTTCATGGCTGCGGCGCTTGGGATGAACTTCATCGTCGTCCCTATCGTCGTGTTCGGGCTTACACGGTTTCTCCCGCAGGAGCCAGTCATTCTCGTGGGCGTGTTTATGGTGTTGTTGACGCCGTATATCGACTACGTCATCACGTTCACCGAACTCGCGGACGGTGATGCCGAGCAGATCACAGCCGCGACGCCGGCTCTGATGCTCATCCAGCTGCTGTTGCTCCCGCTGTATCTCTGGCTGTTCATGGGTCAACAGGTGGCCAAGTTTATCGAGGCTGGGCCGTTCATCGAGGCGTTCGTCGTCATCATCGCGCTGCCGCTGACGCTCGCGTGGGCGACCGAATACTGGGCGGAGCGCTCTCCGAGGGGACAGTCGTGGCAATCGGCGATGGGCTGGTTGCCGGTGCCGATGATGGGGGCGACACTGTTCGTCGTCATCGCCTCCCAGCTGCCGCGCGTGCAGGATTCGATCGGACAGATCGCGTCGGTTGTCCCCGTCTACGTGGCGTTCCTCGTCATTATGCCACTGGTCGGACGGCTAGTAGCCGGAGTACTGGGGATGAATGCCGGAGAGAGTCGAGCGCTCGTGTTCACCTCCGTAACGCGAAACTCACTGGTTATTCTCCCGCTTGCGCTCGCACTCCCGTCGGGCTACGCGCTCGCACCAGCGGTTGTGGTCACCCAGACGCTTGTCGAACTGACGGGAATGGTTGTCCTCACACGCGTTGTCCCAACATGGTTAGTCCCAGATTCGCCCGACCAGTTCCTCGATTTGGATGTCGGGGAGAGTGATTGAGGACCGCTCGAAACTTAAATTCAAAACACAGGCTTGAGTCACCGGAGTTCGTGGCGTTCGTCAGCGAAGCCGACCGTGACGAGGTACTCAAGGAACTGGTCGAACCGCTCGACGTCGCTGGGCGTGTTGGTCGCAAGATGACGCGTCCACTCGATGGCCCATTGGAAGGCAGGATCCGTTCCGCCCTTGCCGTGAATGTACCACCACCGAGCCGCTTTCAGCACGACGAGTGGGTTCGTCGGCGGGTGCTCACCGGCAAGCCCACGGGTGATCGACTCGATTTCGTCAGGAACGTCGGTAGGATCGACGTCACCTGATTGCGTGTTCGCGATATCGACTGGAATGTCGTCGATTGAGACGTTGTCAGCACTCTGTTGTTGACTCACGGGAAGGCACCTCTGGACGAGGGCTCTCGATGGAGCCCTCGCACCCTCCGGGGGCACGAAAAACAGTTGAATCAGACGCCCTCTACTGATTCCTCCAACGGTGAGTTACACCGACACCTGGTTTTCAGCGGGAATTCAACATTCTGGAGACGGTGAATTTATAGAAAGTACGAGACTAAAACACATGGATTTAGACGTAACATGAAGACGACAACTGGGAACTAAACCATGCTACTATGACGGGGCGACGCCCCCACGTTTAAGAATCACCATTCATACATATAAAATATGGAAGTGCGGCGCACTGTCCCCGTTGCACTTAACGTGGACAACAACGACGCCGCACTCCTTGAAGACACCGTAGACACCTTCCTCTGGTCGGCACAGTACGTTGTTGACCACGCATTCCAAGGCGAGTACGTCACCACAAGCAAAACAACGCTGGACGACGAAACCTACGACGACGTACGAGAGGCCACGGACGGCTTCAATGGTGGCCTCGTGCAAGCCGCTCGGAACAAGGCCGCCGAAGCCTGCAAAAGCATCGTCGCCGGCTGGAAGCACGGCAAGAAGGCGTCGAAACCTCGATTCACCAGCCCGCACGTCGTCTACGACAAGCGCACCGCGACGTTCCACGACGATTACGTGAGCCTCGCCACGACCGACGGTCGTATTGAAGCCGACTACGTGCTCCCCGACGAAGACAGCGATACGCCGCACTCGGAGTACCTGTTTTCAGACCACTATGAAGTAACGGGTGCAGAGCTGCACTACCGAGACGGCAATTGGGTGCTTCACGTCCACTGCAAGACGGACGTGGAGTCCGACACGTCAGAACAGTCGACCACCGAGACCGGAACGGTTCTCGGGGTGGACCTCGGCGTGAACAACCTTGCGGTCACCAGTACAGGCACGTTCTGGACGGCCGACGAGTTCAACCACTGGCGGCGTGAGTACGAGAAACGCCGTGGCTCGCTCCAGCAGTGCGGCACGCGCTGAGCGCACAAGAACATCCAGTCCGTCGGGAAGAAAGAAGAAGGACGGTTCAAATTGATGCTGCACCGCATCAGCAACGACCTCGTTGCGGAAGCCCGTGAGAACGACTGTTCGGTGATCGCGTTCGAGGAGTTGACCGACATCCGTGAACGGACTGGTGCGTCGTGGGGGCACAAATGGGCGTTCGACCACCTGTACGACTACGTGGAGTACAAGGCCGAAGAATACGGTATCGCGGTCGAGCAGATTGACCCTGAGAACACGAGTCGGCGGTGTTCGCATTGTGGGTTCACGAATCTAGACAACCGTGATGGAGAGGCGTTTGAGTGTCTGAAGTGTGGGTACGCGAACCACGCGGACTACAACGCCGCGAAAAATATCGGGTTACGGTATCTCCGTCGCAACCAAACTGGGGGCGATGGAGGCGCACCCTTGGGCGTGCGCTTGAACAGTGGGATGTTGAACGCGAACGGAGGCTATTCTCCTGCCACTACTAGTGGCCAGAGCGGGAGTTCACGCTGAATCCCATCCCTTAAGCGCTGGGTAGCTCAATTGTCCGTTCACCGGAGACAGAAGTGAAACACGGGCGATGGAGTCCGCCTTCCCCAACCGCCGATACGGCTGATGACTCCTACTTCCGGCTCATCAGATGCTACGGAGACAACTCATTCGGCACGGGGAAGCGATCGTATTGATTGCGCTTGGTGGAATCGTCGGTGCGAATCTTCGGTACGCTGTCGGGGCAGCAGCGGGCGACGCACTCCTGGTCACACTCCTCGTCAACACCATCGGGAGCTTCGGACTCGGGTTACTCCTCTTCGATGCTCGAGCAGATGAGTTCCTCACGAAACGGTTGCGTTATGTCTTCGGAACGGGCTTCTTTGCTTCATTTACCACCTACAGCACGTTCGTAGCCGATATTGCGTTGACCGAACCGGAACTTGCAGTCCCATATATTATCGCCAGTTACACATCCGGGTTTGGCGGAGTACTCGCCAGTCGAAAAATCGTGGCCAAGACATCTACTACCCCAATTCAGCCACCGACGCCGGGTGATGACTAATGGAGGTCCTCCTCATCAGTATTGGCGGGGCAGTCGGTGCAGTTCTGCGTTATGTGGTCGGGCAGCTGATCGACACCACTTCGTTCCCGTGGGCAACCCTCGTCGTAAACGCACTCGGGAGCTTCATCCTCGGTTCAGTCATTTTCAGGGTGAGTGATTCCGACATCCTCCTCTTGGTGAGCGTCGGGTTCTGTGGGGCCTTCACGACATTCTCGTCGTTTAGCTTTCAGACCGTTAGCCTCTGGGATCAGGGCGAACAGAGAGCTGCATTCTTGAATGCGCTCGGCAATCTGACCGTGTCTCTGCTTGCGTTCGGGGCTGCGTGGGTTCTCATATCCTAAGTACTGAGAGACCTCGCTCACAAACCGAGTCGGCTGGATGGGAGCGAATATTGAAATCCATCTACATCACGCTGACGTTCGCGCGGGCGATAGGCGAGTTCGGCGCGACGTTGATGATGGCATACTATCCGCGGACGCTGCCGGTCCAGATATGGCGGTCGTTCCTGAGCGATGGGTTGGACGCGGCGTTCCCTGTCGCAGTCATGCTCGTCGGCGTTGCTCTGGGAGCACTGCTGGTCATCAACGCGTTCGGAAGCAACCCCTGGAGGCGCTGATGCTGGAACTCACTGACGTCAGACGGAGATACGGCGCGTTCGAGCTCGGCCCCGTGAGCCTCGCCGTCCAGGACGAAATTCTGTCGGTGTTAGGCCGTCGGGCTGTGGCAAGACGACGCTGCTGTCTGTGGTCGCGGGCATCCAGTCGGCCGATGGTGGCAGCGTCGAACTCAACGACACCGACCTCACTGGACTGCCGCCCGAGCGGCGCAACGCCGTCTACGTCTTCCAAGACGGTGCACTCTTTCCCCACATGAACGTCCGCGAGAACGTCGCCTACGCCGCGGGCGACGACGCTCGCGCAGACGACCTCGCGACGACGCTCGAGGTGGCCGATCTCCTTGACCGGGACGTCTCGACACTGTCCGGCGGTGAGCGCCAGCGGGTCTCGCTCGCGCGGGCACTGGCGTCCGAACCGGACGCCCTCCTGCTGGACGAGCCGCTGGCGAACCTCGACGCCCCCATCAAGCGTCGGCTCCGGTTCGAGTTGCGGGACGTGCTGTCGGAGCTGGACATTCCCGTCGTCTACGTCACCCACGACCAGCGCCAGGCGACGACGATGGGCGACCGTATCGCAGTCATGCGCGACGGGACCGTCAGGCAGGTTGGAACCGCCGAGGAGATATTCAAGCGGCCGGCATCGACGTTTGTTGCGGAGTTCACCGGCAGTGTCAACCTCTTTGAGGCGGACGTGCTCGAACGCGACGAGAATACGCTGTATCTCGGCTGGGACGACGCGGTCGTCGAGGCTCCCGCGTACGACGTCGCAGGTGAGCGCGTCTACTTCTGTATCCGGCCAGAGTACGTGATGATTCTCCGCGAGGACCGCCCGGTCGATGAGCGGGATAACGTCCTCGCCGGGACGATTACGCGACGGGTGTATCAGGGTGACGACTACGTAGTCGCGCTCAACCTCGACGCCGTCGACGACCCCGTCGAGATACGTCTGCCGACGCCGGTCTACGAGCGACTCAGCCTCGCCGATCGGGGCCGGGTATGCGTTTCGCTGAAGAAACGCGCAATTCACGTCATCGACGACGCCGAGGTGATTCCATGAGACCGGAGTACGCGTTTCGATGTTGGCCGGCCGAGTGTGCGATTCAAACTCAATTCGGTCACTCACTTCCGGAGGTCTCCCATCAACGAAGGAAAAAGTCCGATCTACCGGTTTTTACCGTAGCCGCCGATAAACATCGGCCTCTTGTGCTGCTTACAGCTCGTGCCACTCCTGGTGACCGGTAATGTCACCGACGTACTCGATGTTGGGATTGCAGTTAAAACCGTGAAGACCGCGATATTACGCTCACAAGCGGATCTAGATTGCATCTTCGAGAGACCGCGTGATCAAGAGTAGTGACTGTCAGAGCGTCCCGTCGAACTCGCATCGGACGCCCTGCGCATTCGTCGTACGTTCGGTGTGGTCAGATAACTGGCTGGATATCGGGAGTGGCCGATGCTGGCAAGGCAGGAGAGCGAGTCAACACTGGACGGAAACGGTCGGACCGACTACTGGACTGTCACGCACTTCGACGAGTCGGCCGTCGACGCACACTCGCTTCCATCAGAGCACTCCACGAGATCAACTAGCCCCTCCATCTGTTCTAGAACCGTGACGAACTCCCGGCCGTCCTCGGTCAGTTCGTACGTCGTCGAAGGCGGCGTCGTCGCCTCGACATGTTTGTCGACGAAGCCGTGACACTGTAGCTCTTTCAGCCGGCGCGAGAGCATCGTTGCCGTCACGCCGTCAATGGAGCGCTGCATCTCGTTGAATCCGTATTTTCGATCCGAGAGCAGTCGGAGGACGTGGAACGCCCACTTCGAGCCGAGGACCTCCCGCAGTTGGTGCCACGATTGTTGCCAACCAGACACGTCGGTCATCGTCATACTCTCTAGAGGGCGTACAGATACTCGAAAGTATCGTCAATCGGATGGCCGCTGTTAACTGTTGCGCTCACTTATCGTGGAGGTGTATTCGGGGACAGCCGTCGGGGACGAGATTCATCCCCTCTAAATTCGCGAGCGGACAGCCACAGTGATCACACTTGAACTGTTCTCTCCCAGTCGCTGCTTCGAGTACTCTCGTCTCCAGCCGAGCGAGTGTGTCAACAACTGCACGGCCCGTTTCGTCCTGGCCGGCCGCGAGATGTGGGCACGCTGTATCGACGTCCGGATGTGTTCCCCGGCACACAGCCTGGTCGAAATCGTCGACACGAGTCTTGCTCATCTGTATAGAGCTGACTCAGCAACACCCCGGACTGCAATCAGTAGAGTCAGTGTCCTCGTCGACGAGTTCGCTGGGGTCACAATCACATTCAGAGAGTTGTCCACACACACCTTCCATAATCGTCGTGAGGTCGTACTCGATTTCGTCGACGTCGAAGACGACAACATCGTCGACTCGAACTTCGAAGATGCCGTCCTCGCCGGGGACCAGTTCGACACCGTCCACTGTTTCGCCACACGACTCTAGAATCTGCGTCTGCGTTTCGGTTGCGCGGTCGATGAAGCCACACGGGTCACAGTATTCGACTTCGACGTTCGTCATTGGAGTATCACAGGAACCACTACGTTGATGGTCGCCATAAGCTTCCAGTACCTCGGTACGAAGTACCTTTCAGCGCTGAAACCACCCGTCGAATATTCTCTCACGAAGAATATATATCCGCATACAAGCGCCGGACGAGTACCGGCCTCTACATAGGAATAGTCAGCAGCAGTCGTCGGTACTACAGACGCTCCCGTAGTTCAGGCCGGTCGCTTCGCTAATCACGTCGTTGTACTCTTTGAGCATCGTCTCGAACTCGGCTGACGCTCCGTCAGGCTGACTCTCTGCCAGTTCCTCGCCGAACGCTTCGGCAGCGGCCAGTACTTCCTCGTCGGTCGCGCTCAACAGCACCCACCTCCAGTTGACTGGGCGAACTCCCGGCCGATCTGCTTACTGATCGCGTCGTTCGTCTCCTGGAGCAGTTCGACGAGCGCCTCCTGTGCGTCCGTGTGTCGCTGGATGGTCTCGTTGTCCGCCATCTCCGATTTGAGCTCTCGTAGCTCGCTCAGCAGCGACTGGTCGTATCCATCGCGTTGCATCCGTTGTTGTTTCTCCCGGTACTCCTCGAGGAGTGCCGTCGCTTCCGAGTCGTTCTCAAGGGCTCGGGTGGCTGCCGTGAACTCCTGGTAGGTCTCGGAGTCGGTAAGCGTCTCGACGAACGACTGGAAGGACGCTTCGACCGACTCCTCGTCCGATTGGACTTTACTCACGAAAGCGTCACCTCCGGTTCCTTCTTCGGGAGAGCTGACAAGCCGGTGATCTCGTCGCCGAACGCGCTCAGTTCCTCGAGTCCGACTGGCTCGTCCCGACGCAGTGGTGCGAGCATCATTGGCGTCTCGAAGCGGTCCTTGATCTCATCGAGGTAGTTCTCCTGCTGTGCCCGCCGGTTCGCGAAGAACGCGTTGTCGCCGTACTCCTCGGGGAGCAGATAGTTCGCGACGACGAACGCCGTCTCGATACCGACCTGGTCTTCGAGGTCCTCGGCCGCGCGGTAGGCCTCCATCATCGGCGTGTACTCCGGATACATGACGAACGCGAACGAACTCCGTTCGGAGTCCTGCATCGTCTCGATGACCTCGTCGTACTGGTCGCCCTTCGCTGGGGCGGCACCCTTCGTCAGCGAGCCCAAGTCCATGAACCCCTTCCAGTCAGAAGGCAGTTCCAGCAAGCGGAGTGTGTGCCCGGTCGGCGCCGTGTCGAAGACCACCACGTCGTAGCCGTCCTCGTCGAAGTAGCTCACGAACTTCTCTAAAGCGGCCATCTCCTCGGCACAGGGTGACTCCAGTTCCTCCTCAACATTTGCGATCGCGGCGTCGACATCGATCTGAGTGTCCTCCTTGTCCTCGTACATCTCGGTGACGTGATTGAGGACCTGCGTGCGGTACTCTTCGAGGGCTTTCTCCTGGTCGATGCGGGCTGCGTTGAGGTTTGCTTGGCTCACCGACGTCGGCTCGTGGCCGACCGGTTCACCGAAGATGTCTTCGAGGTGGGCTGCCGGGTCCGTGGTCACGACGAGCGTCTCGTAGCCCGCTTCGGCGAGTTTCGTCGCCGAGGCAGCGGCGATGGTGCTCTTGCCGACGCCGCCCTTCCCGGTGAAGAACAGGTATCGCGTGTCGTCACCTGGCGTCACTCGGTCGGCGACCGATTCGGAGTCGGCCAGCGTGTCAACGTCGACTGACTGGTCGGTCTCGACGTCGGTAGCGGTGCCGACATCGACGGTAGCGTTCTCGTCGTCGTAGATGACGCCGGCGACGTCCGACAGCAGTTCAAGCCCGGCGATTTCGCCGGGTTGAAGGGGGTAGGTCGCCATCGCGTCGGCGTCGAACTCGGTTTCCGCTCGCTTGATGGCCGCCTGTTCGTCCTCGCGTTTTCCCTCGAAGAAGGGGTCCTCACAGACCGACTCGGGGAGGTAGCCGTTGACGACGAGCAGCTGGGACTCGATACCGAGGTCGCCGAGGTCGGCGGCACTGCGTTCGATCTCGTCGAGCGAGGAGTCTTCGGGCTTGCCGACGAACCCGAAGGTCGTCCGCTCAGTGTCCTGGAGCGTGTCGATGGCTCGCTCGTACTGGTCTTTCCTGTCCTCCATCGAGGCTGCGGGGCCGATACAGGTCGAGCCGCCCTTCTCGAGTTCAGCGTTCCAGTCGGAGGGCAGCTCCATAAGCCGGATGGTGTGGCCGGTCGGCGCGGTGTCGAAGACCACCACGTCGTATTCGGGGCTGTCCATGAAGTCGACGAAATAGTCGAAGGCTGCGATCTCGTCGACGCAAGGACTGTTGAGTTGCTCTTCGACAGTCTCGATCTCCTCGTCGTCGAGCAGCTGGCGCATCGGTTCGATGGTCTCCTGGCGGTACTCCTCGGCCGCCGTGTCCGGGTCGATTTCGATGGCAGAGAGGTTCTCGATGCCTTCGATTTCAGTCACCTCGTGGCCGATCTGCTGGCTGAAGATGTCCGAGAGGTTCGGTGCAGGGTCAGTCGTCACGAGCAGCGTCTCGTAGTCGTTATCGGCGAGCCACGTCGCAGTCGCACAACTGACGGTGCTCTTGCCGACGCCGCCTTTCCCGCTGAAGAAGACGAATTCTGTGTCGTCACTGCCCGGTTCGACGAGCTCTCGTGGCGTAGCGTCCGTACTCATCGGTTAAGCCTCCTGGGGCGTGTTCTGTTGCTCGCGGATCTTGCCCGCGAGCTCGTCGTAGGAGAGGTACGCCGATTTGGCGAGTACCTCGTCGTCAAGGACCGTAATTGGGAGGATCGAGGGGCCGTGTTCGTCGACGAGGTCGGCGATCGCCTCGGTCTCGAGGAATCGGTCGATGTCGTGTTGCATATTCGCCCTCGACACCTCGAGATCGAATTCCTCTTCGAGTTGATCAAGTGCGGCACTGACCTCGACGAGTTCGTCGTCGGGATCGGGGCCACAGACGCCCGTGGAGCAGCACATCGCCTCTTCGTACAGTGTGAGTTCTATCATATGTGGTTTCCTCGGTTACCGTTCCGACTGCCGGTAGAGTCGTGGTCACAAACCACCGCATCTAGTTTACCAACGATTCAATTGAAACTCTATTCAGACATCGGCATAAACACTTTGGTTCGCTCACCCACGAGTCCTCGCCCCACTAAAGACTCCCATTAACGACCCAATAGAGTATGTGAGCTACTCTTCTGGTAGGAATATTCCGCAATAGTTAATTGAGGGAGTGGTCAAGTGATTGCTGATGGCACAAGCGACCGAACGATTACAGCGGTATCTCGACGACGAACTCGGAGAGTGCCGCAGCGAGGACGTCGAGCGCCGGCTCGACGAACTCTCCACGCTCGAAGCCGGACTCGGGACGGCACAGGCGGAGGCCGAACTCGACGTCTTGTCGGCGCTGTCCAACGAGACGCGCTATACGCTCGTGCGCGTCCTCGTTGCAGCCCAAGAGGAACTCTGCGTCTGCGAGCTGAACGCCGTCGTTGACGTGACCGAGAGCGGTCTCAGCCATGCCCTCTCGGCACTCGTCGACGCAGACCTTGTCGAGGGTTGGAAGGACGGGCGCTGGAAGAAGTATCGGGCTACCAATCGAGCTGTTGCGCTTGTTACCGTTCTTGAGGGAAGCGTGGCAGATGAGTAACGTCGAACACGACCACGGGCCCGACTGCGACTGTGAGAGCTGTGGCGACCCACGGTCGATGGACTTCCTCGACAAGTACCTCACTGTCTGGATCTTTGGTGCGATGGCGATCGGCGTCGGGCTGGGATTCGTCGCCCCATCAGTAACCCAACCGATTCAGGACTTCCACCTCGTCGAGATCGGGCTTATCCTGATGATGTACCCGCCACTGGCGAAGGCCGATTACTCGCAACTTCGGACCGTCTTCAGCAACTGGCGGGTACTCGGATTGAGTCTCATCCAGAACTGGCTGATCGGTCCGACGCTCATGTTCGGGCTCGCCGTATTCTTCTTCAGCGGCCTCGTTCCCGGTCTGCCGGCACGCCCCGAGTACTTCCTCGGGCTCGTGTTCATCGGGATGGCCCGGTGTATCGCGATGGTCCTGGTCTGGAACGAACTCGCAGAAGGATCGACCGAGTACGTCACCGGCCTCGTCGCGTTCAACAGCCTCTTCCAGATCGTCACCTACGGGGTGTACGTCTGGTTCTTCGCACTGTTCCTCCCGCCGCTGCTCGGCATGGAGTCACTCGTGGCCGGGATCACGACCTTCGACATCTCGCCGATGCAGGTGTTTGAGGCGATCGTCATCTTCCTGGGGATTCCGTTCGCGGGCGGCTTCCTGACCCGGTATGTCGGAACTCGCGTCAAGAGCGAAGCCTGGTACGATGATGAGTTCATCCCGAAGATCGATCCGCTGACGCTCGTTGCGTTGCTGTTCACCGTCATCGTGATGTTCGCCACGCAGGGCGGCGCCATCGTCGCCTCGCCGGGCGACGTCCTGTTGATTGCGGTGCCGCTGACGATCTACTTCGTCGTGATGTTCCTGGTGAGCTTCGGGATGGGGCGGGGCATCGGCGCAGACTACTCGACGACGACGGCGATCGGCTTCACGGCGGCGTCGAACAACTTCGAGCTCGCCATCGCCGTCGCCGTGGCGGTGTTCGGTGTTGGCTCCGGCGTCGCGTTCGCCACCGTCGTCGGCCCACTCATCGAAGTTCCCGTCCTGCTCGCGCTGGTCAACGTCGCGCTGTACTTCCAGCGAAAGTTCGACTGGCGTGGCGCCACGACCGGACAGCTCACCCCAACTGGTTCAGAACCCACTCCTGAGGATGATTGAGCCCCAAACAATCCAATGATTCCCCAGACAAACTCCGTTGATCCCCTTCGCCTCGCGTTCGTCTGCGTGGAAAACGCGGGTCGAAGTCAGATCGCGGCCGCCATCGCTGAAACCCAAGTTCAGATCCAGGACCGAACGGATATCGAGATCCTCAGCGGTGGGACGGACCCAGCAGAGGAGATCTATCCGGCCGTAATCGACGTAATGCGGGAGAAAGGCTATGACCTGTCGACGCGGACACCGACACAGATCTCCCGCGAGACCCTCAAGGGGTGTGATGTCGTCGCCTTGATGGGGTGTTCGTTGTCGGTCGATGACCTTCCAGTGGGAGTGGTCGTTCGTGACTGGGGGTTCATCGATCCGGCGGATGCTGATACGGAGTCTGTATGGGCGATCAGTACAGAGATCGAACAGCGCGTTATCGAACTAATTGCCGACCTGCCGACCGAAGCGGAACGAAGAAACCACACACACCAGATACAATGACTGAACACAGCGACACCGATCCGATTCGAATCGCCTTTATGTGCGTCCAGAATGCTGGCCGCTCCCAAATGTCCACGGCATTTGCGGAGCGTGAACGGGAGCGACGTGGACTTGAAGACCGCGTCGAAATCCTCACCGGAGGGACGCATCCGGCCGACCACGTGCACGACGAAGTCGTCAACGTGATGGAAGAGGCGGGGTTCGATCTCTCCGAGCGGACGCCACGAGAGATCACGCTGGACGAACTGCGCTCCTGCGACTACGTTGCCACGATGGGCTGCTCGACACTCGACGTCGGCGAAGTCGGTGACGACGTCGATATCCGTGATTGGGCGCTGGAGGACCCTGACGGACAGGATCCTGATCGGGTGCGCGACATCCGCGATGAAATCGAACAGCGGGTTCGTAGTCTATTCGATGAAATTGAAGCCACCGAAGCTGCAACGTCATAATTCGATAGAGTAGATACTATGGGTTAGACTCTGAGTTCACTGAATGGACGATTGTATTTTCGAGGATGTTCTTTTCTCCGTACCGTAGTCTCGCTATCACAGCCTGCTGTGTAATCCCTAATAACTCGCCGAGTTCCTCTAGAGTGATTTTCCGAGGTGTCTCAAAATAGCCCTCCGTATACGCGAGTGCTAATGCTTCGTGCTGCTTGTCTGTGAGATTGTACTCCTGCGAATTGAAAATCTGGAGTTGGGTCGGGAACCGGGTCAACCGAACACCGAAATCGTTCTCTTGGCAGTACGCTTGAAATGTGGAGAGCTGTTCAGCTGATTCGGCTCGAAGTCGAAACGTCCACTTGTTTGGAGTTGACTGTGCCGATTCGAGCTCGACAGCTGCCTTCGTGATTCCGACACAGATACTCTCATGGTCGTTGTGCAAGCGTGCGGTGTAGAGAGACTCTTCGTCGAGTGAATCAAGCAGTTCTACAGAGTGGAAAACGTCATGATCTGATAATTCAGATGCCGCTGGTGAATTTGACCGCGTACTCAACCAGAAATAGATGCTAATGGATGTATCGCTCTGTTTCAGCTGTTCTATCTCAACGTCCACCATTGGGTACTCAGCAAACACGTTTCCAATGGGAAACTGAGCGGATTGACTGGTGAATTCTGCCACAGTGGGCATCATGTGAAGACTGAGCCCGTACCCCTCTATCTCTTACCAATTATGACAACTGTGAGTGCCATAGGCGAATGTACGGCTCTATATGGGCCCCATCGCCACGTTTCTTGAAAACGTGTACGTGTGACAGAAGTAAGTGTCTGCGCCGAACCGTTATGAACCGGTCAATTCATATCTTCAAAATCGGCCAATTCGTAGTCTCGGTTTACAGTTGCGATACGATCGACAATCACATCGTGGAATGCGAGGCCCCCGAAGACGACGATCCCGAGGACCGCCGATATCACGAACTCTGGTATCATATGTACGGCTATACACCACTCTGTAAAGAGCGTGTTGTGGATTATCCAGACTCGTCCTCTTGGGCCAAATAGCTGGGTCGACACCACGGTCGGTATCTCGTTACCGGGGCAAGGGAGCGTTCGATATGTGGTCTAAATACTACCATATACCACTCGGGATAGTAATGGTGGATTGGGTCCCCTCCACATTCGTTAGTACTCGACCGTACACCTCATAGCAGCCTTCTTTAAATACTAAATCTGAATCCCATATGATGTCACAGGCTACAGCCTCTGAACGGGGGAAATCATCCTCCTTCACGACCGACGTCGATCTGACGAACCTCGTGGTCATCGCGGGGCTCACGGCCGTACTGTTCGCGGGGGCACTGGCGATTGGGGAGGGCCTCGGCGAAATCCCACCGGACATCGACTGGAAAGCGTTCTTCGTGGTGTACACGGTAATCGTATTCGTCCCGTGGGGGACGCCGACCATCGCCGCGGCCGTCGGGGCAACCATCGCGGAGGGTATCCTCGACTTCTTCGAGGGTATTGAACCGGACGAGCCGTTCGGGTGGACCGGATATATTGTCGGATTCACTGTCGCTGGCTACTTCATGAAGGACCCGAGCAACAAGGTCAAGCTCGCCATCGGTGCGGTGCTCGGGGCATTCATCCAGTTCGCCATCGAGGGGTTGAGCCTCATCATCATTTCCGGCGATGCGACGTCTGTGTACCTGACGGCACTCGCGGGTAACACTGTTACGCACGGAATTATACTCGGTGCGATTCCGCTAATCCCGATCGTCGGCGCACTCCGTGGCCGGATGGAGCGCGTGCTTGCTCCGGCGGCACAGCAGGCCGACTAACGGTCTTTCGTCCCTCATTTCCATATTCACACGCATGGATAGATACCAAACATCAGGTGGTAACGAGAGGATCGATGATACGAGCTGAGGAGTTCACGTTCCAGTATCCGACGCAAGACACGACCGCGCTTGACCGCCTTTCCTTCAAGGTCGACGAGGGAGAAGTCCTGGGCGTCGTCGGGCCGGTCGAAGCGGGGAAGACGACGCTCGCGATGGCGCTCGCGAGTTTCGCGCCGCAGAACACTGGCGGGAGTACCGACGGCACCCTTACGATCGCTGGTCGGGACCCCCGCGAGGCAACGGACAACCAGGTGGCGATGGTGTTCGAGGATTACTCCGCCCAGCTCACGCAGGTTCGCGTCATCGACGAGGTCATCGCCCCGCTCGTGAATCGTGGCATACCCCGCAGGGAGGCGATCAAACGCGCCCGTGAGTTGCTCGACGACGTCCGACTGGACGGTATTGAGGAGACGAAGTTCTCGTGGGAGCTCTCGGGAGGACAGCAACAGCGGCTCGCCATCGCCGCCGCTCTCGCGATCGACCCCGACGTGATGATCTTCGACACGGCCACGGATATGCTCGACCCAGCAGGCCAGGACGAAGTCGCGAACCTCATCGCGTCGCTCAAGGGTGACAAGACCCTCGTCGTCACCGACAACGATCCCGATGCGCTGGTCGGCATCGCCGACAAACTGCTCGTCCTCAACGACAGTGAACAGGCCGCGTTTGGCCCCGCTGACGACCTCCTACGGGACGCTGACCTCCTCGAAAACATAGGAGTGGCTCCGCCCGTCTGTGTTCGCATCGCGCGGGAGGTAGGGCTGTCCAAATCACCCCTCACGCCCGGGGAGTTCCTCGACGCGCTAGATACGGATACGTCATCAAACCAGTCCGAACCGGTTGGTCATGTACGGGGCGCTGACGCGGAAGAAGCTGACATGACGTCTTCGGATTTCGGAAAATCTCTCCTCAGTACGGACGGAATTGGGCATGACGGTGAAGTCGAAGGGGAGACCGTCTCTGACCTTGGAGATCCACTACTGCGCGCAGAGGACGTGCGATACGAATACGGTTCGAACGCAGTTGCCGTCGAGGACGTGGCGTTCTCCGTTCGGGGGGGTGAGGTTCACGCGATCATCGGCGGGAACGGTGCCGGGAAGACCACGTTCAGCAAGCTCCTCGTCGGGCTGTTCAAGCCTGACGACGGCACGATGCTCGTCGACGGTAAATCGACAGACGGTCGGACAGCTCGCGACATCGCGGAGTCCGTCGGTATCACCCTCCAGAATCCGGACGAACAGCTTTCGGAGCAGACTGTCGAGAAGGAGATCCGCTTCCCGCTGGAGAAGCGCCGGTACGAGCGGACCGGCTTCCTCGGACTCTCGAAACGCGAACGTTACGACGAGGCGTTCATCGAAGAGCGAGTCGCGGAGGTGTGTGATCTCGTCGGCCTCTCCGAGGACATCATGCAAGAGGACCCGATGTTCCTGCCCCGCGGCGTCCGCCGACAGGTGACTGTGGCGACCGCGCTCGCCCCCGACCCGGACGTGCTGGTCCTCGACGAACCCGTCGCGGGGGTCGACGGGACCGCCCGCAGGCACATGACCCGTGCCATCGAGCGACTGCGCCAGCAAGGGAAAGGCGTCGTCGTCATCGACCACGACATGGATTTCGTCTGTGAGGTCGCCGACACAGTTACCGTTCTCCATGAGGGACAGGTGGCGATGCAGGGGCCGACCCACGAGGTGTTCGGCCCTGACAACTGGGAGTGGTTATCGAGTCACCACATGCGTCCGCCCCGGGCTGCCAGACTCGCACGGCGGGTCGGTATCGAGGCGCTCACCGCCGACGAGTTTGTCGCGGCGTTCGTGCCCCAACTGGAGGTGTCGGGATGAAGCGACGCGTACCGGTCATCTACAACGACCGTGACACCTGGTTCCACCGGCGCGATCCACGGGCGAAGCTCGGCGTCTTCGTGCTGATGCTCCTGTACATGTACCTTGCGCCGACGTGGGAGTGGATGCTGGCGATGGTGGTCGTCGGTCTTGGGTTGGTCATCGTTGCGAGAGTGCCACCGCTCTGGATCGGGGCCCTCCTCGCGCTGCAGGTCACCAACGTAATCGGTATCCTCGCGTTCCCGGCAATAGAGCGGATGGTGACCGGCGGAAGCGCGTTTGGCGGTGACTTCGATTTCGGACTGAAACTCGCGTTCTCATGGCAGGCCGCCCTGTTGATCAGTGCGAGTCTGTTCACCACGATGGAGTTGACCGAGATCACCGACGGGCTCCGTGGCCTAGGCGTTCCGGAACTCGCCTGTTTCACACTCGAGTATGTCTTCCTGCTGTTCTACGTCACCATTAGCGACCTCTTCCGGATTATGGACGGGATGAAAGTGAAGGGGCTCGGTATCGAGACGAAGAACCCGATCAAATTCGCCCGCAATATGCCCAGTCTGGCGGTCCCGATGTTTATGTCGGTCCTCCAGCGGTCGAACACGATGATGTCCGTCCTGCAGATGCGGGGTTACTCGTTCTCCCGTGGGGACCGCGAGCTCCGTCACGACCTGAAGTTCGACGCCGGTGACGTCCTCCTGTTCGGAACCGGAGTGCTCGTCCTCGGTGGCACCGTCGCGGTGAATTTCGGATTCCTCACGGTTCCCATCCTTCCCTCACCGACTCCCTAACTATGACCGACAATACAGAACCCGTCTCGCAATCGACCGGCGGTGGTTCAATCGTGAACGTCAACCCGAGTACGGCCGAGGGGCGAAGCCGAGTCCTCCTGTTCGGTGGACTCGCGTGGCTCGCACTCGGTCACCTCGTCGACATCGCCTTGGTCGTGTGGGGTGGAGTCGGTCTCATCGCTGTCGCCTTCGCCCTCAACACTGCCGGGAAGGTCGTCCACTACCGCTCACTGTCGATCCCGTCACGAGACCATCTAACACTGTCAGCAACGTGGACGCTGCTCGCAGTCACCGTCGTCGCACTGCTGGCGAACTTTGCGCATACCCGATACGGTCCCGGTGACGGGGCGTACTTCTGGTCGCTGGCGGTTGCCGGCGTTGGCTTCGGATTGCTCCATATGGCAGCACAATCGAAGTACCTCCCCGAGAGTGCGGTACAGACAGACTAGTAACGGACGACACGCTCATGGAAGGACGACGTCTCACGGTTACTGCTCACGATTCGAGACCTCGAACGAGTCGCCGACCACGGCGTCAATATCGCCGCCAGGACCCTATACCTCGTCGACAGTAATCCGGAACTGATCTACTGACGATGGAAACCAGAAAAATCCAACAAGTTGGTGGCGGCACGTACACTGTCTCCATCCCTGTTCAGTGGGCGAACGACCACGATATCGAGGCGGGCAATACTGCCTATCTTTACACACATCGTGACGGTTCCCTCGTGGTTCGCTGGAACGAGAAAGAACACAGTGAACTCGCGACAACCGACATCGAACTGGACGATACTGCTCCGGAAGTTGCCGAACGGATGCTAGTAGCCGCGTATTCGGCAGGCTTCAAGAAGATACAGCTTCGCAATTCGGAGGGATTGTCGTCCGCACAGCGACGAGCGATCGACACCTGTACTCGCGGTCTCACGGGTGTTGAGATCACCGAAGAATCGACTCACCACGTAACCGTGCAGGGGTTGTTGGATGCCAGCGACGTCTCGATCCGTCAGTCTACTATTCAGTTACAGTACATCACGCTGTCGATGTACCAGGCCGCATTGGATTTCTTTGCAGGAGAGTCGACTGAATCTGAACACATCATCACCCGGGATGACGAAGCTGATCGTATCTTTCACCTCATTACACGCCATTTCAACCGGTCGCTACTGGATTTGGCAGAACTCGATCTGCTTGGAATTACTCGGCCACAGCTGTTCGAATACTACGTCACGGCACGCCAATTAGAACGAATAGCGGATCATGCAGCCAAGATTGCGCGGTGTGTCCAACGGACCGAGTATACCGTCTCCGAGGAGTTAGTGACCGAATCGAGAGCGATTGGTGAGAATGCTCGTCAGGTTGTCGAAGAGGCTTCTGATGCTATTATTAATGGAGAGTCAACAGAAATGGCGCACTCAGCCCTCGATGACTGTGAACATGTTATCCAAGAGGCGAGGAACTTGGATCGCACATTAATTGATCATTCTCCAGAAGAGGCCTACATTTTGACTCGTGTGCTTGACAGCATCATTCGAACCGCGAAGTATGGCGGAAATATTGCTGAAATAGCCCTTCGAATTTCGCTCCGGGCGTAGCGGGGTATTCTGACATGATTTCAGAGTCTCACTCTTGGTCTTCACACAGCTCTTCAGCCTTCCACTTGGGCCGTCGCAGAATCTGTGTCCGATTCTGGTAGGCGTTCTCGTAGGCAACATACTCTTGCAGAGTCTCTATATCGGGAATCGTCGCGATACCAGCCTCAACCAATCGGTAATTCGGTGCTTCGAGACGCTTCTCGGGCGGGAATTCTGCCGGTGATCCAGATTCCCTTGACGAGTCATCCATTCTGAACGCCTCCACCGTATGAGGGCGTGAAAAGACAGCACGCGCCGTGGTATCGCTCACTCGGCGCTACTGCTCTCGAGGAGACGGTCTGGGTTCTTTGCCCCCTCAACGAATGTGGTCCCCTTATACAGCGTTTCGAGATGTTGGAACTCCACCGCACCCATCGAGCGAAAATCCTCAACCACGCACAGGTAGAGGAGTCGCTTGACCGACACGGGTGGTCGGCCAGCAAGCTCTGGAACGTCGCTAACTACCACTCCCGCCAAGTGTGGGGGGACACGGGCGAGATTCCTGATCACGGCGACCTCAAACGCGAGTTGAAAGGTCACACAAACTACAAAGGGCTGCATTCGCAGTCCAGTCAGCGCGTTCTGGAGGAACTCGCTGAAGCCTTCAACTCGTGGTACGGCAAGAGGAAGTCCGATGACCGAGCGAATCCTCCCGGCTATCGCAAGAAAAACTACTACGACTCACAAGGCCGTCGCGTCCACGAAGAACACCCGCGTTCCACCGTAATGTGGAAGCAGAACGGTATCCGTCACGACACCACGAACAACCGTGTCCGCCTCTCAAAAGGGGCGAATCACAAAGACCACCCACGAGACTGGGACTACATCCTTGTCGAGTACGAAACCCGCCCCGGTGTAGAGGTTGAGAATCTCCAACAGGTTCGCGCCGTCTACGACAAGGCGAAGGGGCGATGGGAACTGCATCTCGTCTGCAAAGACGAAATAGAGACTCCCAACGCCCCCGGAAACGAAACGGCGGGCATCGACCTTGGGATCTGTAACTTCGCGGCGATCGCATACAGTACCGAGAACGCAGACCTGTATCCCGGCAACCGCTTGAAACAAGACGGGTATTACTTCCCGAAAGAAATCGCCAAATGCGACGATTCAGGTGGCGAAGAAGCCACCCGATTGCACCACAAGTGGTCGGAGCGCCGCACCCACTTCTTCCATTCCATAGCGAAACACATCGTAGAACGGTGTGTCAAGAAAGAAGTAGGGCGTATCAACATCGGGAAACTCGCCGATATTCGAGAGGATGAGAACGGCGACTCGAAGAACTGGGGCAAGCACGGGAATCTCGACCTGCACGGGTGGGCGTTCGACCGATTCACCAACATCCTCGAATACAAGGCGAAGGTCGAGGGAATCAAAGTCGTAGAAGTTTCAGAGCGCGACACGAGTATGTCGTGTTGCGTGTGCGGTATAGAAAACGATAGTCAGCGCGTTGAACGTGGTCTGTATGTGTGTGAGGACTGTAATGCGGCGTTCAACGCTGACGTGAACGGGGCGGAGAACATCCGGCTCGATATCAACGACGAAAGTAACTCCGAGTCTTTGGCCAATTTGGACGAGGATAGGAGTACCGGCTGGTTGGCACAGCCCGAAGTCTACCTTCATGACTTGTCCACCGGATTCCAACCGCAGGAACAAGTGGTAGACTGCAAACCCTAATATCCCAAATGCGATCGGGATTACTCCGCGTTCACGCGGAGGAGGATGTCAAAGCGCTGTGTGAGGGCGGCGAAGTCCAAAAATCGGAAGTTACCGCGAACTCTATTCGAACGCATTACGACGGCTTATGAGCACCACCAGCAGCGGAGTTGATGCTCTCGGGGAGCGTGGGGTGGATGTGCATCGTCTCGGCGATCTGTTCGGCGGTCGCGCCGAGTTCGATGGCGAGGACGAGTTCGTGGACGATTTCGGCACCCTGTTCGCCCACGACGTGCGCTCCGAGTAGTTCATCCGTGTCGGCATCCGTGACGAGTTTGACGAACCCCTCGGTTTCGCCGAGCGCCTTCGGCTTACCCTGTTCGTCGAAGTCTTGGCGACCTATCCCGACCTCGTAACCTTGCTCCTGTGCTTCCTGCTCGGTCAGGCCGACGTGGCCGACTTGGGGGTCGGTGAACACCGCCCACGGGACCGTTCGACCCTCGGTGCTGATCTCCTCGTCTTTCGCGAGATGCCGATACAGGAGATCAGCGTCGTCGCGAGCGGAATGGGTGAACATCGGCGGCCCACTTACGTCGCCGATGGCGTAGACGCCGTCAGCAGTCGTTCTGAAGCTGTCGTCGGTTTCGACGAACCCGCGCTCGTCGGTTTCAATTCCCGCCTTGTCGAGCCCGATTCCATCGGTATTCGGCTGGCGCCCCGCGGCGAGCAGAACGTCCGAGGCTGTCGTCTCGACGGGTCCGTCCGGTCCGTCGGCCGCGACGATTACGTCGTCGCCGTCCGATGCGAGCGTCGTCACGGGTGTCTCGGTGTGAACATCGATTTCCTCTTGGGTGAACACGTCCTCGATCACGGTGCTTACGTCCGGTTCCTCACGAGGAAGGAGCCGGTCACCACGCTGGAAGATGGTTACGTCTGCCCCGAACCGACTGTACATTTGCGCGTACTCGGCGCCGACGTAGCCGCCGCCGATCACGACCAGCGACTCCGGCACCTCGTCGAGAAACAGCATGTCGGTGCTGTCGAGCACTTCGACCTCGTCAAGGCCGTCGATCGGTGGTCGCAGCGGGCGGGCACCCGTGTTGATGACGATCCGGTCGGCCGTGAGTGTCCGGTCTCCAACGTGGAGTTCGTGGGCCGATTCGAAGACACCGTGGTCCTCCAGGAGATCGATGTTCTCGTTCTCGTCGACGTTGTCGTAGGCACCCTCGCGGATGCTTTCGACGATGTCGTCTTTCCGCTGGACAATGGTGTCCATGTCTGCGGTAATCTCGCCGTCGATACTGATTCCGAACTCTTCACTGCGGCGGGCTAGATTCGCGACTTCTGCACTTCGAAGCATTGTCTTCGTGGGGATACAGCCGCGATTCAGACAGGTTCCACCGAGGAGATCCTCCTCGACGAGGGCCGTGTCCATGCCGGAATGCGCACACTTCATCGCGACCGGGAGGCCGGCCATCCCGCCTCCCAAGACGAGCAAGTCGTAGTCGTGCTCGTTACTCATCAGTCCGCGACCTCAGTTTTCGCCTCGTCGATCGCCTTGCGGACGTTCGCGAGACAGCAGCCGCCGAGCGGGCTCTTCCAGCGGCAAGCACATTCCTCGGCCTGGACGCGTTCGGTGATCCACTCGTCGATGTTCGTCTCACCGTCTACTTCGATGTCCTCGCGAACGTGTTGCTTGTCGTAGCCGAAGCAGTAGCAGAGCGGGTAGGGGTCGGCGTCGGCGTCGAGCTTAAAATTCGCCCGCACCCGAATCACGTCGGTCTCGAACTGCTGGTCAAGCTCATCGGCAAAATAGACGACCGGACAGTCCTGAGTCTTGCAGATCCGATACTGAACGTCGTCTTCGATGTCCTGGTTACCGAACGGTTCGACCATGTTTCGGACGGTCTCGGTGGGGATCTGGCGCGCGTCGGTTCCACATTCTGGACAGGGTTCAGTTGGTGAAGGCATATGTGTGTATTGTGGGTGGTTGGCATTAGTAGCCGGGACTATTCGACGCAGCAGCTCATCGTCGAGGTATCTCGGCGGAACGCTTGGCAGGCGTGTTTGAACGCCTCGCTGAACGTCGGGAACGGATGCACTGTGTCGATGATATCGTCGACAGTCAGGCCGAACTTCACGGCTAGCGTTGCTTCCATGATCATGTCGGCGGCACGGGGCCCGACTATGTGGACACCGACGATCTCGTCGGTCTCATGATGCTTGACGACCTGCACGAGTCCATCCGTGTTCTTGACGGCTTTCGCCCGCGGGACGTCCTCCATCTGGACAGTACGGCACGAACAAGTACCGTGCTTGTCCATGTACTCCAGTTCGGTCGTCCCAACGGAGGCGACTTCGGGGCTGGTGAACACAACTGCTGGAACCGAATCGTAGTCGATGCTAACGCCTTCGTCGCCGAAGGAGTTCTTGACGGCGTGATTGCCTTCCTTGGCGGCGACCGTTTCGAGTTCGGGTTCGCCGATCACGTCGCCGGCGGCGTACACGTCCGGGTTCGTCGTCTGGAAGTGCTCGTCAACGTGAATTGTCCCGTCGTCGTTCGTTTCGACCCCCACAGTTTCCAGGCCGATCCCCTTGCTGTTTGGCTGGACGCCGGTCGCGACGAACAACGCGTCCGCGGTGACCGTCCGCTTGGTACCATCGAGAGTTGTCTCGACAGCGACGCCTGACTGTATCGCTTCGGCCCCACCATCGGCTGCTGGTGCGCGGGCCCGCTGGAAGTCATTGCCAGCAACCACCTCGATGCCTTCCTCCTCGAAAGCACGCTGCATCTCGCGACCCAGTTGGCCTTCCATCGCCGAGAGGACGCGCTCGGAGCGCTGGAGAATAGTCACCTCCACGCCGACACGGTGGAGGATCTGGCCCCATTCGAGTGCGATGTAGCCGCCCCCGATGATGACGATGCTTTCGGGGAGGTCACGCTCCTCGAGGATGGTCTCGCTCGTGTAGTAATCAACGTCGTCAAGCCCGTCGATGGGCGGTGCCCAGGGCGAACTCCCGGTCGCGACGAGCGCTTTATTCCCGGTGATGCACGCACCCTCGTCCGCACCATCGACGACTTCGATGGTCGTGTCGTCGACCAACTCCCCGTAGCCCTCGTAGATGTCGGTCTCGAAGTGGTCGGCGACGTCGACGTAGTTCGACTGCCGAAATTGTTCAACAAGAGCATTAGTCCCATCCAAGGCGGCAGACCATTCGACGGTCGGCTCGTCGTCACTATACCGAACGGCATCGAACGGGTTGTCCTGCGGTGCAAAGGCGCTCTCACCGAGTGCCAGCAGATGCTTGCTGGGGACACAGCCGACGTTCACACAGGTGCCACCAAGCGGCAGGCCAGTATTGACTAGTGCCGTCGAGAGACCACGGTCACTCGCTTCGGTAATCGCGGCAAACGACGCTGCACCACCGCCGAGAATCACGAGATCGTATTCGGTTGGTTCTCCCATTCCTATAGTCGTTGGACTGTTTGGTTCTTTAGTGTTCCGTTCTATAAGCCTATAGATAGGTGATCCTGGCTGACGACGATCCGCAAGGACTATATCCAAATAGAAGTTTGATTATTGTAATGAGTGTTAATCTCCTCCAGGCGAACGACGATGTGAACGAGGCCCGGGCCAACATCTTCAGCGCGCTCGGTGATCCAACCAGACTCCGGATCTTCCAGACACTCGTCGAGGCGGACGAACCACTCAACGTCAGCGAACTGTGCGACTGCACCGACCTCGGGACGAATCTGGTTTCGCATCACCTCCAGTGTCTCAAGAACTGCCAGCTCGTCGACGCGGAGCGCGATGGCCGCAAGAAATACTACGAGGTGAGCCGGCCAGAAGCCGTCGAAATGCTCTCACTGGCCGATAATTGTATTCGCCAGAATATCGAGAGTGTTCTCGGGTGCGAGATCGTCACCGAGGCTGAAACCGATGAGCAGTGACGCTGACTCGTGGCTCCCGTATGCGGGGGTCGGTGGCCTCGTCGCGTGCTGTCTCGGCCTTGAACTGCTCGGCGGGGCGGTGGTACTTGGTGGGCTCGCGGCCGCAATTGGCCTCTCGACGGGCGTGACGTATCTGGCGGTTGTCGGCCTGGGCGGGTTGGTCGCGCTGGGACTCGCCGCTGGCTATCACCATATCGTGGGGGTGAACGATGGGCTCGTCAGCTGATGAGTCCCAGTGGGGGCTCCTCGGACTTGCAGGCGTCCTCGGGCTCTGTTGTATCGGTACTGCGACTCTCGCAGGCGGGGCCGCAGTCGCTGGGGGGACAGCCGCTGGCGCGACTGCTGTCAGCGGTGCCGCAAGTGGACTCGGGGGTATCCTCGTGACCGCCCTCGTCACTGCATTGCCGCTACTCGTCATCGGGCTGGTTCTCCGACGGAGGGGAGGACAATGACCGACGGTACGTGTCCGGTCTGTGGCGACGACTTCGGCGCCAGTGGCGCGTTGAGCGACCACGCCTGGGATGCACACGACGCCTGCCGGTACTGTGGTGAGGAGCTGACCACGGAGGATGAGCTGTATGTTCACTGGCTGGCCCGGCATAAGGGGGAACTCTCGCGGGTCGATCGCAAGCGAGCCGAGTCCGAGGTCGGTCCGTTGACGTTCGGCATTCTCGTACGCTGCTCGCCACATCGCATGTACGGCACGAGTGACGAGTGACACCTCGGTCACGTCGATACAGGACGGCTCGGCGGCCGTCGTCGCGGCCTCGGGCGGAGGGTGGAAATGAATCTCAGGAGAGTGTGCATTTGGGTGGCGATCGAAGCGCCAGTTGACGCCGTCACTATCGACGTAGTGGAACGAATACATCCCTAGTTCGCTCCACTGGATATCGAGCCGGGCGCTGTCGGCGCCGCCGAGCCCATCGCTAAGAGTGATCTGCAGTTCCGTGGGGGCGACAACATCATCGTACGACGTTGTGTCGACGAGCGGCTCGAGTTCGAGCCAAAGGTCACGGATCCGCTGGAGCGCCGGAAGGTAGATCGGCCCGAACTCGCCGGCGCGGTCGTCGTCGGTCATACGGCGAGCTGGTGGCTGGCCTCGTCGTAGGCGAGTGCGGCTTGGGCAACGGCGAGATTCTGCCGCGTCGTACGCCACGCGGTGAGGTCGTCCCAGCCCTCCGTCTCGTCGGCGTCGAGTTGCTGGGCGAGTTCTTCCGGCGACACCACGTCGTAGCGGTCCTCGTAGCGCCGGATTTCAGCCTTCATGTCTTGAATACTGTCGAGCAACTCCGGCCGAGTGACTTCCTCGCGCAGCTCGCGGATCCGGGACATCAACACCCGGTCGCTGTTGCGCTTGTACAGCGTCGTTTGGCCGTCCGGTTCCGTCTCGGCGAACCCTGTGTTCACCAGCGTCTTGCAGTGGCGACGTGCCGTCGGCTCGCTCACGAGGGCCCGGTCGGCGATCTCGGCGGCCGACTGCCCGTCGTGGGTCTGTTCGACGATTTCGTACACACGTTCAAACGGTGTGGTGTCGTCTTTCCAGTCCGCTTTGACCTGCTCGTTGACGTCGTCCCACGTCTCGGTCATACTGGGTGCTATGCGCGCTATGAACAAATAGTTTCCTGAGAAAACTATCTAACGGCAATAGTTGTGCAGGTGCGTTGTCAGGCTACCTGCTCCTCTAACGTCTCGTGATGCGTCCGAACCGTAGTTGGCGTGACGTTCCCTGTCTCCGCGACGTCGCTTTGCGTCACCCACTGCTCCAGTTCTTGCCCGGCTTTGTAGAGACAGGCCGCCGCGAACCCGGCCGGATGAACGCCCGTCGTGACGCCGCGCTCCTCGGCCTGCTCCGCGAGGGTTCGAGCCCGCTGTCGGATCTCGTCCGGACACTCGAGGTCCGAAGCGAGTCGCGGCACGAACATGCTGGGGGAGACGGGCTCAGCGGGGAGGCCCAGCTCCTCGTTCAGCGTTTTGTACGCGTTCGTGACCCGTGACTCCGCGACGCGGGCCATCTCGCTGACGTCGTCCACTAACCGCGAGAGGCCGTTGCACCGGCAGGCTCCGTAGACGCTGGCCGCGGCAATGGCCTCGATGGATCTGCCACGAAGCAGATCCTCGTTCTGGGTGCTCCGGAAGAGCTGACACGCCTGGTCGCGGACCGAATCAGAGAGTTCGAGCGCACTCGCCAACCGACGCACCTCGCCCAGTCCGTGGGCGAGATTCCGTTCTGCTTTCGACCGCCAGCGCCCCCGGGTCTGCTCACGGCGCATCCGCGCGAGTCGCCGTCGCTTCTGCGCCGAGAGTTCGTTCCCCTTCGCGTCGGTACCGCGACCGATCTCCGTCGACAGGCCGCGATCGTGGCGGGCCGCAGTAAGTGGGGCACCCGTTCGCTCGCGCTCCTCCTCGTCGTACGCCCGCCACTCCGGCCCGTGATCGATACGCTGTTCGTCGATGACTAGGCCACAGTCCTCGCAGACCGTTTCGACCGCGTTCGTGGTGACTCGGCCGTCGCACTCGGGACACTGGTTCGCACTCGATTCCGTTCGGACGTCCTCGTCGAATCCGCTCTCGTAGATGTCTCTGGTTGCCATCGTTCTCACCGTGTTCAGGGAACTCGCCAGTACAGCGAGCCCCTCACCCATCGAGGGGTAAATAGACTCCAATTGCTCCCAAAGCTCCATCATCTACTCTGCTGAAACACGAGAAAGAGTAATTCAGAATGCCCAACGATACTGACCCACTCTCTCAGGCAATCCACGACCAGCTTCTGGAACTTCTTCAGGAAGGAGAACTCGACGAGGAACCCACCGAAGACGAGATCGCGGAAGCTACCAGCGAGGTCATTGAGGCTGTTGGGGATAGTATGTACCAGCAGGTCCGCGAGGATGACGAGGGATTGCGACGGCTCTATGAAACCAAGGCAGAATTTCAGCGCGGGATCGAAGATCGCTGGGGGGAACCTTTGGAACTGCTTGAACGGTTCATTATCTGGTCGCAAGAAACGGGTGATGCAATTAACTCGGAATATCGGCTACAGGCAGCTCAGGAACAGGACTTCGTATTTGACGCTCTGACTCGACTTCACGCACGGGCAGCACAGGTCGCGATGGAGATCCACCACCTGCTCAAAGGCGGATTTGCTGATGGAGCCTTTGCCCGATGGCGATCCCTTCACGAACTCTCGATTACCACTACCTTCATCAAGCAAGCAGGCTCCGACACAGCCGAGCGTTTTCTGCACTACCGGTATCTCTGGGAATACTACTTCGCTCAGACGTATCAAGAACACGCAGACGACCTTGATGAGGAACAGATCGATGATGAGACGATGGCGTCACTCGAAGAGGGGAAAGTGGAGCTGGTAGAGCGGTTTGGATCCGATTTCGACGATAACGGGTACGGAACCGGGTGGGCGGCAGACGCATACGAGGGTGGTGGCGGGCCGTCGATTAGGGGCCTCCAGGAAGCTGGCGATCTGAACCATTACCAGCCATATTACCGGCTAGCCAGCGAATCGGTCCATGGGGGATCGAAGGGGACGCTTGACCGACTCGGTATCATCGATATACCCGACATTGAACAGCCCGACCTCCTACTGGCTGGCCCGTCGAACGCAGGGTTGGACCGTCCAGGCCAGTTAACGGCGGTCTCCTTGGCGCAAATCACGTTTGCGTTCATCGAGTGGCAGTCGTCTGCGACCCATGTGGCGGAAATGAAGGGAATGGAACAACTCGTAAGCGACATCCAAGATGCGTTCGCAGCGGCTGCCGAAGAACTAGAGGAGGACGAACGAGACCGACTGGAGGAGTGGGCCGATCAAGATATCGTCGATATTGCTCTAAACTACGTCGGCGCGCCAGTGCTGTTCACCGATGAGTTCGTACGTGAGCAGACCGAGTTCGAGTCACAATCGGCGTTTGAGAACGCGCTTCCGATCTACCTTGACGAGATGACGGATGTATACGATCTTCCAGAGACCGTGGACACAACGATTCGAGATAATTCCGATTACAGCTCCCTCGAAGAACTGGTTGATGCTGCTTTCGAAGAATGGGTTTACCGAGAGGTCGACCTCTCTGAGTTCGATGTCGATTCGTGATTGAGGTCGTGGCTGCGCGCGCAGCGAAGCGAGCACGGAGCGGAGGGTGGGGCGGCGGGGCCTGGGTCGGTCCGGCAGACAGCAAAAAAGAGGGTCGCCTCGACTGGCTATTCTTCCCACCACCGACCGCGCTCCGGGAACTCGATCCGCGACCACCCGGTCAGCGCGATTGAGCACCGGCCTTCGTACCAGTTCTTGGCTGCTGCCCGAAACCGGACCGTTTCGCCTTCCTGCACGACCGTCTGGTTGCTCTTGTTCCAAACGGTGAACTTGATTTTCCCGCTGTCATCCGCTATCAGCCCGACTTGCTGGATGCTCGTTGAGGAAGGCTCCCAGAGGGTTTCGATGGTTCCTTCGACCGTCACCTCACCGACCGGGACGTCCGGTACGTCCGCGATGGGCACGATCGCCCCCGGCGCCGCCTTCAGTTCCTCGAGTGTCTCCAGCACCGCCTTCGTGACGTCCTGACCGCGCTGCACCTTCTCGGCCAGCTGCTTCGCGATGACCGCTCTCGACCAGCCGCCCTGCACCTCGTCGCTGATCCGCATCGCCTGCTCGTTGACCGCCGCGAGTTCGTCTTGCGTCAGCTTCTCTCGGGGATCCGTGCGCTCCGCCGGCGCCGGCTCGTCCCGGCCACACTGCTCGCTGACGACCTCTCGCGTGCGCTGCTCCCGACCGTCCTGCGTTCCCAGCTCGGCCTGGGCACTGATGCGCTCTAGCTCGGCTTCCCGCGCCCGAATGCGCTCCTCCTGTTCGAGGGTGACACCGTGAATCCGGTCCTCGCTCGTGTCCGCGATCCCGTCCGGGTGGTTCGCATCGACCTTGGCCTGCGTCTCCTGCTCGACCGCCGCCTCGAACTCCGGCGTCTCGTCGACGACCGGGAAGCCGTCTTCATCGACCGTCTCACCGCCCGCTTTCTCGAATGCCTGTTCATCGACCGAAACGACCTTTCCGCTAGCGTTGTTACTAGACATTGGAATCGACCTGATTCCGAAGGCGCTCACGCGCCGACACCGCGATGCTACTACATCGCGGTTTTCCGACGACAACGACCGACAGAACCATCTGCGCGCTCTCGCTCGCGCCTTCGCGAGCGCCCTACCGGGCGCGAGCGAGAGCGCGCCTGCATGAGGTGGCCCCAACCAGCACCGCGCGCCGACCCGCCCGGAGCGAGCGGCCAGCGGAGAAAGCGTGGGGGGTGAGCAGCCACGCCGCGCAATCCCCCGCGCTTTCCCGCTGGCGCCGAGGGCACATCCATTTTAGCCCGGCAGTCCGCCCGCTACTGCAGGCAGACCGCCCGGAATGGTCGGTCGCGAGCGACGCGAAGGGCGGAACGCGGCGAGCGGTGCGAGCCGTAGAGTACCACACCAGCCAGCCGAGAGAGACTAATGCCGGCTCAATAAACCGCAACTGAGTCGTTCGGTCAACTGCCGAATTCCGGCCAAACAACGCTCAAGAAGAGCGGTACTGAAAGCGCTAGCAGCTGGAAAAGCGAGCGACCAGCGGATCGACATCCACTCCGCGTACACGGAGCGTCCGCTCGCTGGTGTCACGACGACACCACGGCGGCACCTTGCGGGTCTGTGCGCTATTCGTTGGGAGCCACCGCGTCTTCCTCGACAGGGAACCACTGGTGGTCGTCCCACTGGAACCGCACGGGCCGTGCCGTCGGCCTGACCGCAGTGTTCGTCGCCTGTTCGAGCAGCGTCCGCGACGCGACGAGGTCGGCGTGCCCCTCAAAGCCACACGGACAAGTCAGCGTCTCGCGATGCCGGCGCGTCCGCTCTTGCTCTCCGCACTCCGGACACGTCTGGGAGGTCCACGCCTCGGAGAGTGAGGCCACCTCGATGCCGTACTCCTCGCAGACGTTTGCGAGCTGGTCGAGACACTGCCGGTGCGCCCAGAAGGTACGCGCTTTGAGGTTCGCCTCGACCGACCAGTATTCGCCAAGGACGCCGGTGAGGTCGCCGTGATAGATGGTTTCGACGCCATCGCCGTGGAGTCGCTCAACCAGATCACGAAGAAGCGCGTTTACGGCGTGGTCGCGCCGGCGGGACCGCTTCCGATAGAGCCGCTGGATTCGGTTGCTGGTCTGCTGTCCATCCGGCAGCTTCGCTTTGGCGTCGGCGATGCGCTCGGTCGTCTCATGAAACTGCCGAAACGGCTCCTGGCCACTGTACCAGTATTGGTCACCAGCCGACGTCGTACACGCGACGAGGACGTTCGCGCCGATATCGAGCGCGGCGACGTCCGTCCCCGTCGGCGTCGCCTGCTCGCTCTCGGGGACCGTCACCGGCTGGTGTGCGCGATACGTCTCGTCGACGTCGTCGTAGGTGAGATGGAGACGGCCCTGCTCGCCCTGCCAGTGCGGCTCACCACGAACCGCAACCCGGAGCCGTTCGAACTGACTAAAGCCGTACTCGGCTTTGAGCTGGCTGCCGATTGGGACCTCCAGCCGGGAGCGCTCGCCCCAAGAAATCGTGTAGCCGTCGTTGCGAATGTAGGTCCGTAGATCGCGCCCGTCGGCGTGGTTGCCCCAGTAGCCGGGTGGACTGACCTCCTGGTCGGCTTCTTCAACCGTTTCGAAGAACGACCGCCAGGCAGCGTCGTTGACGCGGGTGACCTGCTGGGTCGTCGCCGATCCCAACACGTCGACGTACTCGTCGTAGTAGTCCGCACAGTCCCAGACGCTCTCGCCGGCGAAGAACTGCTGCCGGCGCGCATATGTCAGCTGGTTCCAGAGGCTCGCTGACGCATCAAGGAGCCGGTGGAGGACGGCCTCGTCTTGTTCCGATTGCGGGACGACCTCGAAGGTGTTGGTCCGTCTCATCGCTCTGACTCATCCCACATTCGCGGCACGTAGCCGAGGTGTTCGATGTCGTCCGCGTAGTCCCGAAGGAGCCCGATCAGGACGATTTCTGGAACACCGTTCTCGGCCTGTTCGACTAACCACTCCTCCAGTTCGACTTCAGCCTCCTCGATCTCGTTCAGTTCGACCGCCATCGGTTATCGCTCCTCCGGCTGTCGATACACCTGTCGCTGGTGGTGGTGTCGCATCTTGAATCACCTGTGCTGTACAGGCACGACCGACCGCGCCTGCACCCTTCGCAGGCGCTCAAAAACATCACCGCACTACACGGTCAGAATGAGGTGGTGTAGACCCGGTGTTACACTTTGTCTGATGTGGTAAGAACAGTAGTCCGCCCTAATACGACCCACATTAATACCATAACAGAATAGATAATAATCAGATGAAAATCACACGCCGAAGACTGCTCGCGTCAACAGCGTCCCTGACTGCACTTGCCGGATGTTCCTCCGACAACACAGACCAGCAGCAAACATCTACCACCACCCTCTCTAACGACGTATTCGATGCTGACCTCCCTGATCCGGAAGTCACCGAACTTGTGGCACCCGAAAGTCAACTCGTCTCTATTGACCAGCCCAGTCAGAACACACTCTCCGTGACTATCCAGAATACCGGAGATAGCGGAAATATCGCAATTGCCCTGTTCTGGAAGATGGATGAGAATGCAACTGAGCCAGATAACGTCGGATTTCTGCACGAGGGGTACGAACGTGAGCGAAAACAAGCCCTCTACTTCAATAGCAGCGAACGGAGGACTGTAGATATGACGGCATCACCCCCAGATGATGCCCTTGGATATATGTTTGTTACACAACCCTCGACTCACGGTGCTAAGATAACTAATCGCGGTGTTGACGGCGATGTGACGGCGACACTAACGTATAATGCGGTATCTATGGGGGGTGAAAAAACGAAGGAAAAGACTGTATCCATCGGGAGTGACAAGACGGAGACCGTGTTGTTCGAGGGTGCTGTTTCCACAGAGGATGACTGGACGATTTCAGCGGAGGCAGCGCAGATAGATAGTTAAAGACGATACTCGTTGTCCATATTGGCGTCCGCATTATATACTATTTCACGGAGTGTGCGACATTCAATATCGGTCTCCTCGTCATCCAGAAATTCAGTCATTATGTTAGCCCTCCAGCGACAGATCCACTGTACTACTGACCAGTTCGTTCGTCCAGGTATTCGATAAAACAATTATCTAGTGAACAGTTCTTTGGCACCTTGATCAGAGCTCTCCCAGTCGAGGGGTGAGCAGCTACGCCGCGCAACCCCTCGCGCTTACCCGCTGGCGCCGAGGGCACATGCACTTTAGCCCGGAACGGGCGCGGGCGGTGTGGAGAGCGCCCGCACGCCCGGAATGGTCGGTCGCGAGCGACGCGGAGGGCGGCAGCGGCGAGCGGGGCGGGCCGTCACGTACGCACCCGTTCGGCCGGCTACGTCGCTAAGCCAGCCTTCCACTGTCCTGGTGGACTCAGAAAGGGCGAGGCGGCCGAGGGCTTTCAGGGATGGTATGCGTCTCCGCGACGGGAAGCGCTACTCACTGCCTGTATCAGGTTGATCCTCGACGACGACGTCCACCCCTTCCGGTGACACGTCGAGTTGAATCCCCTCGACGGTGAACTGGACAGCGATATCCTCATCAGACGAAGCAACCAACTGTTCGAGCGCCTCGACGTCAACGTAATCGTGGAGCTGGTAGGTGTCGTCCTCGAGCCCACACGTCTCCAGCGTCTCAATAATCTCGACGAGAAGGTCATTCGATCCGCCCGAACTGTCCGATGGAGGGGAATGCATCTGAACGCTCGAGGGTTAGGTTGGCAGGCGTATAAAACGTAAGGAGTCAATTGTAGAAGCGCTACGCTTTGCTAATTGACTTAGCGCGTTCGGGATAGCGTCAGCGCAACCAGAAGTGATTATGCGCTTTGACGCCGACTGGATGTCACGCGCCGATGATCGCATTCTGGAGCATCTTGCTGAAGAGGGCCCCGATACCCCGAAGGAAATGGCTGACAGTGACCGCGTCCGGTTCTCTCGACAGCACATCAACGCCCGCTGTAAAACACTCGTCACCTACGGTCTCCTCGTTCATCTCGGAAACGGTGTCTATGATATCACTAGGAAAGGGAAACAGTATCTCGCCGGCGAACTCGACGCTCGTGACCTCAAGGGCGAATGAACCTACTCCTCCAGAAGTGCTACCAACTGGGCGACGTATGGGCTGTTGTCCCAGCTCCGGAGGGGGCTAATCGCGCTAAGGAGCGTTCTCGCCTCTTCGTGGGTCATATGCCCGTTTCGGGCGTAATCACAGATGAGCCGCGGCGTCGGGACGATTCGCGGCCCTTCGAGCACCGCGTGGATGAGCGGGAAGTTCGTCCCACCAAACTCGTCGGTCAGAAAGCCGTCGACGTCGAGTGCGTTCGCGAGGACGATGCCATCAGTTTCGCCGTCATCGAGGCCGAACGTCGGTCGCGCGTCCGGGGTGTCCTCGCGCGCATACGGATCTTCGACCGTGTAGTGGCCACGGGCCGCGAGGACGTTACTCGCGGCTGCGGCGTGGATGTCCTGATACTGCGTGATGTCGCGGAGTTCTGCGACTACTTCCGGAGGGACGACCACGTCACAGGAGGTGAGCAGGTATTGGAACGGGTCGGGAACATCGGTACCGATGGCTGCATCCGCACGGGGCACCGCGAGACTGACGAGCGCGCTCGTGTCGGCGACGACTGTTCGCAGTCGTGGACCGCTCATCGATCGTCGTCGACCGCGGTGTCGACCGTCGTCACCTCCCCATCGTAGACGTCGACGTCATCGGGGGTAGCGAGATCGAGTGGTTCGTCCTCAAGATCCGCTTTGAGGAGGCGGAGTCGCTGGGCGGTCTCGGCGCCCACCAGTTGCTTCACCGTCTCGAACTCGAGTTGGTCGTCGTAGTACTTCGTCGCAACTAATTCCTGGAACGTCTCGCTGTCGGCAGTGTCTTCGATGTACTCCCGGATGGCATCGACGAGGAGATCCGTCCGGTCTTTGTCGAAGAGATCGGCGATGGCATCGAGCCGGTCGACGAGATACTCCGGCGACTGGAAGTGAACCCGTCGCGGATCGTCGCTTGCACTCATTGTATGTGCAAGTTTTGCACATAGACGGATAACGGTTTCGGCGTATGCACAGAGCTTGCACATTAACGCCCGTGGAACAGGAAGAGTTTACGCCGATCTCAGCCGTCGTCCTGTGCGTTCAGTTCGTCGAGGAACTGGCCAGCGGTCGTCCCGATACGAACACCGTCGACGTTGCGTACCTCGAGGTCTTGGGTGGCGGTCCGGAAGGGCGTGCCGTCGACAAGGACGCGGTGAATGACGATCCGGACAGGGGCGGTACCGTACCTGTCGACGACAGTCGCCATCTGTTCGTCGAGATGCCCGTCGTGGTGATCCGTACGGGGATGCTGCGCGCGCTCGAATACGAGTTCGACCACATCGTCGACCGATGCGTGCTCGGGATTTCCGGTTCGTTCACGAACGTCGTAGAGGCCCTTAGAATCAGACATCAGCACTCACCCCTGGTGTCCGCCCCAGTGTCAGTCGTCGATGGTTCCAGTCCTCGCTGCTGGCGAATCTCGGCAAGGGAGCCTTCGTGCGTAATCGAGGACCTGCAGCGGGGTAGTCCATATCATTCTGGATGTCGTCCCCGGTGTTCAACGTACTGGGACTGCGTAAGTCCGTTACATCCGAGAGTGTAGGAGGCGACCACAGGTAGTGCTACGCTAAAACATTGCCTCAACAGTCGGCGACGAGGTGCTCCTCGAGATCGCATGTCCAGTACGTCGCGAGCCCGCCGGGACTACAGCGAGCGCACAGCTGCAACGAGCCTTCCAGATGCCCGAGTTCCACGCGGAACCGCGTCAGCGCCGCGAGTGCGTCGAGGACCAGCCCACAACCGTCGCAGGCGAAGTGATCGCACTCCTCGGGGTCTGGCTCCACCTGGATGGCACAGTCGACACAGATCGGGTGGGTGATCCGCTCGTCCTGTCCCCAGGTGTGTGCCTCGCCAGTCTCGGTACCGGGCGGGGCATCGCAGAACGCACAGCCAACGAGTGTCTGTTGCATCACTCGCCCTCCTCGTCGTCAGCGTCGCGGGCGGCTGTCCAACCACGATGGAAGACGGCCAGCTGCGTCGTCGAGTCGTACGCGGTACCGCTCGGCTCGTGAACCAGAACTTGGTCCTCGGGAACCGGAGTGACGACGTCCGCGTCGATGAGGTCGTTGATCAGGTTCTGGGCCGTCGTGTCGTCGACGTCCGCCGTGTCGACGCCGGCGGCGTCGCGGTCCTGGGCGAGCTGTTCCTTCTCGAACTGTTCGTGGTCAGCACTCGTGTCGTCGTGAGGATCGGGATCAGGCATGGTGAGTCACGCCGCGCACGCTGTTGCGCGCTGCACGCCTCCTGGCGTGCACGAGAAACACGTTCTCGTGCGCACACCAGAACGCGGAGCGTTCTGGGGACGCCGACAAACAGTTCATGGCGTACAGATTCGGCACCTCCTCGGATCGCCCGGCCGCCAGGATACACTCATTCGAGGAGTCGGGCGGTGGGAGGGGGCGAGGGAGTGGATCCAGCCCCACCGTTAACCAACACCGTGCCGGTATTGGTCGGAAATGTTGGTTAAGCCTAACCGCTACGGCGTTCGGAGCTCTCGAACTGGCTTCACGACGAAGGTGTCTGCCTCGCTGGCTGCTCTCTCACCTGACCGCTCCGCCGGCGTCGAAGGCGACCGCATAAGCTGAGTGATGAGCTCGTCGCGAACGGTTCGGCGAGGGATGGTGGTCTCGTGCCAGCCCAGACGGTCGTCGAAGTGCCGTTTCTGGAACTGCTCGCCGACGTTGTCGGCCGCGACGTACTGCGTCCGCGTCGACCGCCCGACCTGCCGGGAGATGAAGACGGCGCCCACGGCCTCGTGCGTGAGCTCGACGAGAGTACACTCCACGAGGGCGACGACCGACGGATGATCCCGGTCGGTCGGAACCGTCATTTCGAGGTCCGCCCACGGCGCCTCACCGTCAGTGGTAGTTGCTGCGTGATCCGCTGCTCGAGTCTTGCTGTGTCGTTCCGAAGCCATCGTCTATCGGGGGCATGTGATGCGCCCCGCCACCCCCTTGCGGGGGCAACAGACCCAACCGAACACACCCGGTCAACCTATGCGCTACATCTGATACATCTGTGATTCCACTACCCTCGTGATGGGCCCCTCGGCCTGAGAGAGCCGGCGGTCTTCGCACACCGCATATCGCCTTTTTCTTTGGACGAAAACCGCGATATGCAAGGCGAAATAACGCCCTCAAATCGCAGAAGAACCCCGTCGGGACGATTTGAGCGCGTAGAAAGTACCTCGACGAGTTCCGTGATAATGCTGTAGTTTTAGAAATTGCTCGACGGCGGGGTAACGAAGGTGATATCGGCCGTATCTGGATTCCTTGGATCCACTGCTTCACCTGTTCAATGTCTCTCAAGATCTCCCGATCGGCACTTCGAACCGTGAAACACTCCTCGATTCTCTCGTTTTCGGCCGTGTTAGGCGCTGAAAATTGCTCGACGGGAGTTCAGAAGAATCTGATTCTAGTCTGCAATTCAAATTTTGAAAAACTGAGGGGAATGGCTCTATGGAAACCTTTCGAACTAACACAACCGGCTTTCTGAATATCTCCCCGGGAGTTGAGAGTTTGATGTGGCGGTCTATGCATTTTTATGCGGCGGGGTTCGCAAGATGCGCCGTCAGGAGTCGCGCCACTTGTGGCCGCACTCGACGCAGGTGAATAGCCGAACCTCGTAGGAGCCGCCCGGCTTCGGTATCATCTCGTAGTGTGCTCGGTCGCTGTCGCAGTCATCCGCCGGACAAGGCTCTTGCATCGTCTCGGTGGAGTCCTGAGTCGCGTCGGCTACGTCGGGTGCCCCATCGTCCTGCTGCCCATCCTGAGTCGTCATCGCTGCTTCGGCTTGCGAGTCCCGCGACTCCTCGCTCCCACAGGAGCGACACACCCACGTGTCACCCTCCGTGTGCATCACTGACCCACATTCGTCACAGAATTGCATATATCGTAGGAATACACGGTTGTCGGATATATGTGTTAACTTCCGGTTCCCGACAGCTATCAACTGGCAATGGGGTGTAGTAGATATGGCTCAGAATCTCGGGACGAAAGCAGACGTCGGTGTCGGAATTATAGCGCAAATATTCGCTATCAGACAATTACCGGCCGCTCATCAGCATCACGAAATGATACTCTCAGACGCTGGTATCGGAATCTTACTGGCACTATTTGGAATAAAAACACTAGCGGAGTTACAGCGATAGAGCGATAGTGTACTTCGTATGTACTCTGCACCGATCACGCAGACCAGAGAACGGCCTTCTAGGAAGGGCTCCCAAGCAAAGGGCAATTCACACCTGCTAGTCTGAACTTCCCACCCAAGGTTCCAGATTCCGCTTTGAAGAGGCACCCTGTGGCCGGAAATATCTGTACAGTGATGTTACGAATCGATAAACTACGATGACAATCTTGCCAGAATGTCCATGCCGGGGAGCAGACACCCGGCCGGAATCTACAGGAATACGAGTCCACGTATGGCGTCCGTGGATAGTCGCTTCACCGGTTCGCACAGGCCGTGTCCTCAGCCCTGTTCTGATGACGAACGGGAACGGGCCTCATCGGACCCAACAACCTACCTTCGGTATTCAGTCATAATTCAATAGGCATCGGGTTTAGCCGTTGTGGTTTTGAGAGACACATCGTGCCGATCTCACGTATGGCGCACAACTGACGTAACCTATTTAATAACATACAATCAAGTATTGGTTGACCGCGGGCTCGTCCCGTTCTTTCTTCACCACGCTCGCCCCCTCAGACATCGAACCCTTTGTCAGTGGTTGACCATCCAGTCGCCGTCTGATCCGATCCGGTATTCGTTGTACGGGACTCGCCTCAATCGGTTATAGCCATGAAGGAAACAGACCTCCCGTGTTCGCGCTGTGGTACCGCACTCGTCGAGCGCTCTGTTCCCACAGACCAACTCGCCATCGCAACACCCGTTCAAGACCGTGTCCAGGTCGCGGTCTGTCCCGGCTGCGGTGCACATTACTATCCCGAACAAACACTCACGATGCTCGCAGCTGAGACTACCCACTCCTCTACTCACGGTAACAACTAACCTTGGCCCAGGTCAACTTCCAACACGACATTCAAGTAAATACCCAGTTAGGAGCGCAACTTCAGCTGGTAGCCGACAACCTAATTCCCTTGAACGGTATCGACCGATATTCAGACCAGCTTTCATCGACATATGACCGACGCTGAATACGATCTGCCAGACAAGTGGTGCGTACAACCCTCCGAGAATTCCGACGAGCAGAATGTCGAATTCCACTACAAACCCGGAACAGGAACCCGATTTATCGTGCGGGTCGTCGTCGAAGAATCCGACCGACGACCATACAAACTCAGACTCTCAACAGTAACTCGGACAAACGTCCGTCACGACTACTACGTCGAAGCTTACGACACCCGTTCTGAGGCAATCGCTGCCGCGGAATTGTTCACCGAGTATCTCACGGCCAACCTTCGACAGGGTAGCCTCTCCACTTCGGATCCCGACATCGAATCGGTACAAGATACAATCGACGCCTTCGTCGATGACTCCTCGCCGGACGTATTGGTGCAGATTCTCCGCCACATCCGGTCACGATATGGATTACTTTCGTAGTTCCCTACGCGAGGTCCGGCGTCTCACTTTCGACGCGACCGGGGAGTTCGACCTCGATCTCCAGTTCCGGTTCGCTGTCTCCCTCGTACTCGATGTCGAGGTTCACCGGTTCGCCGAACGTGAACGGCAACTTCCAGTCATCGCCTGTGACCGTGATCTCGTCCTGTTCGATGAGCTGCTCCCCGAGCTCGATAAGGAATTCACCCGCGTCAGCTGCACTGACGTAGTACTCCTCTTCGAAGAAGCTGTCCGTGACCACGCGCTGTTCAGGCTCTGATTCCGATTCCTCGACCGACGCCTTCTCCGTTGGCTCTTCAGACATGTCGATACCGTCGGCTGCAACTCGGATAAAACTTCACTGAAAGGGCCGTCCGACAGTATTTCCTAGAACACTACTCTCGAACGTGCCTTCTCCCTAGCGGCTCTGCCGTGATAGTTTACTTGTTGCAGACGGAATGATGAGACGATGCCTAAGATTTCACTCGACGAGGAGACGCTCGAACGGCTCGACGCGCTCCGCGTCGAGGACGAGAGTTACGACGAGATTGTCACCGAACTCATCAACATCTACGAAACAGAGGAACTGACGCTGTTCACCTCCGAATAACCTCTACTAGCCACCACTCGACGTAACCACTTCTCGTGTGGAACCGGTAGCGAGCGATATGGGGGACGACGTCGAAGAGCGGGACGAGGCGGTCACGATTGCCGAAGAATATGCCGACAGCGAGTGCGTCGGAGAGCTCGGCGAGGTCACCGATGTCGAAGAGCGGGACAAGTCGTGGTACGTCGAGTTTCAGACGCACACGTTCTCCGAGACGTACACCCACAGCGTTGAGATAACGAAAGCCGTCGGTAACGTGGTCTCGCACGACCGTTCCAGTCAGTTCGAGTGACGCCGCTCGCCACAAGTGGAAACGAATTTCTACCTCTAAGCGGAGGTTCACGGGTGCCTGATTCTCCCGAGATATCGAGGAAGTGAGCCGTATCTTCTCCTCGCTGAAGTCGAAATTGACGGACCTGGACGAACAGATCGATATTGCACTGACTGAGGATCGGTCGGAGCTGAGATTGTTCCTGTCGGGCGATAGGACTCGATATCGCGTTCGGCCTACTGTTAGAAGTGGTGGTACTCGCACTACTGGGCGGCGTGTGGAATGCACTAGCCGTCGAATTCGCGCCTGTGTCGCGTACGCCTTCGGCTATTTCGGGTGGACAGAGATGATTACCAAGCACATCATGCTCGCCATGCTTCTCGTCCTCGACAACTAGGTGACACCCCGAAGCGTGTTTCGCCTTAAGGGACTTGTCTACGTGTGAAACGTCGTGGGTAGCTGTCTCTTTACTGTCGGCCTCGCCTGGTTTATTCTGTGATACGGTATTGTACTGCCGGCGATGTCGCGCCCCATCTGAAGGCTCGTCCCGGCAGCGTTCACGAGCGCGTTAATCTCCTGCTCGGTGATATACCACCAGACGTCCGTGTTCCATTATTAAGACTAGCGTACTAGCTACGGTTTTTGTGGCGTTGTGATGGATTACATACCGTCGCGTTCGAATACGTCCAGCTGTCGTCGATCGTGTTCTGTCACACCGTCCGGGACACGTTCGCTGATAGTCTCTACGACCTGTACAGGAGACATACGTGAACACTAGCGCCCGAACGCATTAAAAATAATTATGAATTATGTGGGTTGTCGTGGCCGCGAGTCATGTGTTTCCAGCGTCGGCCGTAGTGTATTCGTCGAGTTCGGTACGAATCTGGGCGACCGCGGTTTCGTGGTCGAAATCACCGTCCGAAGGTTCGACCACACCGACGTGGTCGTCGGGGAGGAACCAGACCCGGGCGAAGCCCGTCGTCGCATCCACCTCGTCGATCGTCCAAATCTCTTTCTGCCAGTACGTAGCCGGCTTCCCGGCGTACAGTCGGTTCACGTCGTCTGGGACCGGTTCCTCCTTGAGCTCCGTGTAGCCAGCGGCGACAAGCGCGTCTCGCTGCAGCCCCTCGACGAGGTTCGATGTTAGTTCGGTGCTAAACGCGTCTACGGTCTCCTGATAGACATCGTCCGCGTACTGCTGGATATCTCTGGAGGGGACAGCACGACTGACGTGATCGAATACTGCATCGGGGTCGTCAACCGATAAATTCGCGCTGTACCGGGTTGCCTCGACGGTTTTCATTATGCTGTCGTCCGGGTGGGCGTACAGAATGACATCAACGACAGGATAATCTCCCAGATGAGGGACTGTCGGGTCGGGAATCTCGATGAGCGCGTTCTCCGTAATCGTCGTGATTGACGTGTAATGCTCTTGGAGATAGTTGGAAAACGCAGTAGCCGTCTGTTCGATCGCCGACACGTTGAGACGGTGGAAATATCGCTGAATCTCTTGTAGTACTTCCGATTCCGAAGGCGTGTTGGAGAGTAACCCAACGTGTTTCGAGTAGTCCCGGATTGCCCCCCAGATGAGTTCGTTCGGGACGTCGTCGTCACCATCTCGTGCGAGCAGCATCCGGTCGAAGTCGTAGATGTTTGCTGAATCAGTATCCAATCCCTGGGTAAACCGAGCAACGTATCGCTCGATGAACTCTCCTCGGTTGATATTCGTCAGTAGCTCCTTCTCATTTAACTCTGGCACGATCCACTGCTAGCTCGATAATGAAAGCGATAAAAACTTACTTTCTGTCCGGAGCGTGTGTAGTCCATCGGTGCGCAAATGCGCGCTTGGGTTCTCGTGTCGGCCGGACGTTTTACGTTACCGACACCAATATTCAGTATGGACTTCGACGTGGTCCACGGGAACATCGCTCACCAAACGGCACACGGCCTTGTAAATACGATCTCCCCCGACTCGCAAATGAACTATGGGGTTGGGGGGCGTTTCGCGCCGAACTCGGCGACCAGTTCGTCGAGGATGTACGGAGTGAGCAACCGTTCCATGGTGGGACGTCGTCGTCTCGGACGCCTACAAGTTGCCAGCGCTCTTTCTCTTTCACGCCGTGCCGGTCACGCAGAACGGCGCGGCGACAGAAGACAGTATTCGGAGCGCGGTCCATGGCGTGCTGGCAGCTGCTGACGAGCGCGAGTGTCGGTCGCTGGCACTGCCCGTCCTCGGCTGTGGCGGCGGGGGATAAGTGTTCGAGATGGGTGTAGAGTTCATCTGCGATGATATCTGGTAGTTCGACGCATCGACTCTGGCCGACATTCGGATTGTCAGTCACTCCAGCGATGATTTCAAGCGATTGCAGTCGGTCGCCGGGAGCGTCAAGGTTGCACCCAAGCGACGCTGATCGGGAACCGAGCTTCGTCGTCCTACAGTGAGGTAGCCTTCTACTCGAACGATAGTTTTGGTGCCGTTCACTCGTGCATGGTTCGAACACGAGACGTGTTCGATCCTCCTGTGTTCGGAGTGCACGGAGACGAACCTACATGGGGCTTGAGGTCGCTCTTCGAAAGGTAATGTCGGCTGATATCGTACAGTGCCCAGAATGTGGATGGACGGGTCAAGAATCAGAGTTCGAGCTGGAAGGCGACGAGCGCAAGTGTCCAATCTGTCAGTACACGATCCGGCATCTTTGAGACGCGTCGCGCTCTTCGGTAGCGACGGTTCACGGATGAAATTCACCGTCTGGCGGTTCGAGAGGTTATTTGCAGTCGAATTCGCTTGGGGTAGCGGCGAGGGGATTCGAAGTGCGTGTGACCTATGCTTTACGTCGGTGCCGTCGTACAATCGGACATGGATTTCACTGTCGTCCAGGGAGACATCGCCGACCAGGAGGCTGATGGGCTCGTGAACGCTGCCGGGACAAGCCTCCAGATGGGAAGCGGTGTCGCTGGCGCGCTTCGCAGGGGCGCGAACGGCCCAATCAACGAGAAGGCCGTCTCGAAAGGGCCGGTCGAACTTGGCGGCGTCGCGGTTACGGACGCCTACGAGCTCGACGCGGAGTACGTGATTCACGCCGCGGCGATGCCGCATTACGGGAACGGTCGAGCGACGAGCGAGAGTATTCGTACCGCGACCAGAAACGCGCTCGAAAAAGCAGACGAATTGGGATGTAAGTCACTGGCCGTCCCGATTCTCGGAACCGGCGCGGCCGGCTTTGATTTGGAAACCGGTGCCAAACTCGTCTGCGAGGAGGTATGGCAGTACACGCCAACGAATCTCTCTGACGTTCGCATAATCGCGTATTCGGAGTCCGAATACCGGACACTCGCAACAATCGCAGAACGATTCTAATCAAATTTTGAAGTCTACTGCGTGAACCTGAAGAAGAGGACGTCCACAGGACTACTTGTCGTCGCTCTCGGGATAGGGAATTGTGATTGTGTCTCCATCATCAGGTAGGAACACGCTGTCACCGAATCTCTCGACGGCTTCGTTTTTGAGAGGTTTGACATCGGTCGCGTACCGTGAGGAGATATGTGTGAGTGCGAGTCGCTTGACATCGGCCTGCGAGGCGACAGAAGCGGCCTCTTGGGCTGTTGAGTGGGCAGTTTGTTGCGCCCGTTGCTGTCGGTCCTGAGTGAACATCGCATCGTGGATCAGCAAATCTGCGTTTGCAGCGGCCGAAACAACAGGCTCTGTTGGTCGGGTATCGCCGGTATAGACGATTCGCCGCCCCGGACGTGGGTCACCGACGACCTCCTCTGGCTGCACGACAGTTCCGTCCTCAAGTTCAACGGAAGATCCTTCGTGGAGTTGGTGGAATTTTGGCCCGACTGGTACGCCAAGTTCTTCGGCTCGTTCACGGTCGAATCGACCTTTCCGTTCGGCTTCGGCGAGAGCGTATCCAACGGAACGTGTTCGATGATTGGTCTTGATAGCTCGAATCGTATACTCGTCGTGTTCGATAATCGGCTCACCAGGCATCGCGTCGTGTACCTGAACACGAAAGCCCGGTGTCGTCCCCGTTGCGTCGAGGAGATTTTCAACAGCTCCAGAGGTGCCGGCAGGTGTGTAGATGTCGAGGGGTGCAGTTCGCTTGTTGAAATCGAGCGTCTGTAGAAGCCCGGGAAGACCAAGGACGTGATCGCCATGAAGATGCGTGAGAAAGATAGTTGACACGTCGAAGCCGGTAGAGAAGCGCATCATCTGTCGCTGTGTCCCCTCTCCGACGTCGAAGAGAAATCGTTCCCCCTCTCGGCGAAGCAGAATTGCGCTCGGATTGCGCTGAGTTGTCGGAACTGCCCCACTCGTTCCGAGAAAGGTCACATCCATAGTCCCAGTTCGGAGAGCAATGCGGAAAGCAACTTCGAGATTCGAGGACGCGACTTCGACGACTCTATCGTACGATATTACTCGCTCTCATCTTGTCGCTTGACCTCGTGACGCCCAAATCCATACCGGAGACGATTGGCGAGACGCCGTGAGAATCGCATATCGCGACTACTGAAGCGTTCAGCTAGGGCACTATAGATGAGTGGAACCGGGATTTCTTGTTCGAGCGCCTCTTGGACGGTCCAGGTTCCCGTTGAGCCACCCGCGACGTAGTCTGCGACGTCACCCAGGTCGGTTCCTTCTTCGCGGAACGCTTCCTCACAGAGGTCGAGCAGCCACGACCGGATGACAGCGCCGTTGTTCCACGTCTTTGCGACGGCCTCGAGGTCGAGATCGTAGCGACCGTTTGCCAGCAGTTCGAAGCCTTCACCGTACGCCTGCATCAGCGCGTACTCAACGCCGTTGTGGACCATTTTCACGTAGTGGCCTGCTCCCGACGGTCCGAACCGATCGTGGCCATTTGGGCCGGTTGCGATCGCATCGAAGACTGGTGTGAGTTCGTCGTACGCCCACTGCGGGCCACCAATCATGAGTGAAAACCCGAGCTCAGCACCCGCGGGCCCACCACTTGTCCCGCAGTCGAGATATGCTGCATTAGTGTTCTCAGCACGACGGATGGAGTCCTGATAGTTCGAGTTGCCACCGTCGACGACGATATCATCAGCACAGAGCGATGGTTCCAGTTCATCGAGTGCAGCGTCGATCGGATCGCCTGCAGGAACCATGAGCCAGATGCGCTTCTCATCACCGAGTTGGTCTGCAACGTCTGGAATCGAGGTGGCTCCGGTTGCGCCTCGTTCGACAGCGGTGGCGACCGCATCCTCGTCAATATCGAAGGCGACAACCTCGTGGTCAGCAGCAAGTACTTGGTCAACGACGATCTGCCCCATCCGGCCAAGTCCAATCACTCCAAGTTTCATATTTACTCCACGTACGCCTCATCACGGTTGGGCCTCGACTGTTTCGGTACTGTACTGAGACTTCAGCAATTTCGGAAGGGGTTTTTTGACCTGGGATTAGTCATCACATAAGATATAACTAAATATACTAACCCTTATATATTAATATTCTATACATGTAGTGTATATTCACGATAGATCGGATCTCTAACTGGAGAGAATCAAGCGGTGATTCCGAAGCCGGAATGTCTTTTAGTGCTCATTCTGGATTGGCTCGCATGGAAGTTACAGATGTCGAAACATTCGTAGTCGATGCTGACTGGCGGAACTGGTTTTTCGTCCAAGTGGAAACCGACGAAGGCATCACTGGCGTTGGTGAAGCCCTGGGCGCCGAAGGACTTACTTCCGCACTCGAAGAAGTCGCGGAAACGCACAAGCACTACGTCATCGGCGAAGACCCGCTGAACCGGAATATGATAAACCGAAAGCTCACCCGCTACCCATTCGCGTGGCGGGCGGGCAAACTTATCAACGCGGTCGCGGCAGCGTTCGATATCGCGCTGTGGGACATCGCCGGCAAGTACTACGACGAACCAGTCTGGAAACTCCTGGGCGGGAAGGTCCGCGACGAGGTCCCAGTCTACGCCAACGGCTGGCACATCGGCGAGCGAACACCTGAGAACTACGCCAAGCACGCCGAGAAAGCTATCGAAGACCAGGGCTACGCGGCACTGAAGTGTGATCCGTTCGCCCACTACGAGTACTCGCTGAACAACCAGCAGATGCAGGAAATCGAGGACCTGATTAGCGCAGTCCGTGAGGCCATCGGTCCGAACCCCGGTATTGCGATTGACTGCCACGGCCGGTTCACCCGTCGGGGTGCCATCGAGGTCGCTGACGCTCTCGAGGAGTACGATATCATGTTCCTCGAGGAACCTGTCGAACTCGAGGACCCCGAGGTGATGGCGCAAGTTACCGAGCGGGTGAATATGCCCGTCTCGACCGGCGAGCGCATCTACAATAACGCGAACATGGAGCAACTCATCCACAAAGACGCCTGTGACATCATCCAGCCCGACGTAACCAACTACGGAAGCCTCGCTGAAACGCAGGACGCGGCAGCAATGGCCAAATCTCGCTACATGACGATCGCCCCCCACAACCCCAACGCCGGCATCTCGACGGCGGCCTCGCTGCACCTGTGTGCCACCCTCGAGAACCTCGAGATCATGGAGCACATGAGCCGAGAGGTGGAGTGGGCCGACGAGATTATCGAGACAAGCTGGGAAGTTTCTGACGGCACCATCGATGTGCCCGACGAACCCGGTCTCGGCGTTGAGTTCCACCCCGATGCCGCCCGCGAATATCCCGGTACGCCCAAAGAACAGAACAGCCTCTTCGACGAGGAAGGCGCACTCAAACGCCCGTAGACCACTACTCAACGCCAGACTGGAGGGAATCTCTTTCCCAATATTAAACTTTCATAGACTCGAGGAAGGACGTAAGCCATCAATAGCTCTTAACGTGTAGCTTCTTGTCTCACAGGCCGGATTGTCTAGTCGGCTAATTGTTTGACTAACGTGTTTTCCGGAACATCCCCAATAATGATTTGTTGACTGCTAATTTATATAGTGTATACCCGTGTTTCAGAAACTTCAGCGTCTCCTCGGACTCGGTGGTTCGTCTTCCGCAACGTATCACTACCGTTGTACCGAATGTAATACGGAATTTCAGTCCTAGACTGCTCCACAGCGTATCCAGTGTCCAGAGTGCCTCTCAGCTAAGTGACGGAACTCGACGAGTCCTGAAGCCCCCCGTTATCGAAGTGTCCGTCTTGGCATCGTCACTCCATCCGACGAGAACCAAACTACAAACAGGAAACCTGTGTAGATGGAAATATGGCATCGGCCCTGGCAGATGAAGCGTGTGAAGCGTGTACGTCAGATGATGAGCCGCTCGCGGAGGCGGAATTCGCGAAGTACCTTGCCGAACTCGAGGAAGAAGTCTGGAATGTGGTAGACGACCACCACCTCGAAGGTACCTACGAGTTCGAGGATTTTCGAGATGCACTCGAGTTCACCTACGACGTTGGGGAACTCAGCGAGGAGGAATGGCATCATCCAGATATCCACCTTCAGTGGGGCGAAGTGAAAATCGAGATGTGGACGCACAAAATCAACGGGCTCCATAAAGCCGACTTCGTGATGGCAGCCCGAATGGATCGAATTTATGACGAGTACGCACCTGAGTAGCGAGTACTCGGATACCCAGTTTGGTGGATTTGTACGAGTATCGATTAGCGGCCGTCTACGCACTCATACTCATTCAGTTCTGAAACTCGTGTCTCCCGACGGGGTACGTTCCCAAGTTTGGAAATGGGAAGTGGTATCCTCTGTCTCTCTCAGTATCTGCATATGCAGGAAGAACGTTTTGACGTCGATCTCGAGTTTGGGGATAACAATTTGATTCCCGCAATTGCACAGGACGCTGAGACGGGTGACGTACTGATGCTCGCGTACGTCTCCCCTAAGGCGCTCACAGAAACCCAGAACACGGGACTCGCTCACTACTACTCTCGGAGTCGCGATGAACTCTGGAAGAAGGGTGGCTCCAGCGGGCACGTCCAACGGGTCGAAGAGATTCGCGTTGACTGCGATGGTGATGCACTTCTTTATCGAATCGATCAGGAAGGTGGGGCGTGTCACACGGGCTATCGCTCTTGTTTCTATCAGACGATCGAAGGTGAGACCGTCGGTGAGAAAGTCTTTGATCCGGACGAGGTCTACGAATAGTGGTTGTAGCGGCGCAACATAGCAGGAGATGGATTTGAACCATCGATCTCCAGGTCATGAGCCTGGTGGAATCTCCGAGCTATCCTATCCCGCTACATATCACTCTGTGATATCCATGGATAAGCGTTGAGAAGTCACTTCTATCCTCCTCCACGTAAACGCCGAGGAATTCCGAGTGGTAGGGGTCTTAGGTTTGCGTTCCGATTACTGGGCTTCCAGTCCATTTAGGACAGGTGGTTACACAGTATTAGACCGGTGGGAGACTAGCGGTACCAAACCGTCTAAGACCCTATTCTTAGGCGTATTAGGCGTTCTATTCATCCTGGACGTACCACAGGTATCCATCTTAAATCCTAAGTAGAAGGCGTGTACGGCTCGGATAGTATCGTCATCACAAGGGGCTCAGTGCGGGGGTTAAAAGGTTCGTCATCGCCGTACGCAACCGTTTGTAATATACGAATTGTCTTTAGCGTTCGCCTTCCTAGCTTCTCATAGAGATTTACAGAATTGAACTGTATTCGGCGCTCCCCTCTTGGGACTTGGAACGAACCCTAGGTAGTCCTTGATGGCTGGTTCTCTACTTTCGGAATGGTTTGATGGAGTGAACGCTATACTCGTCGGCAAGTTAGCGTGTCGTGTTTTCGTCTTCTCAACAAACATCGCGATACTGCTGGTTGTCCAGTTTGTGCGTTTGAGTCATCACTAACGAGAATTGTTCTTCTTCCGGGACCTATCGGATATTGGCCTCTACAGCCTTTTATTCGCCAGTATAGTTTCCGAATGTATTATCGAAGCCGTAGTTCAATCAAATTTGAGGATACAGAACTCTCCTGACAAATAGACTCTACCGTTCCTGTGACGAGAGTACTGGCAGCGCTACCTCATATAGATGAAAGATCCATGTCGGGGAGCAGACGCCCGACCGGGATCGACAGAAAGGCAAGTCCACGTATGGCGTCCGTGGACGGCTACGTTCGTCGGGTTACACATGGCGATGTCCTCAGCCACCGATGGCGTCATCGGACACTCCAACTACCCAATCGCGTAACTGGGCGGTGTATCTCGATTCAAACTGCGGGTTCCTCACTGTTAACTGTTGTGGTTTTGCAACTCTCCCATCTGTTTATCAATACTCGTGCATATTCAACGAAACGTATTTAGTGCCAGTACGACATTCTTGAACTAACTCGGGTTCGTCCCGTCCTTTCTTCGCCCCCCATCGGTCCGCCGCACCATGGGAGTCATACTCGCCGCCTCCCAACTGCGTCATCCTCGTTCCGGCTCGTCCGTGGGTGCCCCCGACGGGACGTAACCCGGCCACATTCACTCATGAACGAAACCGACCTCCCCTGTTCGGACTGTGGGAGCGCCCTCACCGAACGAATGATTCCCGCAAAGGACCTCCCACTCCCAGTAGAGACGGAGCAACCAATTCAGGTCGCTATCTGCCCGTCCTGTGAGGCCCGCTACTATCCAGAGCAGACGCTCACTACCCTCGCAGGAACACCGGCCGACCCAGCACGCCACGGAGACCGGTAAGCCGAATGGACAGCAGCTGCGCACACACTGACGACGGGTACGGCAGTCAGTTCCCTGCTATCTTCGAGACTGGCGCGACAGTTCTCGTCGCCACAGCCGGGTCACCAGCTGACTACGACATCGACCTTGAAGCGCTCGCAACCTTCGGAACCGGGTTGGATACGGCTATCGTCGTTACGACGGCAACGCCCGCGACGGAAACCATCGAAGCATTCGCTGCGCGGACCGGCGTCAGCGAACGCCCCGCTCTCAAACTGGTCGATGCAACAGGAACCCGTCCTGCGTACGGCGCACCATACGACGAAATTCCGATTCTCTCCACGACTGGCCCGGACGACCTTGAGCGTCTGCTCGTCGCGCTCGCCGACCTCACAGAATCCTCGGTTCGGTCGCCAGCTCGCCGCCACCTCGTCGTTCGCTCGCTCTCGCCGCTACTCGAAGCCAATCCCGTCGAGCGCATCACGACCGTCCTCGAACGAATCTGCGCATACCGGTCGTCCTCCGGACTCTGTCTATTCGGCTTCGACTACACGAACCACGACGAATCGACGCTCGCTACGCTCTCCGACCACGTTGACGGCATCCTCTGGATTCGAGAGCTAGCTGCCGACCAACCCGCCTTCGATTACGAACCGACGACCCACCAGCTATGACACACTCCGATATCGACGTTCCAGCAGAATGGCGCGTCCAGCAGCCCGCCGACCAGCTACGCTCGCCCACGAAGTGCTACTATCGGACATCGACCGGCACCACGTTCATCGTCACAATCGTCCCGGATGTCCCCGACGGCGACGGCTATAGTCTCCGGCTCTCGACGGAAACACCGACGAACGTCCGCCACGACTATCTCGTGGACCGGTACGACTCGTGTCGGACAGTCACGTCGGCAGCCGAGTCGTTCATCCCGCACCTCACGCGGCAAATCCGGAGAGACGAACTCTCCGCGTCCGACCCGAGCATCGACGCAGTCCAACGGACGATCAAGTCGTTCAGAGAAGAGTCTGTTCTCCAGTCGCTCCGTCGAACCATCGGCCGGCTCCTGTAGTACGCGACGCGAGAACACCCGAGAGCGTGGATACGACTTCTGCCCTCTCGGCGGTGTTATTCGACGATTTGGATGGTGTTGCCGTTCTGGGTGACGTGGAGGTCGTGGCCGACCTCGTACCCCTGACTCTCCGCGAGGCTGACGTATCCAGAGAATCCTTCCATGTTCTGGTGGGCGGGGATGAGGTGATCGGGCTGGAGGGTGTCCAGCATCTGGTAGTGTCCCTCCTGTCGGAGGTGGCCGGAGACGTGGACGTCATCGTAGATACGCGCGCCCTGCATCCGCAGCAGTTGCTCGCTCTGGTAGCGCTGGCCCTCGTTGGTCGGCTCCGGAATGATACCCGCTGAGAAGATGACCTTGTCGCCCTCTTCGAGGTCGTATGTAGTTTCGCCACGACCCATGCGGGTGAGCATCGCGCGGGGCTCGCCTTGGTGGCCGGTGACGATGGGCAGGAAGTTCTCCTTGCCCTCGTTCATGATTCGCTCGAAGGCTCGATCCACACTCTTGCGGTGCCCGAACATCCCAAGGTCGTTCGTGAACGAGACAGCGCCGATGCGTTCAGCCGCGCCGGAATACTGTTCCATCGAGCGGCCGAGCAGAATCGGCTCCCGACCGATGTCCCGAGCGAACTCGACGAGGCTCTTCACGCGCGCGATGTGGCTCGCGAACGTCGTGGCGACGATGCCGCCGTCGTAGTCCTCCATGCTCTGCATGACGTCCTTGAGTTCGCTGCGCGCGACGGACTCGCTGGGCGTACGGCCTTTTCGGTTGGCGTTGGTGCAGTCCTCGACGTAGCAGAGGACGCCGTCGCCTTCGCGGCCGATCTCGCGGAACCGTTCCATGTCGATGGGGTCGCCGATGACCGGGTCGTGGTCGATGCGCTTGTCGAGGCCGTAGACGACCGCGCCCTCCGGCGTGTGCAGCACCGGATTGATAGCGCCGATGACGGAGTGGGTGACGTTGACGAATTCGAGTTCGACGTCGTCGCCGATATCCATCGTCTCGCCGGCCTCCATCTCTACGAGGTCGTTGTTCACGTTGAACTTCTGTTCGCCCTCGATTTGCCCTTTCACGAGTTCGAGCGTGTATGGGGAGGCGACGATGGGCGCATCGTAGCGGTGTGCGAGCTTGCTGATTGCGCCGATGTGGTCGAGGTGACCGTGCGTCGGTACAATTGCTCGAACGTCCCCGTCGAGGTCGTTCATGATGCGGTCGTCGGGGATAGCGCCCATGTCGATGAGGTCCAGCGAGTGCATGCCCTCCGTCTGGATATTGTCGTGAATCAGTACCTTCGAGAGGTTCAGCCCCATGTCGAAGACGACGATGTCGTCCCCGGCACGGACCGCAGTCATCTGCCGACCGACTTCCTCGTAGCCGCCGATTGTCGCGATTTCGATTTCCATAGTAGGTCCGATCAGAGCAGTCCCAGTACCCCGTAAGGGGGACGCCCGGGAGAGGAGAGTAGGGAAACAAGCGCGAGCAACGATAGCGGACAACGGCGTGTGACCGCCGATGACCGTATTCAGCTAGCGTGGACACCCGACTCGGGGACGACGCGTGTTTCGGTTACCTCACTGTAGGTGCCCGCCGCGTAAATACCTCGGGAACGAGTCCCCTGCACAGCCCTCGACATAGCGGCCAGTTGTTTTTCCTTAGTTCGTGTCGTCTTTCCGCACGGAATGCCCGAAGAAACGATTTTCCGTGTTTCGTCCGCGTCGCACGCAGGAGGATATCGCTGACTCACTCCGCACGCTCGCGGAGAGACTCGAAACGGGCGAAGACGTTACGTTGTCGGCTGGCGGCGAGTCAACGACGGTGACCATGCCGGACGAACCCTGATTCGAGGTCGAAGTCGAGCGAGAAATCCCGTCGTCTGGCGGCCAAACGGAGACCAGTATCAAGGTGGAACTTGAGTAGAAGGAAGGAGCCGACTCGTTCACCATCGAATAACGGCGGTTACTCTCGGAAAGACTTGACCGAGTAGACGCCGTACTCGTCGTTGAGCCGACGCGTGGTCTCGTTTTCCTCCGCTGCGAGTAGCGCAATCCCTCCGACAGTGCCGCCTGCACGTTCGAGTAAGTCGATAGCGGTGCCGACTTGGGATGCGGTTTCCATCCAATCATCGACGAGGAGAATCGGGTCGTCCGTGGGTACCTGTCGTGTATCGACTTCGAGCATCTTCTCTTTTCCAGTGTAGTCCACGAGCGTGTCAGCAACGCGGTGTTCCTCTCGGATTGGGAGTTTTTCGTCTTTCCTGACGGCGATGAACCCGACACCGAAGCGGCGTGCGAGTGCCGTCCCGGGAATGAATCCCATCGCGTCGATTCTCGCGACGTAGTCGAAGGCACTGGGATCGAGTTCGGTGGCGAGGTCGTTGACGAACGCATCGAACGTATCGGGGTCGGCGAAGAGGGCAGGAACGTTCGTTCGATACTCATCCTCCGGACTCTCAATTCGGTTGCGGTATTCGGACCATTCCATAGGCACTCTTTCTTAAGGGGGAGTCGAAACGATTACGGCACCAATTCTTGGTACTGTCTGGATTTTCTAAAGGGAGCTAGAGGACTGTAGGCAGCGAGTTTGGTTGTCCGTGCAGTATATGGGAAAGACAGCCAAATAGGATTGGGGACCATCGAAATCTCTGCGATTGCAGTATAGATCGTACACTTTTTGCCTTCCCCTAGCAAATGTGGTCGTATGGGTTTTGGTAGCTACGACGAGTCCGAACAACAGGACCAGAACGTCGAGACGGACGAGGACAAAGGAGTCAACGTCCACGAGAACGACCACGAGGGCGACGTTCACTTCGAGACGAACGCCTCGACGGACGACCTCGTCAACCAGCTCAAGGACATCAAAGACGACTAGCGCTCGATGACGCGAGCCACGTTCCCGTTACTGAGTCGTGGAACATAGTCGATCACTGTAGTGGGATCTTCAGCACACCGGGGCGCTACTCCTTCCACCTAATTTCATATTCTAGTTCGTACCGCTGCTCGCCGGTTTCTGAATCTGTGAGTCGTTCGAGTTCGACCTCGAAACGCGGGCTGTCTGGAACAGTAACGCGCTGTTCGTCTGCGTCGTTCCCTACTGTGACATCACCTGAATCGATCTGATCAGCCGCGTTACGTAACGATTCGGCGATTTCCCCTCTCGATACTTGCTCTTCGGATTTGAACAGGACTTCTTCTGGCATCAGTTCACAGTACGTCTTCGACCGTCATATAGCCAAGTGGAGAATTTGGAGCAGACGCACGAGATTCAGTACGACGGTTGCGTATCGTACCGGTCAACTTCCTCTCGGCGGGGGAGTATTGAGGACATACTTGTTCTGGATACTCGGTGTTGAGAACGAGTCAGGATTTGACTACGTACTGACTGCGATGAAATGTCTAGAGTTGGGACGGGCGCTGTGGGATTTGAACCCACGAACATCTTGGTCCGAAGCCAAGTGCTCTATCCGAGCTGAGCTAAGCGCCCACAGTATTGGGAAACGACATGGGGAAGAAAACTCCGACGATGTTTCTGTCGGAGTTTTTCTCGAAGTAAGCGTGGGTCTATTCCGAAAACACAATTTCTATGAGAGTCGAGACGATACTATACTAGGTGCCTCTAGATGACGTGCTTCGTGAGCGTGTCGTCTTTGTTGGCGGAAAAGTGAGCGGTGTAGAGTGTCCGAACTGTGAGTTCCGAACCCGCGATATTGATCTGTCTCCACACAGAATTCGAGACGTAACGTGTCCTGATTGTGGGGCGAGTATTCTCTCCGAGAACCAGTATTCCCAGCTTCGACAAGCCGGAAAACTCTGAGATCGACGATATTTACGGTAGTTAAGTCGAATCGCTAGTACGTCAGAATCGTTTGGAGCCAATATTCAGTGAGTCTCCATGGTCAGCTAACGGACGTCGCGGTTAGTGATTCGTCTGTACTTAACAATTCAACAAAATAGTCGATCCGCCTCGATTCGGCAGAATCGCCAAACCAATCACTACCTAATGGAACGACAGATGCGAGGGAGTCTATGATTCAGAACTGCTCAGTGGGGCCAGTTGATTCCTCTTCTACCTGCTCGTACATCTCGTCCGGAAACGGGAGACTACCCCAGATCGAGTAGGGGCACTGGTCCTGGCCGATGCAGTAGCGCTGCAGATCGTCGTTATCGCAGTTCATCGGCAACGGTGTGTCGCCGCTAATGGTGTTCGAGAACTCGTAGCGAACCTGGTACTCGGTCTCCTGCTCGTCGTACCACGGCCACCGAGAGAAGACGTCCTTGAGGTCCGCGACGATCTCGTCGAGGCTGCTGTCTTGGTACTGCGGCAGCCACATCACCATCCGCGCGAAGTTGTAGAGGTCCTTCCGGACGGGCTTCTTCTCGTGTAGCCGCTCCTCCATATTCGCCATACAGGGGAGTTCGAAGAGATCCTCGATCTCTCGTACTTCGATTTGTTCGGCGCCGGTTCCGGCTCGCCCGATTCGGTACGTATTGACGCGCCCGTCGCGGTCGATCGTGACGGCCGAGTGGGACTTGTGATCGGCCAGCGTCTTCGCGAGACTGCTCGGACTCGATATCCAGTCCGTTACAGAGGATTCCCACTCGTCCTCGGCGTCGTACGCTTCGACCGCTCTGTAGAGCTCCTTCGCCGTGTGGAACTCACCCTTTTGCGCGACGTCGTCGGGGGCGTCACTAAGAGCCCGTCGGAGGACGCGGATCGTCCGTTCCCCACGGTCCCAGTTCCGCCAGATTCGCTCGTGATGACCGGTCTCGAGGAAGCGGTCGATCCGCTCCGTAATCGCCGACTCGTTCGTGGTCAGCCACGTCAGCTGGTCATCGGAGAGCCCGTCTTCTTGTATCCGTAGGAGCTTCTTGAACGCCCGTTCCGCGTAGTCCCGATACTTGCTGTCGAAATCACCCACCGGGACGTACAGGTTATTGTCCTTCACTCGCGTCAATATCTCCCCGCCATCGTCATTCCCCGTCGATGACTCGTCCTCCCGAACGAGACATTTGCGTGACGCCGCCGCCATCGGGATTTCGAGGTAGAGGCCATCCCCGAACTCCGGCATCTCCGTGATGCCCGTACAGACCCGACCCGGATGTGGGCCATCCTCACCGGGCTCCTTGCTATACAGCACCTCGGCTATGTCCTGCTGGAGCGACCCATCGCCGTGAGCCCGAATGAGGGAGGCAAGATTGTTGACGTACAGCTCCCGGATGTCGTAGAGCACCTGAATGTTCCGGGGCGACGCGTGCTCGAACTTCGAGTGCTCTTTCACACAGATCGCACCCAACGTCGCGAGCACGGCAAGCGTTCCTGGCTCGTCGACGAACGGCTCCTCGGCGGCATCGGCACGAACCTGCTCTTTGAACGCCGCCGTCCCGAACCGCTCGATGTCGTTCACGAGGTCCTTGGGTTGGTCCTCGCCGTCGACGACGTATCGGTTGTATCCACGCGTAAACAGCTGGTTGATGCGGGTCTCACCGTACTCCAGCGGGAGTGCCGCAACCCGATACGCCATGTCTTCGTCGTCGGTGGGCGTACTCGGACTCATTCGTCGATCACCTCGGGTGTCGCCGACCGAACGTCGAACGCCGGGCTCTCGATGGGTTGAACGATGCTACAGACGTCGGCGTGCAGCGAGTAGGGCAGACGAGCGACACGCCGGCGGTCGGCCGTCACGACGGGGTCGATCGGGATGTCGTACGTCTCGAGGAGGAGGTCGTTCAACACCTCGCGACTCTGCTCGTCGTACCGGTGCGCCGGGTCGGTATCCAGCAGGTAGACGTGGACCCCCTGCCCGCTGTAAACGACCATCGTCTCCTCGGCGTCGAAATCGTCCTCGAAGATGTCGCGCACCTCGAACCCGTACTCGATGGCGCGGTCGACGTCTTCGAAGGCGTACGGATACCCCTCGGGAGCAGCGTCAAGGATACCCGCAGCGTCGAGGAGCGCATCGTCGTCCCGGTCGTCGCCGTCCGCCGATACCATCTCGTCCGCTCGGTCGCGGGCAATCTCTTTCGCGTCGATGTCAACGAGGAGGACCCAGGGTCGTTCCCAGTGATCCAGCGCGTAGTAGACGGCGTCGGGCCGTGGGTCCGGTTTCTCCAGCACCTCCGGATCAGCGAGTGCGAACTCGCTTCGTCCCAGCGGATCGTTGCGAGCGGGGTGTCGAATGCACTCAACGACGTCCTCGAAGTCGTTGAACTCGGGCGTCGTTCGGTCCCCCGACGCATCTGTCTGCCACGTATCCCGCCGGATGAAGTCCTTGGCCGGCACCTCGTCTTTGCGAACCGGGTGGGACTCTCGGAAGGCGACGGCGTACTGTTTCGGGCCGGTCGCCGTGATGAATTCCGGCAGGTCATCCAGATAGCGGGGGAACTCCTCGGCGTAGTAGGCGTAAATCTCCTCGCGGGTCGCCTGTCGCCAGGTCATTGGGTGAGTTTTCGATCGAGATTTTTGAAGGCGCGAACGGTGGTCAGGCCCGCAGCGTCGAAGTCGTCGACGGCGTCTCTGATGGTCGCGAACGACCGTGCCGCCCGGCCGCTGACCCGCTCGTCGATCCGATCCGCGTCGGCAAGGCTATCCAGGACGTCGAGCGCCGTCTCGCGATTGTTGAAGGCCCAGATCGCGTCGGCGTCCACCGCGCTGAGTTTGTCGTAATCCTCGACCGGGGCGTGCCGGTTGTTACTCGCGAGCTCTGCTTCGCCGGCCCAGACGAGATCGCCGTTCTCGTCGAAGCCGGCCACGTCCAGGACGGTGCCGTCGTCGGTTTCGTAGTACGGTTCCACGCGAACGACATCGTCCCGCTGCTGGAACCACAGCTCGAGGAGTCGGACGCCAACCTTGTGTGGCGTTTTCTCGCCGAGATCGCCCGCTCCTGGTCCCGCCTTCAATTCTCTCCCGAGGAGGTCTCTACCGTCCGGGAGGACGGTGTAGTACTTGCGCCCCGCCGCGGAGTCCGCTTCCAGGAGGTCCTGCTCCGTGAGCCGCTCTATATGGAGGTCGTCGTATTCGTCCCGGAGCTGGCTCATCCTGTCCAGTAGCGTGTACTCGTCATCCTCTCTGTTCATCACGACGAGGACCCGATTCAGGAACCGGACGTCGTCACGGCTGAGCCCGCGTTGTCGGAGCTCGTCATCGGGAACAGGCACGCTGGTTTCCTGGACGGGCGTTGCCCCGTTCGCCGGCCCCGCTGCTTGGTCACCAGTTGGTTCCTCGTCCGTCTCGGTGGCCTGCCCGAACAGGGGGCTCATCTCTGACCCGTCTGCATCTGGGTCGCTGTCCGTCTCGGGCTTCGTGGTCGACGTTGACGTGTCCTCGGTCGTCGATTCGCTGATGAACGCGGATTGCGTCGGGTCCGTTCCTGAGTCGCCGTCGGTAGCCGAGCCCGTCGTCTCGGCCCCCGTACTACCCCAGCCAGTCTCTTCCGAGGTAGTGCTCGACTCAGTCGGCTCTCTCAGCCCGTACTGGGCCTGTGTCCGTTCGACCATCCGTGTCCGGGACACGGACTCGAAATGGTCTTCCTGGGGCTCTGTGAGCGGCTGGTCGCTTTCTGGATGCCCCGGCGCAATCGGGAGCGGCTTCAACGAAAACGGCGGCGGACCAGTCTCCCCGAAGGATGGGCTCGGGAGTTGCGCGATCCACTCGCCGCTCGGCAGCGTGTTGATTCGGTTGCGGAGTTCGGTCGGAGAGAGGTCCTCGTGGGCAAGTGACTCCGCGAGGTCGCGCTCGATCGAGATGTTCCCGATGAGCTTCGTCTTGATGTTGTTCAGCACCTCGTCGTAGGCCCGCTCATTCCGGTTCCGCACCTGTTCAGGGAACTGCATCACGAGCCCCATACTCAGGCCGAACGACCGGCCCTGCGGCAGGAGCTGCTCGGAGACGAGCTTTGTCGACGCGACCGGCGCCGCCTCCTCGATGATGAGGTTCGTGAGCTTCTCGTAGTCGGTCTGGCCGTCGCGTCGGCGCACCTGCACGGCGTCCCATAGATTGCTCAACAGTAGTAGGGTGATCGCTCGCTGTGCCTCCGGCCGGAGGTCGCCGAGGTCGAAGATGATGGTAGCGTCTTCGTCGAGGAACTCGCGGAAGTCGAAGCGGTTGTCAACGTACTCGCCGGCGTCATTCTGCTCGGGGACGTGGCTGAAGATCCGGCGGAGATGCGCGTCCTCTTTGAGCTTGTCGAGGCGATTCCCGACGGCGTCCATCGACACCTGGAACTGGTGGTTGTCCTTCGCGAAGTGGCGCGTCAGCGATTCCTCGATGTTCTGGTTGTCCGCTGAAACCGGGGGAATCGTCTGGTCGCGCTGCATCCGGAGGGCAGCAGCGAAGAGATCGTCCAGCCCGAACACGTCGCTCCCGTACTCCTCGTCGAACAGCGCCTTGATCAGGTAGCTCAGAATCTCGTTCGCGACGAACGCCTGGCCGTACTGCTCGCGGCCCATAATCATCCGAAGGATGTCGTGGAAGTGGTCGACCTTGTCTTGAATCGCGTCCTCACGGTTGCGGCCCGCTTCGAGCGCGGGGCGGATATCGAAGAACGAGAACGCGGGGATTGTCTCCGGGACGCGGAAGTGGTAGACGTCGTCGAGGCCACTGAACCGCTCGTAGTGGCAGCGCAGGTAGTTCTCACACATCCCGTCCCCCTTCGGGTCGACGAGGACAACGGGGCCACCAGTCGTCTCACGGAGCGAGAGCGCGTCGTTGATGATGGCCTTCGACTTCCCGCCACCCGTCGACGCGAACCGCCCGTAATGCGTCGGCAACAGGTCCGGCGGGATCCGGATCGGGTCCGGCCGTGGTTCACCGTTCTCGTCGAGCGCGTAGCCGATAGCCATCCCGTCCTGGAACTGCTGGATCAGATCCGGATTCGGCCACGGAAGCGGATTCCGACTCTGCTGTTCGGCCCTCGTTCCCCGCGTCCCTTCGACGGTCAACTGTTCGGAGGAGGGGACGAGGACGAAGTTCGCGAGCTCCGTCCCGCTGAGGACCAGCTCGGGGCGGGTCTTCCCTCGTCCCGTCGTCAACTCGCGATTGAGGAGGCGCTGGAGAGCGGCCCGTGCCTTCTTCTCCTTCGTTTTCTCACGGAAGCCGCTGTCCCGGAGGCGTTGCCCTTCGACCTCGTAGAACGGCCCATCAAGCGGGTCGAACACGGGGAGGAGCGAGTCCATTCGGCCATCGAGGTCGTCGCGGGTGTCGTCGGTGGGGACGCCGACGGCCCGGATGTTGACCGTGAACGACCGTTTGGCGTTCTTCGCGTCGATGTACTCGATCCGCTTCTCGACGGCCTCGCTGAGCTGCCGGTCGTCCTGGTCGCTCCGTTGTTCCTCGACCTCGAGCAACGAACCGACGACTTCCTGGAAGAACGTATCCCGGCCGTCGACGAGGTCCTCTTTCCGCACCTCCGCGTCGGACTGCCAGCTGGCACGCCGTTGGAAAACGACCTGGAACGCGGTCGGCGCTGTCGCCTCCATCAGATGGTCGATCAGCGACGCCAGCGCCGCGCCGGGCTCGTCGACGGACGAGAGATCGCCGTTCGTTTCCTCTGTCGTGAACGGCGTCAGCGAGGTCATCCAGTCCTGCTTCCGCGACGCGGCGCCACACCACCGGACACCGAGCGGCGAGACAGCGTTTTGTGCCGGGCGAGCTAGAATCGTTCCCGCTGGTGTCATCGTCGGCTTCTCGATGGCCCGTTGCTCTTCCTCGTCGTCTGGAAGTGCATCGGGCGGTGCTAGTTCAAGGGCTGAGTCCCCGACAGTCACGTGATGATCGGGGACTCTCGTGGTTGCCGAACCGCCGTCGACAACGGGGTCTGCTTCGGCTGCCTCGGAATCCACTGATTTCTCGTCGATATCGTACTGTTCTGCCGGGTCAAACTCGTACTGCAGCCGCCCGGCCTCGTAGTGGTCGACGAATTCCTGCGGTGTGAACTCGACTGGCTGAATGAGCCGGGCGGCGACGTCGACGTCGACGCGCTCGATGTCGAACGTGGCCGGATAGATGGATCGGAGGCGCTTCTCAAGCGTATCGAGGTGGGCGTCGGCCCCGTAGAAGAACTCCACCGGGTCGTCGGGTCCATCACTGATTGCGAGGAACTCGAATCGGGGTGGTGTCTCACTGTGAAGTGGGTTCAGCTTCGCCCCGAGGCCCGACGAGCCGGGCGTGGTCAGTTTGTGGAGGCTGTCGAGGACTCGGGGGATGCTCTCCGGGTCAAGCCGCTCGGATGTCGGCGTGACGCGCAGGTACTCAGCCATCGTTGGTGTCCTCCGTAGTCCCGCCGTCTGGCTCAGCTTCGACGGCGTCTGATTCCTCGTTCAGTTCGCTCGTTTCGTTCGTTCCGTTCGTTGCTCGGTGTTCGAGCTCTTCCTGAAACTCCTGCATCTCGGTATCGACGGCGTCGTCGCCGGCGCCGGGCAGCGAGGACCGAACTTGGGAGGTCGGGTCAAAGTCGATGACCCGCTTCTCCTTGGGCATCGCTTTGACCTGAATGCCGCGCCACTCGCCGTCGACGCCCACCAGCGCCTCGGAGAAGCCGGCGTCCTCGTTGCCGGGGACAGCGTCCTGAACGAACCGCATCTGCGCGTAGTTCAAGCCGAACTCGTCGGCCCATTCTTCGTCCATCCCGTCGAGGCGGTGGAACTGCTTAACCGCACATTGGTCCAGAATCGCCTCGGATTCGGCGTGCTCGAAGAACTCGTCGACCGTCTGGGTGACCAGACGGATCGAGAGGTCGTGATGCCGGTGGTGGCGGAACACTGTCTCGAGGAACGCCAGACTCGCGGCGTCCTGCATAATGTAACGCGCCTCGTCGATGTAGAACACGACCTCCTTCTCCGAGACTTTTGCGCGCTCGTACACCAGTGAGATAAGCAGCTGCATCGTCAGCGCCGTGCTGCTGTCGACGCTGCCCTCTTGCTGGGCGAGGTCGAGGTAGATGACCTTCTCGTCGCGAATGTCGAACGCCGATGACTGTCCCAGATTACCGTGCCGCCCACCTTCCTCGAAGGGGCGAAGCTGGTCAAGGAGCCACGTCGCGTCTTCCTTAATCTTCCCGGCTTCCTCGTCGGCTCGCACGACGAACGCCTCGGGGTCGTCAACCATGTCCTCGAAGACATCCATCATATCCCGAATCGTCGGACTCGGATTGCCGTGCGTCGAGATGTCGTCGGTGATGCCGTTGCGTTTGTACGCTCGCTTGAGCCCGAGTTCCAGCGTCGTCCGGCGGTCGCCTAGTGAAATTCCACGTAACGCGAAGAAGTTGGTGAGGAAGCTCATCGCGTCGTCGAGCTTCTCGTTGAACGGGCTCGCGTCCTCACCCATCGCCCGCTGGACGTGCTCGGGCGTCTCCCGAATCTCCAGGGGGTTCAGCCCGAGCGTCCCACCAACAGTGATTCGCTTGGCGTCAAGGGCTTCGGCGACGCCGGCCCAGTTGTTCAACGGCTCGAGGATGATGCCGATACGGTCCTTGCTTTGCTCGATCGACCGGATGAAGTTCTGCTTGGAGCTGAACGACTTTCCCGAACCGGTGTCGCCGACGGTGAACATCGCATACCCGTTATCCCGGGCGAACGGGTCGATGACGACCGGGCTCTGGGTGTCCTTGTGAATCCCGAACTCCACCCCGCCCTCCTCGAGAATCGTCGCGTTGTGCGGCGAGGAGAGTAACGCGCCGACGGCGCCGCCGAGCGCGATGGACTCGCGGCCGAACTCGTTGTCACCGATGGGCGCGGCGGACTGGAGCGCGAGATCCTGCCGACAGATCGCCGTCTTCGGCGTGAGGTTCGCGGGGTCATCACGGAGCGCACTCTTGACCTCCTGAACGGCGTCCCGGAGTTCCTCCTTCTCGTCGGCTCTGACCGTAATGAACATCCCCTGATCGAAGACGTTCGCGCCATTCTCGACGGCCTTGTACGTCGCCGCGGCCTCGTTCGCTCGCTCCTGGAGGTAGGCGCTACGGACGCTCTGTTCGATATCGGCGTCGACCTGCAGGTCGTCCGCGATGTCCTGCAGTTCGTTCCGGGCCCGCTCCTGGTTCTTCGGCGTGATGTGGGCCGTCAAATCGAACTGGACGTCCGTCATCTCGAAGAGGTCGCTCAGATAGCCATCGCTGGGATAGTCGGCGTAGTCGGCGATGTACAGCGTCGTCGTCCACTGCTCGCCGACGTGGGCTGCTCGCGTCTCCCACTCGATGGCTGCCGGCGCAGTTACCGTCTTGTGCGACTCTGAGATATCGTCCAGGATCTGCCCTTCTGCGTTGCCTTCCTCCAGCGTCTCTTCGTCGAGGACGTCCGAGAAATCGACTTCCTCCTCATCGTTGGTGCCGTGATATCGACCCCACAGAAGCTTGCCAGCGACGCCGAGGATGACGGCCAGAAGGACGTAGAGCGCTGCGCCTTCGGTCGACGTTGGATTCAGTAACCACTCGGCGACTTGATCGGTTGCCCTCCCACCGGCCTGAAGAAGGACGCTAAGCATCGGACTCGTCCTCCCGGCGCGAATGGCCGACGATCGATTGCTCTCGAACGACGCGCTCTGCGTCGTCGTAGTCGTGTTCCCGACCGTTCCAGAAGTCCATATTCAGCACGAACAGCTCAACCGTACTGAGGCGACGAGCGGACCAGCCAGAGGATTGCTGGATGAACTCGGCCCGCAGGTCGTTGACGCGACTGTCCAGCTTCTCGAACATCTGGGTACGGCGCTCGACGTCGGTGAGGTCCTCACGACGGGTGACGAACGGGTTGAACAGGAACCCGATGACGGGGAACTGGGTCAGCTTCTCGACGGGGGTACCCTCGTCTTGGTAGCGATCATAGACCTCCAGGGGGCTGACCTCGACACCGATGTAGTACCGGACCTGCTGAATGCCCCGGTCACGCATTTCCTTCGGCCGCGTCTCCCGGTATTCTTCGAGAAGTTCCCGGAAGATTGGGTTCTCCGTGACGTCTTCGTCGGAGAGGCGGTTTTCGATATTCTCGATGATTTGCTCGACCGGGAACGAGCGAGTTGTAGCGTGGACTTTGAGCTTCGAGTCGAGTTCCTTATTAGCGAATTCCTCGCCAGCCTCCTGGAGCTGTGCCCAGTCGTCGGACATGGCGAAATCCATGTTCCCCGGCTGGATCTCGACGAACGCCTCCATCGTCCCGTCCGCCCGCTGGATGGTACCAACGCCGGGCCACGCCCGCTTGACGTTCGTGAGGTCCTGGGTTCGTTCGTCGGGTTTGAACGGCGTATAGTTGGCGAGCCCGCCCTCATTCCGTGTCGTCTCATTCGTGGCGCTCTCTGCGTTGTCTGGGGCGCTGAATGTGATCTGTGGTCGCTTGGCGTACCGATAGACGTCTTTCGTCCACGTCCAGGCGTTCAAGTGATTCGGTGAGACGTAGATGACGGCAACGCCGAACCCCAAGCCGCCAGCTACGAACGGGAGGGCAAGTGACTCGATCCCGGTGAGGCCGGCGACGAACAACCCGATAATGGGGAAGGCAATGAGAACGCCGACATCACCCTCCTCGATGTTGAGGTACGGGATACGGCCTTTCTCTCCGAACTGATTCATAATTCGCCGTGCAGCTGCGTCTTTATCGGTTGACATAATTACTGGGTCCCTCGATCAAACTCCGTATCGCGTTTGTCACTCGATGTGTTCGCTGTCGGCTCGCCCGGGTCATTCTCGGTTCTGCGGTACGACGGCTTACCGCTACCCTGATCTCCATTGTCTCCACGGGCGGCTGCTTTCTGGGCGACAGCTTGTCCTGCGGCCGCTTTCGGCCCCCACCGGGCGGCAGTTGTCGCGACGCCAGCACCACCGACGTAGGCTCCAGCAGCGACACCGCCGACGAGTGCCGCCCCTTTCGTAGCACCACCGACGACCTTGGCAGTCAGCGGAGTCGCGTATTTGAACGTCTTCCACGTGACATAGAGAGCAATCAGGGGTAGCGAGACTGCTACCAAGTACTTCAGAAACACGCTATTTGGAGCAATTGCATCTTGCGAGTAGAGCAAATCGTATCCTTTGAACACTACTGCTGCCGGGAGGGGAAGAACTGCGAGCGGGACGAACCGTTTGGTAAATCCCATCGCGATATCGGAGAGCACCGGAATATTGCCGTAGCCAAGTGCAAACGCTATCGGCATTCCATACACGTAGACGTAGAGGAGAATCTCTCGAATGAAGTACAGTGCCTCCAGGGCCCACATCGAGAGACCGCCGAGAAGGGCGAATACGAGTGCAAGCCCGGGATTCGTTAGAGAGACTTCGAGGAAATTGACCATCGCATCACCTAGTGAACTGAGACTCGGCATCAGAGCAATCGTGAATCCATCCACTATGTAGAGGCCCAGAATACTCACCCAGTACCAGCTGATAATAAGGAACGCTCCAACCCAGGCGGTCTTCTTCGTCCGTCTGGCTTCGTATGCACTCCCGAGATTAAAAATCCGGATCGTGTGCCGTCCTTGGACGCACATCAACAGGAGGAGCAACGAGATCAGCATGATCTCACCGCCCACCAGCGCATCTCGGATTGCCTGCCAGGGAGCGTTGACCGGGTCGCCGAAGACGAATGCCCCATCCGTCTCAGGCGTCGGCGTGCCAAACATCTCCTCTGTCAGGGTCTCGTAGCCAGCCGTCAGCCCTTCCATGAAGAGGCTAATGACCCAGTCGACGGCGTCTTTGAACCCTTCTAAGAAGACATCAATCAGGTCAACCATGGCTATGCCTCATTAATGGTGATATCACAGTTGTCAGACTCTGTTGAAGCCGAATACTGGATAGTGTACGTTTTCGAAACTTGATTTGCTCCAACCTGGGTTTCGAGGATGAGATCGAACTCCCCGCTCTGTTGTTCGTCCGTGCAGGATGTCCCCCCGCCCGGAACGAAGGCGAACGGCGACCGAGAGCTGTAGATCGTGATTTTCTCGCCAGCGGTTATGACAACTTCGTCAACCTCCGTATCCGCATCCGCATCGTATATCCCACTCACGTCCTCGTTGGCAGCATAGTTCGTACCTTCTTCGTCTGAGGGATACGGTACGTCCCCAACGAAGAGTAGTTTCGTTATCGCCTCCGGACCACTGCCCTGATTCTCAACCGTCACAAATGCTTCTTCAGCTATTTCGTCGCTTGGCCCGTCCCACATCTTATCGGGCTGGTTTCTTCCGATTCCCATCTCCACAATTCCAAGATCCGGCTGGATGGGAAGTGAGGTTTCGACGACAGTCTCATCGCCCTTCAACGCGAGTACGCGGTACTCACCGGGTGCGTAAGCGGTCCCAATTTCGAACGAAACCTGCTGGGAGCCTGTGGCGACTTCGCGCTGTCCGAACAGTTCCCCGTCCGGTTGAATGAGATTGATCTGATCGACATCAGCTTCCGCAGTGAGTTCGACGACGAGAGTTGTTCCATCGGCGGCAACGCGCTTGAGCGTATTTTGACCGTCTGGAGAGCCATTACCACTATTGGGCGTTTCGGTGTTCCCACCGTTGTCGAGACAACCGGCAACGCCAGCAAGCGCGGCGCCGGCAACTGTTCGGAGGGCGGTACGTCTGCTGAGTGAGCTGTGGTGAGTCATGGTTTGCTGTCGAAGATGTCGTCCGGACCGAGCATCCGCAGGACCCGGCGTCCCGCGTAGAACATTACGACGAACGGGATGAGCTGCCAGCCCACCTCGAAAAGGAACGCAAACCAGCCGTCGATGGTTCCGAGCGAATGCCAGCGAGCGGTCGCCGTGTCGCTCACATATGCGGGGTTGTGCCCGAGCCACGAACCCGGATGGTACCGTGCTGTGTAGATACCCGGCTCGTCGATCGTCACAATCGCCACCCCGGAGGCGTTGGTCTCGACGCGTTGCTCCGCGATGGTGATGTACCCGTTGCGAGTGTTCCCGCCAATTGGATATCGTCGGTCGGGATCGCTGAGCACGATCGGTGCGCCGGTCTCGTTGTCTCGGAGTTCGATGCGGAGTGTGGCCTGACTTTTGTTCTGCTGGAGCACCTCAACCGTCAGATTACTGCGCCGGAGCTGCCGCTCTGAGCTAGCGTCAGGTGCCACAATCGAGGCGTTCACGCCCCGTACGATCCCCGCCACCTGGAGCGCGTCGCGGTCGACGTTCTCCGCGCGAACCGCAACACCGTACGTCGTCGTGTACGACTGGTTGACGATGTCGATGTTGATGTTCTCACCGAGCGTTCCGTCCGGAGACGGTCGGTCAGTGCCCCAGGTGTCGATAATCTCTGGGCCATCGCGAACTGGTTCAGCACGCGGGCCGATTCGCGACGGGTACGCGTGAATATAGACCGGAATCGCATCCGACTCGACGGTGGCGCTGTCGGTTCGGTTCGACCTGACGAGTGTATCCCAGTTGGTGTTCCGAGCGGTGTAGAACCGCCAGACGCCACGCACTCGTGCGCTTCCATTCTCCGTCAGCGTGTACCCCTGCCACGGTCTGGACTGGAAAATGGCCACACCGGCGTCACCATTGGGATACTCGGCGTAGTAGGGGTACGCCGAGAGGTCGTAGATCTCGACGGCGATCGAATCCGAGACGTTGAGCGATTCGGTTCGGTACGTGACCTCGACATCAGTCTCGTCGCCTCGGTCGATTCGCGTGGTCTTCTTCAACCGGACGCTGATCTCGGCTTCAAGCGTGAGGTTTGCACTCCAGTCATCCTCGATCTGGTAGTCGAGGGCCGGCGTGTGCGAGCCGTCGCGCTCGACGATGGTTTCGCCGTCCTTCTGCAATCGAACCTCCTCAACCTCGTTGCTCGCGAGCGACCACTCGATCGTCGTGTTCCCCGAAGAGCTCCCGTTCGGGACGCGAACGCGATAGTCGACGAACCCCCGCATCGTGCCGTTCGGCGCGATATAGAGCGGCGTGTCACCCGACTCCAAGTGACCTCGCGTCGACGGCTGCACTGCGAACACTGTGGCGTGGGCGTCCTCGATGAATACCCCGTCTTCGAGCGACGCGTGACGCGGATACACGGACGTATCCGACCCACCGGCTTCGAGATCAGCGAAGTCGTTTCGCGTCCACGTTGCAGCTGTCGCCGGCGGGCGCGTGAACGTGATGTCCGTCCCGTTTGCGAGCTGGTGCATCGCGGTCCGGCTCTCGCCGTAGCGCTGCTGGTACTCCTCTTGGCTGATGTAGCTGTCCGCGTCGCGAGACCACAGCGTCGCTGATTCGTTCTCTGTGAGCCCATTCCCCTCCGTGCCTGGCCGTGGCGGGCTTGCAGTAACGAGACCCGTGACTAGGCTCGTCACGAACAGGGCGGCCATAAGCACGGAGAGCTCTCGTTGTGTCATGGGGGCTCGCGACGGGGGCGGTAGTCGCCTACCAAGGGGCGAGATCGACGCACTGCGCCAGCGGGAGGTTCATCATCGATCCGGCAACGGTGTAGAGTGGTCCAAGGGCGACGAGAACGACCGTAGACTTCATCGCCGACCGCTTGTGACGCTTGAGACCCTTCTTCTGCTCGGGCGTGATCGTGAACATCTCGATGAGGGAGTCAGCCTGCCACACGACTGCGAGGCCGACAATGCCCAGCGCCGTGGTAAGCTGGAAGAAGCCCTCGATCATGCTGGGAAGGTTGTCCGCACTACAGACGGCATTCGTCTGTGCGGCGGCGGGTTCCACAGCGAACAGGCTCAGGACGACGACGATGAACACAGCTTGCCTGGGAAGCCTACTTGCCGCCGTGGACTGGCTGTCGGCGCGATTCGGGGCCGTCTCGGAGGGCGTATTGTCCTGTGACATAGCGAGTTATTCCTCTGCGTCGTCGACGAGTGCTTTCAGATCAGCGTAGCGGTTGGTCTCGTCGACGATCTCGTCTTTCGTGTAGCCCTGTTCGCGGGCCCGTTCGAAGAGATCTCGAAGCTCGTCGGGGTCGACGTCGCGAAGCTCCATCTCATCTCGGAGGGCGCGGCGATAGAGGGCGGAACCGTTGATATGGCTGTTCCACGTCAGGTACAGATCATCGATGTCTTCGATGGTGACTGCCCGTGTGATCATATGTGCGGGGTGGGTATGCACCGGTTGAGCCCCGGTCCATGGTGGTGCGATAGCTAGAAGATCGGTATATGCTTTCTGGCCACCAACTGGCGCAAAAATCTAAAGTAAATTATAACCGGAGAGCTCGTTCACCTCGTAAGGGTACAGTTAACCAACAATGGGGCTAAATACCGCCGTCTGTTGGTTAAGATTAGGATGGCGCTCTACTCGAGTTCCATAACCTCTCCACGCCCGTTGTCGAGGATTTCTCGCACCTCGACCAAGAGTTCCTGACCATCCTCGTGGAGCCTTATCCCTTCATCGAGGTCACACTCGTCCGCATCGAGCTGCTCAATGATTTCTTCGACACGGGCCAGCCGGTCGTGGATCTCTTGGTCGTTTGCCACGCTTAGATCACCCCCAACCAAAGCCCAGTGATGGCCAACAACAGCAACAGCAGCACAACGATTGTGGCCTTGTAGTAGACCGGCGGGAGCCCCTCGGGTACGGCCGCCTCGTCGACTGCTTCGGCGAGTTCCTGTTCGTGTTCGTGCTCCTGCTGAAAGGTCTCGTACGCAGCGTCGAGTTGCTGTGCCAGCGGCTTGACTTCGCCCGCCAAGAACTCCTCGCGGGAATTCACGATATACTCGCCGGCGGCCGTCGGCGTGATCGTTGCCACATCCGCGACCTGATCGGCGATTAACCGGTCGTCAGTATGCCCGATCGCCGTGACGATCGGGGTGTTTGCGGTGAAGATAGCTTCCGCGACCCGCTCGGTGTTGAACGCCTGGAGGTTCGAATCACTCCCGCCGCCACGGCCGACGATGATTGAGTCGACCTCTTCGGAGCGGTCGAGATGGTGGATACCGTTCGCGATGGATGTGGGCGCTTCCGACCCCTGGACGGTGGCGTCCTTCACCAGGATGTCGACGGTAGGGTCCTGTTCATGGATCGCGTTCTGGATGTCATAGCGGGCATCGCCACGGAGGGAGGTTACGACCCCAACCCGCTCTGGGAACGCCGGCGGGCGCTGTTTCTGCTCGTCGTCGAACCAACCACGTTCTTCGAGTTCGCTTCGCAGTCGCTCGACGGCAGCCGCTTGGTCGCCGTCGCCGCCGACGATCACTTCCCACGGTTTGAGGTCGATTTTCCCGCCCTCTGTCCAGTAGTCGATATCGCCTTCGAGGATGACCTCCGTCCCGTCCTCGAGGTCAGCGTCCATCTTCTGATAGCGGTTCGCCCAGAGCATACAGGGAAGCTCGGCGTCGCCGTCGGTGAGAGTGAAATAGAGGGCGGTACTGTTCTGATGGAGATCCGTGACCTCGCCAATACAGCGGACGCCATTGAGGGCAGGCGTGTCCTGGACGACCGACGCAATCCGGTCGTTCAGCTGTGATACGCTGAGGACCTCTCCTGCATCGGGCTCGGCTGCCTGCCGTTCAGCATCCGGTGCGTCCGCCATACACGTCTACTAACTTTTGAACAAGATCCTCAAAAAGCTATCTTCGTGCTGAGTATACTACTTCAGCAAGGGAATCGTAGTAGGTAACCACCCAGGTCTCAACAGACTATCTCGCTCGTGCAGTGTAGAACTACTCCGATAGCTCTCCGTCGTCGAGTTCTTCATTCGCAACCTCGATCAGTTTCTGCAGTCTGTCGTCGAACTCGTCCTCGAACTCCGTATGTAGTGCGTCATCGTACATCCGAAGAGTTCGCCCTAGCCCAATCGCAGCAAGCCATTCTTGGAACTGGTTGTTGTTCATATCATCAACCGATTTACTCAATGCATTCGTGTTTGACCCCGTCGCCCAGAGCTGAAGAAGATCGAGGTCGTTGACCATTGCCAGACGAGCGAAATCCGCAAACGCGGCGCTCACCTCTCGAGAGAGTTGGGTATAGGAGACAGAATCTCGGTCAAGTTCCTGTTCACCGCCTAGTAGCTCATTGACGTACGAGAGCGAACGCAGTGACAGAAATCCATCTCTATCGACCGCCATTGGTGGATCGCTCTCCGACTCTGCAATCTCAGACAGTACTTGGCCACAGGATCCGCAGTAGTGGTGAACCGCCTTGATTTGGCTCCCACAATTCGGGCAGTAGGGCATACTGTGAGCTACGAGTCAGAGGTACTGAGGCCTTGCCGGTTTGGGAGATTGCCGTACGAATCTGAGAGGCTTCCTTTTAGTTAGAGCTGTAGCGGAGTGGACTTTGTGAGCGGCTGACTCGAGTACCTCGATCCATCTCACGCATCGGGACAAGGTTATTTTGTCCGTTCTGTCAATACCGGAGGTATGGTTGATCTGGTTTCAGTAGGGGAATTCAATCTCGACGAAGGGGCCCTCCACGCGGCTGTCGATACGTACCTCGATTTCAAATCGACTGATGAGGACCAGAGAAATTGGACCCGAGAGGTTCTGAATAGCGGCCATTCGTGGCTCAATCAACGGGACCTGACTGCGGACACGGTATCGGAATATACGTCGGAACTGAGAGAAGCAACGGGAGATGATCACCCAATTCTGTCCGAGGAAGACTTCGACGACCTGGAAGCGAAGGTAGCTGACGACGCTGGAAATTTCGTCGAGGACCTGGTAGCGCTATTCGAAGATGAGAGTTCACTCGAAGATCGCATCGAGCGATTCAGGACGAATCAAGATATAGATCTCACGGTCATTAGTGCTCTCTTGACGACTTCCAACCCTGACCGATATGTACTATACGACGAGGAAGGCTTTGAGACGCTCATTCGTTACTTCACTGGGTTGCACAGTCCCGATCTCGGCGATCTCTCTGTCGGGAAAAGATACGAGCTCTATCGGGACTACTGTTCAACAATCCAGACGGACGTTTTGAGCGAGAAACTCGCTGACGCCACGCTCCAAGACGCTCAAGAGTTCGTAGGTACTGTAACGCACTCGGCGGAATGTAGATACAACTTCATTCTCAGATACCTCTTCAGACACACTAGCCGGTTAGAGGAATTCGAGGACGAAACCTCTGTGTTCCTCGACGAAATTCGCACGCTACCACAGGCATTTCTCAGAGAACAGCTTGAGGCGTACGAAGGACGCCAGAAAATAGCCAAAATCCGGTACGATGTGCTCGATGCCATCCTTGACGGTGAATCCGTAGATATCGACGAAATCGCCTCACGAGAGAACGCAAACCACGAGAAGAACATCATGAACTCGTGGGACGACTACAAGATCCTCGCTCAGATTTACTACAACTATGCCAAAGACCGTGTAGAGGCGTATATCGAGGATTTGCTCGATTATCTACGAAACGAAATAGACGCTGACCAACTGTCTACTCACTACGTCACCTACCAGGGCGCAACCAACATCCCGAGTACTCGCTCGTGGGCTGTTCTGTATCCGAGCGTTCTCGGAGATCACAAATCGGCATATCAACTGTACATCTATTTCTATCCCAACGAGATTGAATACGGGATCGATAACGGGAGCGACGTCCCTCGAAAGGAATACGATGACGAGTCGTTCGAGTCTGAAGACGAAATATCGATCCAGAGCGTGGTCGAAGCGTACAGAGAACGGTTGGACACGTTCTGGAGGTGGAACGAAGAACTGATCGAAGAACCGGACTCCGCCGAGTACGACGAGTTACCGTGGTTCGAGACCGTCGAAAAACATCTTCAGCGCAAGAAACAGATCGTTTTCCACGGCCCGCCAGGAACCGGGAAGACCTATGGAGCGCTCAACTTCGCCAAGTGGTGGATAGACAGGGGGCTGGACGAGCAAGACCACTTCGACGACGCTGTCGAAGACCGCCTTCGGATGGTAACGTTCCATCCGACGTTTTCGTATGAAGACTTCATCGAGGGGATAACGGCGAAGACCCGTGACGGCGACCTCGTATACGAACCCGAGGCTGGCGTGTTCAAGGAGATGGCTGAGGACGCCGTCGAGGCCTACGAAGACGCCGACTCGAAAGCAGATGCCCCCAGATACATCCTTATCATCGACGAAGTGAACCGGGGAAACATTCCGAAGATCTTCGGTGAGACGATCACCCTCATCGAGAACGACAAGCGACTCGGCGAGCCGAACGAGATGAGAGATGAGCTGCCACATTCAGAGGACCGGCTCGTAGTGCCCCCGAACCTCTACATCATCGGGACGATGAACACGGCCGATCGGTCAATCGCCCTCGTCGATGCCGCGATACGTCGGCGATTCCGATTTCGACACTTCCCGCCGAACTACGAAGTTCTCTACGACGAGCTTGGCTTCGATGGTGAACAGGATGTCAAAACCAAGGCGTCAGTCGAAGAGGGAGAGGACCTCGGTGCTCTCTCCATTCTCGCACTCAGTGCTATCAACGAACGTATTCGGGACAGTGGGAACCTCGGGAAAGGCAAACAGGTTGGTCACTCCTACCTCATCGGTGGGACCACGGACGAGCGTCTCGTAGAATCCTGGAAGAACGAGATACTCCCTTTGCTCGATGAGTACTACTTTGGAGACATGGAGCGGCTCAAAGAACACATATTCGATGGCGGGGGTGAGAGCCTATTCAACTGGAAGGAACAGCGGATCGCCGATTTCGATTCCGACGCTCTCCGTGCTGCGCTTTCTGAACTCGTTGGCGAGGATGGTGAAGTGGAGTGACAACGGCTGACCTGATAGAACTGTCCGAGTACGACGAATCAGACCCAATCAACCTGTCCGATGACGATATCGAGATGATCGAATCACAGGTCGACGGGTTACGAGTGGAGTACAGACGAGGCAAACAGGTCGTACTGCACACGGATCATCGAGTCGGAGTCGTTGCCCTCCCCGATGGACCCACTATTGAGATACAACCGAAAATCGGGGAGCCGAACCTAGTCACGCTGCTACGATACGCAAACGGGACAGAACCAACCTACCTCTCACACGAAACGGAACTCGAAAGCGGGACGAATTTTGTGGACACGGTAGCAGCCCTGTTTCTCGAAGAACTGGAAGCAGTTCTGTCTCAGGGCCTTAGGAGAGAGTACGTCGATGTAGAAGGAACAGAAGAGTATCTCCGGGGCAGATTGAACGTTCAGAGACAGCTCGCAGGCGGTCCCGGTAAGACGGATTTCGAGTGCGATTACGATGAATTCACCTACGATACCACGCTAAACCAGACGATTCTCTGTGTTGCGAACACGCTGTCGTCGCTGGTGGATAGCACCGAGATCGCTGGCGAACTACGCGAATACCAATCGCGGCTCAGACGACGAGTGACGCTCCGCGAAGTTTCGATCGAGGAAGCCGAACGGATCGAACTGACTCGCCTTACTGATTACTATGAGAAGGTTCTGGCCTTGTCTCGCCTCGTGCTGAAACACATCTACATCGAAGACATCGTCGCCGGTGAGGGTGCATCGTACTCCCTGTTGATCGGAATGAACGACGTGTTCGAAAAGGTAGTCGAGAGAACAGCACGCGAAACCGTGGACGGACGAGATGGCTGGAGCGTAGAAGGGCAGGCTCGAACCGACAATCTACTCAGGGGAAATCCGTCGATTCGTATGCGACCTGATTTCGTAGTCAAACGCCACGGTGAGCCAGTATTGGTCGGGGACGCCAAGTGGAAGACCAAAGTCAAGAATAACGATGTCTATCAGGTCGTAGCGTACCAGACAGCCTATGATGCGCCAGGTGTGCTGGTCTATCCAGACAACGATGGTGCTGTCGAGAATGACTACTCCGTGAAGAACGGGTATAGTTTAGCAATGTTGGAGCTACCGACAGGGGTGAATACTACAGATGTTGGTGAATTCGGTCGAGAAAACGCTGAGCGATTTTTCGCTTTTCTCTCCCGGACTCTAGGTTGACAACACGGAGGGAGGAGTCGTGAACTCTCGAATCGAATTCCCTTTTAGTTGGAGGTGTAGCCGCGGACCTCACGAGCTTCTGATTTGAGGGACCAAGCAGGCACTGTCCATCGTGATCGACACGATTAGGAACCCGGCCGACTGAGGAATTGGCCGAACACCATCGCCCGCAGATGATGAGTTATGCAATTGCATTACTAGAAAATGATTCTGATTGGGAAGTCTTCGTCAAACTTTGGATAATCAGGCCTTGTTTAGACGCTCGAAATCGCGGTGTTCACCGACTACTGAGCTAATATCATGTTCCTAGTAGCTCACGCTACATGTCTAACTTACTAGGAAGTGAAGCGGGTAGGTTCGGTTGTGCCAACGAAACTAGCCCGCTTCACGAAGCAAGTTGTAACGCTCACTCAAAAAGCCGTCGTTGGGAACGCAAAACCCGCCGTACAGCGCGGGAACGGCGGCTACGCCGACTGGGTGATCGTCTCGATTCACGCCCTCAAAACGTATCTTAATCTGCCGTACCGACGCCTCCTGGACGTCCTGCACGAAATGCCGCGGATCGGTCGAATTCTCGGCCTGAAGAGGACTCAGCTGCCCGATTTTACCACCGTGTGTGCGCGCATGCAGCGGCTAAAAATGCCGCTCTGGCGGACGTTTCTTCGGCTGTCGGCGGAGCTGCACGACACCGGCAAGATTCAAGCGATCGACGCAACCGGCATGGATCGCATCGCAGCGAGCCAACACTACGCCAAACGCACGAATTACACGTTCAGAGCCGTGAAAACCACCGCGTTGATTGACTGTTCGACTGGTGCGATTCTAGATATACATTGCTCGATGACACAACCGCACGACACACAAATCGCCTGGCAGCTCCTGACGCGAAACCTAGACAAACTGGATATATTGACCGCTGACAAAGGCTACGACTGGGAGTTACTTCGCCATAAACTCCGCTCTGAAGGCGTTAAACCGGTGATAAAGCACCGCGAATTTGGCTGGCATGGCGTCGCAAACAATGTCCTGCTCGATGATACGACGTACCATCAACGCTCGAATATCGAAGCAACGTTTTTCGCACTCCGGCGAAAATACGGCGAGATCGTCCGCGCGAGAACCTGGTTCGGACAATTCCGCGAACTCGTTCTCAAGTGCGCTGTCAGAAACGTTGAACTCGCGCTTAGCGCTTCAAACTCATGAATTTAGGCGTCTAAACAAGGCCCAATGAAGTTGCCCACAAAGCTGATTGAGGCATACATCCTGACCGAAGCCCTCAAAAGACTCCCCGATATCCAGCTGTGAAAGACACAGATGACTACAGCAGATAGCGACGGTGATGTGGTTTATCAACCCTTCCGAGGTTTTGCAAAACCGGATTTGGGCTGACTCTTAGCAGTCAAAGAGTCTGCTAATTCCGGCAGCTATCAGGTACTCACGCCTGTGAGATCATCCGATATCAAGGCTAATCGTTCCCTGTCGAACGTTTCGTTCGAATTCGCGTAGGGGGATCAACTCCCGGAGGTCGGCTTTTGACTCTAGAACAATATCCTGCTGTAGCGTCGCATTAGCTACACGGTTGTCCGACTCAGGGACGTAGACCAATCGGAGGACATAATCCCGACCGGGTGTCGTAACGAATTTCAGGCATTGTTGGTACTCGTTGGTGGTAAGCCGTATACTGTAAGGGGGATCACGCCCAACAGCCTTGACTTCGATCGGGGAGGAGGTGAGCTCGCGGTCAGCCGTCCCGTCCTGTCGCGTTGGGCCCAGTGGATCGATCATATCGAAGCCGGGTCCATCCTCCTGCGATACATCGAGCATTCGAAAAAGGGAAGAATCGTCAAGAGAGCCCTGTTCGAGGTCTGTACGCCAGCTCAAGAACCGTGCCTCGATATCGTCAGCGGTCAAGCTCGACTCTAACAGGTCGAGAATCTGTTCCTCCCAGACATCGCTCTTGTGCCAAGCGTAGTCGCGTTCGCTTTGCTCCTCGTAAAGACTGTATATGTGCTCGACGAACCTGTCGTAGTGCGTTTCTGGGTCACGTTTAATCCACTCAGTCAGATCGTCGAGGATCTTTATCGCTGTCGCGATTTCAGCGTCTTCGCCACGCCCCTTAGTCGGATAGCCGCCGCTATCTTGATGCACACTCCCCGACACGTTTTGGCCCTTCTCCTGAATCGACGACTTCCGTGAAGATCCGCCAGACGATGACGACGTCTGAAGGATCGAGAAGTCGCGCTCTGCGTCTTTCGACACGTCGCCGGCACGACTCATCGAATCTGCTCGGAACTCACGATCGGTTTTTGTTTGAAGTGACCCCGTTCGGATGTACTCCTCCAGAAACGCAGGGAGGTCATCATTACTGGCTTCATTCTGGATTCGATCCAGCCATAACGATAGTCTATCCTCGAAACTCGTCGAACTGAGCTCTAGCCATCGGGTATCAGTGCTGGAATCAATTTGGAGTTCGGCCGGTACCACGTCCTGCCACTGGACATTGGCAGTGACTGAATCTACCTCCGTCTTCCAGTCGATCGGATCCGCAGAAGCAATAGAGAGGGCGTTATTGACCTTTGAGACTTCGACCAACCGTCGAGCTTTGGTCCGATCGATATCGGCAGTGAGATCCGCCGGGAGGAATCGTTCGTTGGTGACCCACCATTCGATGACGCGTCCGACTCGATCTCGCTCAAAGCGCTGTAAAAGCGTCCGCCAGTCGCGGTCCAACGTATCTACGTAGAGCCCCTCAACTAGTCTTCGATAGGGGTCCGGCAGGCTCTGGACAGTCCGAACGTATTCAACGATCGGTTCGGGGTCACTATTGGAGTCGTTGATGTTGAACACTGCTTCGAGTCCTCCGACGATTCGTCCATCACTCTCTCGGCTCTCTAATGCCTGAACGGTGGTCTCGAGGTCGGGGAGTGACGGATCACCAGGCACGATGTTTTCGACGAGATCACTCGATGCTCGCACCCGCTGTCGGATCGAGTGCTCGAAATCACTCTCTAAGGGCCGTGTTTAGACGCTAGTAAGAGCGGCTAAATGTCTAACTTACTAGGAAGTGAAGCGGGAAGAGGAGTTTGTGTCCAGCAAACTCGCCCGCTTCACTGATCGGGTTGTCTCGCTTGCTCAAAAAGCCGTCGTCGGCGAGCCGGATCCAGCGTACGAAGAGGGTGAAAATGGATACGCTGACTGGGTGATTGTGGCGATCCACGGTCTCCGCGAGTACTTAGATCACACGTATCGGCGGCTGCTGGACGTGCTTCACGAGATGCGTGGAATTGTCGCCAAACTCGACCTAGCGGTGGCTGATCTGCCTGATTTCACGACTGTGTGTACGCGCAAGCAAGATCTTGAAATACGGATCTGGCGCGTCTTACTGCGGTTGTCGGCGGAGTTGCACGATCTCGGCGATGTTCAGGCGATCGACGCAACCGGCATGGATCGGATAGCTGCCAGCCAACACTACGCAAAACGGACGAACTACACGTTCGAGGCGGTGAAAACGACGCTTCTGAGCGACTGCAGAACTGGTGCGATCCTCGATATACATTGCTCGATGAAACAACCGCACGATTCCAAGATCGGCTGGCAAATGGTCAAACGCAACCTCGACAAACTGAACATTCTTACCGCTGACAAAGGCTACGACTGGTGGCTCCTTCGCCAAAGATTGCGCGCTGAAGGCGTCAAACCGGTGATCAAGCACCGCGAATTTGGCTGGCACGGCATCGCTAACAATCTCTTGCAAGATGATACGATCTACCATCAACGCTCGAACGCCGAATCCATATTTTTCGCGCTGCGCCGCAAATACGGCGAGATCGTACGTGCGCGAACCTGGTTTGGTCAGTTCCGCGAACTCGTCCTGAAGTGCGCCGTGAGAAATATCGAACTCAGCGTCAGCCACTCATGACCGTGAAATCACGCATCTAAACAAGGCCCTCTCTAAGTGGCTCCGGACTTCTTCGATGGGGAAGGTGTCCTTCTTGAGTCGTTTGATCAGGTCCGCTTTGTCCTCCGTGAGGTCAAGAATAGACTCGAAGTCGTTACGTGCGCGGTAATTCTCGGTCACGAGCGCGAATCCCATTCCCAGTTCAGGGACGATACCACATCGTTTCAGCTCGGGCCACGATAGCTCGCTCAAGTCACTAGCAGAGGAGACTTCGTCGATGCCCTCCAGATTCAGTACAAGCCCTTTATTCTCCTCGCTGTCTCCTCCCTCCTGCAAGTAGTACGTTCCCGATCCCGTTTTCGAGAGGGGGTTGGTCGTCTCATCCGGGAGCGACTCAACGACTGCAAGATTTTCGATTGCTATCTCGAGTCCTGCCCGACTCTCATCAATCGAGTCCTGCGTTTCGAGTTCCTGAATCGCGATCAGTAAATCAAGCCGGTTCTGAAGTTCACGACGGATATTCCGCAAACATGTATTGAGTCCATCCGCGGTGCACTGTCGTGTATTGAACTGGGCCGCATCAAGTGTGGGATCCGGTGCCTTGACTAACCCGACACCGAGGATTGTCGTGAACTCGTCGAATCCTCTGTGTTCTTGGCGTCTGAGTTCGTATACCCGTTTCGAGTACACGTCACTGTCTGGATCAGTTAAAGCCCGTTTTTCCCATGGCGTCGGGGTGGACGAGAGATACTTGACTAAGGCATCGCGGTCGTCGCCCACAATCCAATTGATCGGAGCACTGAACCACGTCGTTCCACGACGGAGCGGAAGATGAGTGAGCATGGGGAGGTCGAGATCCTCCCAGGAATCAGCGTCAGAGTGCTCGTCGACATATTCGAGAATCGGTTCGAAGAGTTTCGTCCGAGCACTATCCCAGTATCTCTGATTCGGGATGTCCAGTTGTGTGGGTCTTCCGTCGCCGAGTCCAGTGGGTTCGTCGACGAACGCCTCCTGCACTTGCTGGAGTTTCTGTGCTGCCTGCGAGGCGTTCAATTCTCCTAATCGTTTCACGCCCAGATCTTCCAGCAAGGCTTCGTCGGGAACCCGATCGCTATCGGGATCGATGTACGGGAAGAGCCGCCAGCCTAGCGCTTGGTCTGCCCCCCTGATGATGGCGCTGTCTAGGGTATCACTTCCCCAGCCGCGGTTTGCAGAGTCCGCGGAGTCCGACAACTTGAGGATCTCGCTCCAGATCGGTAGGGTTCGGAGCTGCCAGTTAGCGAGTGTCGGAATCGTGCGTTCCTTCTGGTGGGAACACCCCTTCCCGCCCTGACAGTACCAGTACGTCCGCAGAAGCCCCGATCGATAGGCTTCAGGGTGGTTTAGCAACGCGTCGAGTACTGCGTCCGGATGAGATTCTATCCATTCAAGTCCATCGTCAGTGAACCAGACCCATGTGGCCACGTACGAGCCGCTGCTGCCTGCCGTGGAGACCGGATCGACGTTACAGGTCTTGTTGTGATCGATCACGGCACTGGTCTGGTATCGGCCGTTCGTGATCCAGGCCTTGTACCCATCACGCCCTTCGAGAGCGGTGGCCAGTGTCTCATGAAGCTCCCGCCCGACATCTGTCGGAATCTTCTCTCGCTCCCATTCGGTGGGCCACCAGTGGGGATTCTCGCCGGTATCGCCGGTCGTATCATAATCCATGTCGGGATCCGGGTGGAGACGGCGATCCAGCAACCAACCGTATCGGAGTCCGGGTAGACGACTCGAACCAAGCAACGAAAGGACTCTAGCGACGTTCCCGACAGGCACGTCTTGATCAGCTAGTAAGGTGTCTATCTCCCCAGTCACCAATGCATCGGGCTCAGGAAGCCAGCAGTCCGTCGATAGAGTGGGACAGCTGTCAGGTCCAGAGTCGGCTTCGGCAGTATTGGCGTCCGTAGCCCGCGCTTGTTCTCGTATTGCAGCCCACGTTGGTGAGAGGGCGATGTCGGCGACGCACTCGCTCTTGCCGTCAATTTCGAGATCGATTCCACGGAGTTTCGTCCGCAATCGTTCGTCACGCCTGTCTTGCCCACTGCTTCGGACTTTCTCGAAAAGATTGTCAGTATCGAGGAAGGCCAGTTCGCCCGAGTTCAGCGTCTCCGCGCGGTTCTCGTTGTAGCAGGTCACTAGATCGGCAAGTCCGGCTATCTCTGCTTCTCCAACACGTGCATCTTCCCTGTCCGGTAGCGGTTCTAAGAGAGATTTGTACAGTTCTGCGGGGCTATCACCCTTCCGCACGCCCCAAGCCTGACCGGCGTTTGCCAGCGTGTTACGGGTATCCCCGTTGGTGCACTCTGGATTCAGAAAGTAAACGTCGAAATCGCCGTACTCGGGCGGGAAACTGTAGTCACGAGATTCGGTCTCGTAATCCCAAATGACTGTCCGGGAGGATCGGCGGCCACTCTCCCACGTACCTCCCTCACCTTTGCGACGGGATTCTGTGGCGACGAGCTGTGAATTTTCGTCGCTTTCAGCCAGGCATGGGAGGAGGTATACGCCGTCGAGGCGCTGTTCGTTCTCGTCATTGCGCAGAATTGCCTTCATACCCCTGTCGGTCTCCTCCCGATAGTCCTCGAAGATACGAATTGTCCCATAGAACAACCGCTGTGCATTCGAGGCAGTGACGGTCACGACATCGTCACCCCACCGTTCTGAGTCAAGATGCTCAGCGAGCCAGTCTACCCACGCTTCGAACTCTGACTCCGGTGCGGGATGACCCAGCAGTTCCCCAATCCGTATGTTCCAATCGGATACGCTGTCGAGTGCCTGCGTCAGCGCCTGCAACGATGTTCGCGTTGGAAGAGTTTTCGTCTCTGAGCCCACTCCTGTATGGTTATTTGACTGGTGACGCGATTCGAGATTCGCTCGAATGGCAACAGCCGCTTCGACTCCTTTCCTGATCGTATCCGACGTCCCGATGAAGACATCCGCCGGTAAGGCAGGGGACACTCCAGTGGAGATACACGCCGAATCTGAGAGTCCATCATAGATCCGGGCCTTACAATACGCCAGGAGTTCCGGCGCATCGATGGGATCCGATGTCGGCTCCGATTCTGGGGGGTCCGGTGGGAGCAATAGCCAAGGATACACCTCCCACCATGGGCTGTCCCGAGACAGTTCTGCTGTTGTCTCGCCAACATACCGGATGAGATCACTTCCCCTCTCGAGTACCCGACAATTCTTTTCGTCGTCACTGAAATCCTGCCTGTTCGTCGCCACCCGGAAGCGACCATGGAGACAAAACGGGAACCGCCCCTCGCTAGTGGCATCAATTGGATAGTATAGATGCAGTGGATACTCAACTCGCCGTTCAAGCTCGTCGTCTGGAGATGGGCTACTCGACAACGGAATCTCCACAGTATCTGCGAGGACGGGCAACTCCGGCGTCCGATCGACGAGCACACTAACGTCCGTTTCCGGAGCGTTCTGGTGTTCGAACTCGTCGAAACACCGGTAAGTCGGAGATTCGCCTTCGATCTGGGCTTCTACGAAGACTCGTTCATAGTTTAGCATCTCGTGGGGAACCGATTCACTCCCGTCCCGGCGGATAGACCAGTGTTCCGCCGCCTCTACGCCCTCGTCTCCGATATTTTCGATGTAGAAGTCGTCAATTCCTTGGAAGTGGATCAGCGTCTCAACATCGAGTGACGACGATCGTTCGCTGTCTATCGAGAGTGTCTCCCAGACCGATTGGCGGTCCCCCCGTGGTTTCTCATCGAGGTCCTTCTCGGGCTCAATCCCTAACTCAGAGAGGAGATCACGCCACTGGTCGTCTCGAAACTCGATGAATAGCGCCGTTGTAAACGATTTTGTGGGCGGGTCGTCGAACACTCCGAAATCAGATTCACCATTGGAGACGAGGCTTCGACAGCGCCGGGCGAGCTCACTGTCGGCTGTTCTCGGATCGAGCGCAACGGGATACCAAAATAACGGAATGCCACCAACGACATCTGGGACGTTCTGTTCATCGACTGTGTTCGGCTTAGGGAAAAGTTCAGTTTCGCTATCGCCCTGGAAGGAGTCGTGGAAATTTGATTTGAGCTCTTGGGAATCGACCGAGCGGCCGCAGTTGCGGGCGATAGCAGCAGAGAGATAGGAGCGACTGTATCTAACGCGGAGCGGCTCGGCCAGTTTGTCGACGTTCGACCAGACCTCGAACGTGTCGCCGATGGAGAGGATGGATTTGAGACCGACGCCGATGTGGCCAACGGTGTTCGTCGTCGGCTCTAGTTCCTCGTCATCGTCGGTCTTATTCGACTCACCAACCATACGGACGGCCCGTTCGACCTCCTCATCCAGGAGATCGAACGAGTCCCCGGTATTCGCTACGACAAGTCCTTCGTCGTGGACACCGATGTAGATCTCGCCCGCCAGTGAGTCATCGGCTTCATCCTTGGCGGCGACGATCTCGTCACGGGCATTTTGGATGAGTTCGAGGAGTTCCCGTCCAGTATGATTTTCGGCTAAGAGACGCTCAGTATTACCGTTGTTCTTCAGCTTATCGACATCGTCACTTACCCCATTTGTAATCGTTGCCGCCTCAGAGCTCAGTTTCTCGTACCAAGTCCCGTATTCATCGATAGCCTCCACTTGCTCCTCGGAAACATCCATACCTCTCAAACATCGGGCATACATCAAAAAAGTCTAAGGGATACCCACCAACTGAGCCTCCACTCATTCGGGATAGTCGTCGAACGCGGCCTCGCGTATCTCCAGTACGCGATCGAGCGACTTCACTGAGACCAGTACGGGTCGAACAGCTGCCAAACGATATACCAGCTCTCCAAACCACTCGAGGGTTATAGACAGAATACACAGAACGTGGTGACGCTCGAACGGACTTGCGGCTAGAACCTCGCCGTCCATTCCAGACAGGGGATCGAGTACGGGGTCGTCGACGACGGAACCTCGATCAAAGGTCATATCACCTGAATTGAGCAATAACACGGGTTGGCGTCGGGGTCAATCCCATTCACACTCTGGGGGGTGCTCCGTTTCAGCTAGACCCCCGGAGTGTGAATGGGGGAATCAATCACACCGAGGGTGGATAACCTACATGTGAATGGGGCGAATTGGTCCATCCATGCCAAACAACGATTCCACGCAAACAACCGTCGACGAGATCTTAAACGTCGATGAAGGAGATAGCGAAGACGGATCGGACATTTTTGAGAAACCGTGGTTGCTCGAGATCGATAACGTTCCTGACGCCAATCGGATCGTCGGTCGGGACGGTCACATCACGTTCTTGGCGAAGAATCTCCGGAAAATGCGGACAAATAGCGTCCCGGATAACGTCCTGGAGTGGGGTGAAACCGGGACGGGGAAGACACTAGTTGCCAGACACGTCTGTGAGCGACTCGAGGCAGCAACTGAAGGAACGGAGTCCCCGATTGTTACTGCATACATTAATCCGGATCCCATCTCAACGTATACCTCCACCTTCCGAAAGATCGCAGAGCAGGTGAACGCGAAAGCAGAGAACCCGCTTGACGTCCCCTATCAGGGCCTCTCAGCAGAACATTATCGAGATCAGAAGTTGTGGCCCGTTGTTCAGAGGGAGTTCTCTGGCGGTCTCGTCGTCATTATCGATGAGATCGACAAGCATGGAGAAGTCAACGAAGTACTCTACACGCTTTCACGGGCACAATCAAAAGACGACGTTGACTTCCCAGTCATTACAATCGGAATTTCGAACGACATCGAGTTCAAAGGAGAAATCGAGTCACGGGTTCAATCGACTCTCCAGCCAGAACACCGAACGTTCACACCGTACGAAGAAGATCAGCTTATCGCAATCCTCGAAAATCGACGAGACGCATTTTATGACGGTGTCCTCAATGACGAGGTGATTCCAACAACAGCTGAACTCGCAGCTGAAGAACACGGTGACGCCCGACGCGCAGTCCGATTGTTCCGGAATGCAGGCGAGATCGCTGACGAAGAAGGCGACGACATTGTGACAGCGGAGCACGTTCTCGAAGCTGACGAACTCGTTGAAGTTGAGCTCTTTATGGAGATGGTGAAAGGGACTCCGTTGTCGGGGAAGCTACTCCTGTTTGCTCTCACTCGTCTTGACCGGAATAATCCGGAGAAGGAATGGTTCCGAACGTCAGAGATTCACGAAATTTACCAAACAGTAGCACGGGATGTCGAAGTAGAGCCCAAAGGGTACAATCGTGCGCTTGAGCTTCTGAACAAGCACGTGACGACAGGAGTTCTCGAATCGAAAAAGAAGGAAGGCGGAGATCAGGGGAAGTTCAGGTCGTATTCGCTCCAAGGAGACGTTGAGAGTACACGAACTGGACTGATCAACTCGACGCCGGAACTCCAGACGTTGATGGGATGGTGACACCCCCACCCCTCGGTGTGAATGGTCCCCCATAGGATACGACGGCTGTAGGGATAGAACGGGATTCGAGGAAGCAGGCTCGTTCGTCTGAAGAACCTAGTACGGCACGGAGAGCGGATTACACGTTTTGCCACGGTAGCTGACCCGACCCGCTACTGCACCGCACCGCAGCTGTAGTTATCTTTATTATACTACAGTCTAAACAGTCCTTCGAGTAGATATATCTTGAAGGGCGAGGCCTTGTGCCGAAGCCGAAGGTCCGCCACTGAGGCGAGAACCCTCCCTACGGCGTGGGGACTTCTGCTGTTAAGGACTTCTTAATCGCGGTACCCTGGGTGGTGGACCATTCACACTGAGGGGTGTGGGGGTAAACGAGGCGTAATCTATCCGCGTGTTGCTCTGTCTTCTCTCGGCGTGAAGTCTCGTTAGAGATCGGCGGTTGGTAGCCCATTCACACCGAGGGGTGTCGGGTAAACCGATCCCATTCACACCGAGGGGTGTCATCTGCTACGCTACGAATCACGTTGAAACGAACATCAGGCTACAGTTCCATCTCGTCTACTCGTCGGGATTCACCGGCCCTTTGTACTTCGACGTCACCGAATCGCCTTCCCGCCACTGCCAGTAGTAGTAGCGGTTGTCGTTGATCTCCTTGATCGTGATCGTCGCCTTCGCCGGCACGTCGTCTGGGAGGTCATCGGGGCGCTCCTCGACGTCGGCGTCGTCCGCTTCCTCCTCGAGACGAGCTTCCCGCTCTTTGTGTTTGGCCAACGCCTCGGCGTAGCTGGCAACGTCCCGAAGATGCTTCGGTGTGGCTTCATTGAGCGTGTTGACGATCTCCGTCGGGAGGTTCGCCGGTGGGGTCGGGGGTTCGTAGGACATCGGCTACTCTCGTGTTAACCAACACGGCCCATGAACCCATAGTTTTGTTGGTTAAGACGATGGAGACGGTTCTCGCGATTGCTGGCTGTAACACTACTCGAAACTTCTTTATATATAAGTTTCGTACTATGTTACACCGTGCTCCGGCGTATCGAACTCGAGGTCCTCGCCACGGTCGACCGCGGCGACACGATCTCCGAACTCGCGACGAAGCTCGATCACAGCGAGAGCTACCTCTCTCGTGCCGTCGCCGACCTCGTCGAGAAGGGGCTCGTCTACACGGAACGCGATGGCCGGCGAAAACGAGTCGTCCCGTCGGATGCTCGTGCCGTCGAACTCTACCGGGACCTCGTCCGCCAGCACTCCCACATCGACTTCTCCGAGCTGCTGACCGGCAAGGCGCTCGAGGTGCTGTACTACCTCGACCAGCCGCGAACTGTCTCCGAGATTGCCGACCGGAGCGACAACTACCGCAACACGGTCAACCGCGTGCTCAAGCGGTTTCGCGACCGGGGTCTCGTCGGGACGGACGACGGCCACTACGAATTCAACGCCGATTTCGACCGCCTCCACGAGTTCGCCCGTGAACTCGCACACCATCTGCATCGCCACCGCCTCGAATCCGTTGCCCCGAAGGGCACCATTCTCTGGGAGGACTACGACGAATTCCTCGCCCAGGCCGAGACGGAGGTCGACGCGGCGGCGTTCCACGAAACTGGCCTCGCTCGATTCGCGGCATTCGACCTCCAGTTCCTGCTCACCGGCCACCGCTACTACGTCTACTCCGAGGAGCTCGACGCAGTCTCGCCGGCGGAGCTCTGCTGTCACACGCTACTGATCGACGACGGCAGCCGTTACCGCTCGTACTGTCTCCTCCTGCTCAGCCACGTCGACGTCGACGAGGCGGACCTCCGAGAGCAGGCGGCGAAGTATGGCCTCGAAGACGAAATCGACGCCCTGCTCCGCTACCTCGAGACGCACGGCGAGGTCGACGACGACCGGCTCCCGGAGTGGGACGAGTTCCAGGAGCTGGCGGCTGACTACGAGGTGCGACTAGCCTGAGACCGAACATCGTCACCAGCCGTGCCGTCTGCCTGCGTCAGTTCGGATCGTAGGGATTCGTTGCTGTATCGAGCCGATAGACGTCCTCGACAGCGTCAAAATCGTCGTCAAACGCATACAGGTAGCCGAGTCCCTCGGTTTGCATATACGCCACAATGCATGCATCGACGAAGGCGAGGGGTTCGTGTTGGCGAAAGAGGGCCTTCCCGGTCGCGAGGGCATCGGTGGTGAGTGAATCGATGTGGAAGCGGGCGTTTTCTTCGATTCGATCGAGGAGATCGACGGCTGCGTCGTGGCCGGCGTGGGTCGTGAGGCCGTTGAGCGTTTCCGCGAGCACGTAGTCGAGGACGACTGCCTCCGGTAGCGCTCCATTGTCAATGCCTTGGAGCACGGGAAGCGCGGCATCGTGAGATCCATCCCGCCGGTATGCGGCGGCAAAGAGGACTGTCGTATCGATCAGTGCACGGGGCATTTACTCGACGTCGACGCCCCAGGCGTCGTGATCGCTCGTTACATCGGTCGGCTCCTCACCAGCGTAGCCGTCGAAGTCGGCGAACGTGCCGGTTTGCTGTTGGATGACGTGGACCCGAATGCTCCCGTCGTCCTCGAGACGCCAACGGAGCTGATCGCCATCGTCGATATCGAGTTCCCGGCGAATTCGGGCGGGGATGTTTGCCTGGTTTCCAGACACCTTGCTTTCGGCGTCGATTCTGTCGCTGCTCATACCTCACGGTAGGTGACCGGCCGTGAAAAGTCTAGTGTGCCGCCACACTACCACGCGCTCCAGAAGATATCGTTCTAGTTCGAGGGTACTGGAAGGCGCCCATCCGGACGTGGAACACGACCTTGTTTTATCTCGTGATCGACGCGACGCAGATGCTTACAGCCGCCTTCGGGTGAGCGCTGCTGCCAGTCAGGGCAGGTACACGACTCGTCGATGACGTCGACTTCGTACCGGTTTCCGGACGCGGACTGAACTTCGTAGCGGCCACCTTTCGAGAGGAGCGAAACGTCCATCGCTTCGGCGACAGCACGCTTCGTTCGGGGCTCGAGATCGTCCTGTGACTTTGGGTTCTCGTCGACGACCAGTCGGTCGCGAACGTCGCCCGTTCGGCCACCGTCGGGAGCGACGGCTTCCGCAGGGCCACTAAGCCGCTCGTGGAGCACTTCCTCCACCGGATGGCCTTCCGGCCAGAGGTAATGGACCTCGCGGCGCTCGCGATGGTCATAGGAGCCGCACGCGGCTGCGCTCCCGGTCCAAACCCGCCAGGCACCAAGCGCAGCCATCACGTCAACGATGTCGTGTGGAACTGTCTGGTGGTCGTCGGGGAAGAACACCCGGAAGCGGGTACACGCCTCCTGTGGCGGGACGGTCTCCCACCAGTCTTCGCTAGAGCTCCAGCTATCGAACATCGGCTCATCGCTCCCGTAGCCGACAGTCACGCCGTCAATATCGGGCATGTCCGCAACCGTCTCGTCAGTCTCGCCTTCGAGCAGCCGAAGGACGCCGTACCGCAGGTACTCGTGTGCTGGGTCGTCCGTCGATCGAGCGACCTGGTCATGCTGTTTTGCAACTCGTTCCGCCTCATTGAGGACAGTGGACAAATAGGGTTCAGTCATGGTTCGTGGAGACGGGACTGCGCCTCCGCCCCTCGGCGGGCGCTGATAGACTTAACCAACGAATAGCGATCAGTCGTATCCTCTGTTGGTTAATTCATCTCTGCTCGAATGCTGAGCCGGATCGAATTACCGGAGCCAAGAATGGTATATCTGTATAGAGATAACTCTATAGGGAATACGGGGGGACAAGACTAATACCGCTAGATGCGATACCGATAACTAGCGATGATGGAGTACGTCGACGAGACCGCGGCGAAGATCATGGTTGCGGTCCGGCCGGGCGACTCGATCCGGCGGATCGCCCAGAAGATCGACGGCTCCTATTCGTGGGTCTACGACTGGATCGAGCGGTTGGAGGATGCAGGGTTCATCCGGCGTGATGGCGGCGTCTACATCGAGAATTACGCTGTCAGGGATCGCTACTACGATCTCGTCGCAGCCATCTCTCGCGCTGTTCCTCCCTCGATCGACGACGGCTACGTCATTCCGCAGTTCGCCGGGATGCCCTTTGCGTACACGAAAATTGACGGCGTCTACGTCTGGACCCACGGCGGCTATCAGATCGCCCGCGGCCACGACGACTATCCGATCTTCATCAAAGTCGCCGACCAGGACGTCGAACGGTGGACAGCGTTCTTTGATGAGTTCGGGATTCCGAGCCGGATCGAAGAGCGGCCGGACGCGACCGACTACGACGCCACCGTCTCGTACGTGTTGTTCCCGACGAGTGGGGAGATCACTCGCGAGTGGGTTGACGGCAATCCGGTCATTCCGTTGGACGATGCAATCGAGCACATGTTGGAGTACCGGGTGAACTACGAGCCGGCGTTGGAGATGATCGCCGACGAATATGACCGCGATATCGACGCGTCCCACGAGGATCCGCGTTTGAACGCATGAGTCTCGGTGAACGCGAAGACGAGCTGCTGGATACGCTGGAGGCAGTCATCGACGCTGACCTGCCATACGTCCTCGTCGGTGGGTGGGCGATCGCGGCGTTCAATCAGCGCTTCACCACGGACGTCGACGTCGTCATTCCGGCCCAATCGGTCGACGACTACACCGACCTTCTCACCGACCGCGGCTACGAGAAAACGGCCGATGTCGAGCGAAACGAGCTCTACGAGGGTAGGACTATCCGGTTTACGAAAGATATCGGGAATCCGGTTCAGTTCGACGCGATGGTGGACGCGCTGGGCTGTCGCCAGACGGAAGCTGAATGGTCGTATCGCTATCTGGCCCAGCACTCTGTCACCGAGGAACTGCGAACCGGGCGCCCGGTAACAGCCAGGATTCCGGAACGGGAGTTGCTGTTCGCGGTGAAACTCCACAGTGGCCGCAAGGCAGACTCTCGGGATCTGGTGGTGCTGGCTGCTGGCGCGGATTTCGACCGGATCGCGACTCATCTGCATCGCGGGGAGTCCGAGAAGCTCGCTGGTCGCATCGAGACTGTCCTCGACCGCCTCACGTCGGAGGATTTCGCGGATGCATTCAAAGGAGTCTTCGAACAGCAAACGGTTCCCGAACAGGATATCGATGCCGTCGTTGAGTTCCTTCGTGACCAGCAGCGCCGAATCGATTCTGAACTATAACATCGACTGTCGGTGGGGTATGTCTTGGGACCGATCGAAACACGCAGGGTCGGACGCCGGACGAATTAACCAACAGAGTGGGCTAGTACCCCAAGGCGTTGGTTAACAGCCGGGGAGGGGGTGTTCAGCCCTCTACAACTGTGTCGATGATCTCCTGAGCGGTCGAACTGATCCGCCCGAGACGCTCCTGAATGCTCTCCGCATCGTCGTCCTGCCACGCGGCAAGATAGAACGCTGACCCGCTCGTATCCAGGTTGAAATACCGCCCGACGATGTACGCAACGGCTTCGGCTTCGACCTCGCGTTTTGCGCGCTCGGGCTCGTCGTCGCCCTCGAAATGGAGCAGCGCGTGGGCATACTCGTGAATCAGCGTCACCGCGAGATCGGCCTGATTTGAGCGGGCTTTCGCTTCGACGACGGGCTGGCCCTCGTGGAGAGTCCGGTGTTTGCAGACGCCTTTCGCGTCGCCATGCTCCCACTCGGCAGCGTCGACGACACGGACGTCGATATCGAGAGTAGTTGCCGCATCGAGGAGTGCTGGCATCAGGTCGTCGGCGTCACCTGTGGCCTCGGTTTCCAGCTCGGGGAGCGGTTCGCCCTCGGTTTGAGACACATCGAAGACTGCCGTTGGTTTGAATCCAACCAGTCCTATCGACCACTCCTCGGGCGGTGTCTCGTCGTAGTCACAGTCGCTTTGCTCGTGGTAGCTCGGCGAGTTCTCGCACTCAGGGCACTGCTTTGTAATAATGGGTGCCCAGATCCAGATCGCCTGTTCGCCCTCTTGGACGTGCCGGTCGAACTCCGCCCTCCACGTATTGTAGCCCGCCACGCGGGTTGCCTCGGGACACTGGAGCTTGATCAAGAGGGTGTTGCGATGGGAGTAGTCGTGGAATCGGGACTGGACATCGAGCCACTCCTGGAACTGCTGGCTGACTTTGGCCTCGTCGACGTCTGCGACGAGCTCGTCGATCCAGTCTTCGATGGTACTGTGCATCTCGTCGTGTCGGGTGTCGGTCTCCTCAAACGAGACCCCCGATTCACTAGCTGTCATCATGGATTGCATCACATCGAGTACGACGACGTCTCCGAGAAGTCAGGACGCGCCGCGCCCCTCGGGGCGCACGATAAACATCGGCGCGACTTCGGGGGTTTAGATCGGGGCTGCTATCGGAGGCTAGGATTAACAACCAGTGCGACACAAGCACAGGGAGGATGGGTCTCGCCGAAACGCTCCGCGGGATCGTTGGGACTCGTGTGTCCACGATCTCCACCCTGTATGAGTGCCGACACTGCGGAACGACCCTTCCCGAGGACGCTGAAACGTGTCCGACCTGTGGTGGAGAAGACGTTGCATGCTACCGGTTCTAAGTACACGTCCTCCTATCTGGACAAGTTGCGGTCAGCTCCGTTTCTGTTCGAGATAGTGCCCGGTCAAACACCCCGTAGTGTGAATGGGGGACCGGTTATCGAAGCGCTGCCTTCTCGTCAGCGACCCCGATCGTGACGAGATATTCGAGGAACGCATCGAACTGGTTGACATCGCTGGGTGTGTCCGTCGCGAGATGTCGCACCCACTCGATGGCCCACTGGAACGCGGGATCGGTCCCGCCCTTGCCATGTATATACCACCAGCGAGCGGCCTTCAGGACGACGAGCGGATTCGTCGGCGGTTGCTCGCTTGCGAGTCCACGAGTGATCGACCGGATTTCCTCGGGTACTTCAGCGGGGTCGACCTCGCCTGATTGGGTGTTCGATACGTCGACTGGAATGTCGTCGATCGAGACGTTGTTCGGACGCTGTTGTTGACTCACGGAAAATCACCTTCTCGGAGGACTCTTTGGATCGAGTCCTCGCCCCCTCCGGGGCGCGAAAAACCACTCGTAGCGTCACGCCGGTGGAATGTACACGCTCTGCTCGCCGGCGATCTCCTCCAGGTTGTTCCGATGGCGATGTGAGAAGTAGCACTCGTAGCTGCAGTAGCCACAGAGCACGCCGGAATCATACTCAGCGATGAAGGGACCGCGCCGAGTCGTCCAGACGTTCGCTTCGCATTCGGTACACACAGCACTATCGAGATCGGTTGGTGACGGGCCCTCGTACTCGATTTCGAGGATGTCGTTATGTGGTGTCGAGTCGGGCCACACTCCGTGAGACTGCCAGAAGGCCTTGATCCGGACGAGACTGTGTCGGACTGTCTTCCGAACTGTGACGTGGGAGGCGTCACGTCCGCTATCATCCCACCCATCAGCTGTCCAGAACTCCCCGAACTGCGCGCCGCGATGCAGCCCGTTCCAATCGAGGCCGACGATGTCGGCCGGTGGGTCGTCGGTTAGTGTCGGTCGGGTCAGCTGCTGGATAACGTCCCACTGTTTCGGTGGGCTGCCACCGAGGATATGCACACGGCGGCCACGCCAGTCGGTCGGCTCGGAGAACTCATGCGCCAATCGGTCGGCATACCCCCGCGAGTAGCCGAGCACAAGGTCGTTCGGGATCGTGTCGATCACCTCGCGGCACTTTGGGACGATGACGAGTTCTGCGTCGGGATAACTCGCCTGAATCTCGCGGGCAGCAGCCACGTACTCGTCGACGTCGTCTCCCTCGTACACATCTCCGATCACGCCAACCGTGGGTTCGTATTCGAAAAATCGGGAGATGTATCGATCTAGATCGGGATTCCGAAAATCGTTATCCAACATCCCGACGGGGATGTTCAGGTTCTGATACTGGGTCTGCTGGTACCCACAATCTTCTCGGAATCCAGGCAGGAATCCGAGCCGATACGCGTCCAGAGCGAACGGTGCTCGATGAAGGAACGCCACGACGTCGGCTTGTCTGGCAGCGGCAATCTCGCGTTCAGTGCTGTTGGGACTGATTTCGAGCGACATGAATAACGACCGTGTGAGGGCGAATCCAGCCGCCCTGCACCCTCTCGGAGGGGCAATAAACGGAGCCGTAATCCGATGTTAACCAACACTAGCCTCCAGAATCCGTATGCCGTTGGTTAATTACATGAATGCCCCCGATACCTGACTTCCACTCTCGAGTTCACTCGTCGGCTTCGCGTCGACGGCGCACCTGTTCAGGATTCGGCACCCACGGATGGTCGTCCCAGCAGTGCAGGGCGTGCTCTTGTGCCGTGTCGAACAGCGCCTCACACGACCCACACTCGTAGGCCGTCTCGGGCCACGGTTCCGTGACGAACATCGCTGTCACCGTCGACCTGACTGGATCTGGTGCGGTCGACCGCTGAACATAATCATAGCCGATTACTGTCCGTCGACGAAGCGCCGACTGCGCCAGCCGTTCTGGCCGGTCTGCTGAGAGATACACCCAGCGGACGAACGCCTCTTCTGAGTCCTTCGCCGAGGGTTGAAGGATGAACCACCGGTCATGATCGTCGCGGAAGAGATACCGTTCTGTTCCCCGATTTTGGAGATAGAGCGGATCGCCGCGCCCGGCAATCACCCGCAGACCGATGGACGGGGAAATTGGGGTGAGGAGTCGCTCTTCCAGTGAGAGCGAGCCGGACTCTCCGGATGATGTCTCGCCCTCGAAATCGTCAAGCGTCGCTTTGGCGGTCATGATTCGCTGGGATTCGTCTCGTCTGTGTCTTTCCCAGCTGTTCGCTCGTGCCGGTCGTTGTATCGCTCGAGTTCTCGACCGATGCACTCCAGCGCCGTGACGGCGCGTTCGATGAGTTGGTACGTGGCCCGCGAGAGTCGGATGTTCTCCATCAGATCTCCTCCTCTGGCTCGACGAGGTCGTTACTCTCAGCGACGAGTGCCTGAACAGCTGAGGCAGGGTCGTTCTCGACCGGAAGTGTTCGATGGTCAAGCGGGGCGGGATACGCCCGGTCCCCCTGCGCACAAAGTATGATCAACCACTCTTCGCTCCCTTCGGCGAGGACGACGTAGTGGTCGATATCTCGACGTTGGAAGACTGTCCGATCTGTCCGGCTCACCGCACTCCAATTCGCCGGCAGTGACGATGACGGCGTCCCACCATCTGACGTGAGTGCTCGGTACTCTTCGCATTCAGCGAGTGCCGCCTCGATATCCTTCCCGGTGAGGTGCCAGCAGTCGGCCGGGCCATCACACACCAACTGACTGACCACGTCGTCGCGGAACTGGATATGGTGTTGCTGGGTGACGGTTTCGTCGTCGGTGTAATCGAGGAGGAGCGCACAGGCGAGCTGTGCCGGTCCGCTTCCCGTATAGCCCCAGTCGAATCCCGCCGGGCTATGCCGCACGAGACCGAGACTTCGATTCGGGGAGAGGCGTTCGTGTGCGGTGAGGTTCAGGACCACTGGCGTTCTGTCGACACGCATCCCGACGTACTCAACGCAGTCTGCACTCGCCTGCCATCGCTCACTCGCATCCTGTACGACTGTTCGTGGGTCGGTAGTCGAATTCGTCTCCATCGGTTGCATGCGGGCGTTCGGATTCCCCGCACCCCTGCTGGGGGTCGAAAAACCACCACCGGCTATTAGCCCCTCAGCGTCGCTTCAAAGTTAGAATTCAGACTATTATAGTTCAGACTATAACAATTCATCAGACAACCAATCGATAGAGGCAAGTCTATTCTTCGAAGAGACAGCGAGCGGCCGCATCGTCGCCAGCGAGGGTCTGCTGATCCTCGTCCGTATCAGCGAAGAGTGTTGACTGATCTCCTTCGGTTGATTGTTCAACTGCGGGCCGATCGTCGACACCGAACTCACTAGCCTCGGGCCGATCAAGACGCGAATCCCGGTCACGATGATCCACGTCAGCGCCGAAGTCCTCAAGCGAGGTCTCGACGCTCGTTTCAGTTACTTCGAGTTGGCCATCGTCACCGAATGCGGTCTGTCGTTGAATCTCGATCTCTGGTCGATCGCTCATCTCATTCGAGCCTCCACCCACCGAGGCTCCGACAGACAGCTCCAGTGCTGCGTCAATCGTCTTCTGCGCGAATTTCGCTGGCCCGCTGTTCAAGCCGGCGGAGGATCTGGACCCGTTGCTGATTCGCGTTCTCGTAGGCGACGCAGGCTCGCAGCGTCTCCATATCGTTGATCGTCACGATACCAGCGTTGATGAGTCGCGTATTCGATGGCTCGAGCCGTTGTTCTGGCGAAAGCTCGCTTGCGTCTGTTGTTTGACCGTCTGGATTGCTCACTGATGATCGCCTCCGTCACTGCTAAGGCGACAAAAAACAGCCCTCGCCGTTACCCGTCTTCTTCCTCGGGTTGGATCTGGCGGGCGTCCTCCGCGAGATCGTGGATGTACTCCCGAAGGATTTCCATGTCCTCGCGAGCGTCTTCGAGGGTCTTGCCTTTCGCTTTCGCGATTACCTCGTCCTGGTCCCTGGTGCCGGTTCCACGCTTGAGCTTTACGGTGAGGGAGACACCGACGTCACTGCGTTCGACGTACTCCGTTCGTGTCGTCTGTTCATTCGATTCAGCCGATTCGTCATCTGCACGAGATGGTTGGGTATGTTCTGACATGGATTTCTTTCGGTAATTGGTATTTAGATTGATGGTGCGACCGGCTCGCCGGGTGTTTCGTGAAGGACTGCGTCGATCTCGGGTCCGGTGAGTCGCCAGCGTCCAGCAGACCCAGCGCAGTCCAGCTGGCTCACGACCTGGGTTTTGAATGCCTGGTAGTGGTCGAGGGCGAATGCCTCGTCACCCGTGTAGTCGAGGAGAAGTGCGAGCGCGAGTTGTGCTGGACCACTACCACTATATCCCCATTCGAATCCCGAGGGACTGTGATTCACCAGCGCGAGACTCCGTTCTGGCGTGAGCCGTTCTTGGCCGGGACGTTTCTCAACGATAGCCTGCCCGCTTTGCCGATACCCGACGTAGGCGATGTCGCAGTCGCTCGCTGGGTGTGTCTGTTCAATCGGATGTGTGTCGCTAGGTCTACTCATCGGTCTGTTCGGGAGCTACTCGTTCGAGCACCCCCGCACCCCTCAGGGGGCGAAAAACAGCCACAGGAACTGCTTTCCCCTACGCGAGATGGGAGATATCGGCTGGTTCGTCGACATCGCTGAACTGGCCTCGTTTGACCGGCTGCCAGTCATCACCGGGTGCTGGACTCCACCAGTCGACCTTGTAGGCACCTGGTGCGCCGAGGATCTTCACCCGTGCCGACCCATCGGGTAGGTCGCGACGGAGTTTTTCGTCGACGTGGAGGTTCCACGTTGAGTTGGTGTCGAAGCAGGCGAGCACGGCCTCCTCGTAGCCGCGTGTCTCTCGGGATTCTTGGAGTTCGACCTGTGTGTTGCAGTTCTTGCAGAACACACCTTCGAACGGAATGTGACTGAATACCTCGTGCCCGCAGACGGGACACCAGAGGAACTCGAACAGTGCTTCGCTGTGACGGTCGATGACTTCCAGACTCATCTGTGAATCTGGCCCGATTGAGACGGGCCACCCATTCCGGCCCAAAATAAACGTCACCACAGATACGCTCCTATCAATCAGCGCTCGGTGCCGTACACGATTCGCGAGGATGCTTCGTACCCACAGTTCCGACACTCGAACCAGCGCTGAATCTTCGCACCGTCAGCCGTTTTCCCACCGATTGCCACCTCGCTGTTCGGACACTCGGGACAACTCAGTTCGGGCGCTGGCCGGTCACGGAGCTCGTCACGGAACGATTTCGCGTCTTTCGTCTCGTACCCCCGCGACCACACTGGGTAGCCGTCGACGAGGATTACGCCACGCCACTTGTAGCGGTACGAATCCGGTGCTCGGTGTAAGACCGCCCGAGCGCCGGTCTCGGTGTTCCGGTATGCGAGTGTGGGCGACCGACTCTCGCGCTTCCAATTTGTGATCCGGGACATCTATTTCTGTTAGAAGTGGACGTCGGCGGGCACGATCCAGAGCTCCTCGCTCTCCTCCAGCACTCGATCCAGCTGCTCACGGTGACGGATACCGTTCGCATATTCGTTGTACAGGAAGATCGTTGGCCCGTCGTAGGCGCCGACCTGGTGGAAGGCGTGCCGAGCGAGATCTTCGTCGCGCATGATCTCCTCGTCGGAGAGTTCGTCAAGTGCCTCCCTCACCCGTTCGAGATTCCGCTCGAACTCCTCTTTCGTCGCCTCCCAGCCACGCTCGAGGAGATCTTGGCCGTCATCGGAGTCGACAGGAGCCGCCGTCGGGTGCTCACCCCATCGCGCCTTCCCCGCAACGGACGTGTCCTCCTCATCAAAACAGACGTAGTAGTCGAAGACGGCGCCGGCGTGTGGGTCCGCGCCGACCAGGCGGTCGAACACCGTCTTTCCGGTGGCCAGTGCGTCGTCGTGCGTCGATTCTTCTACCAGAGCGTAAATTACCATGTGCCATCCGTCTTTAGTTAGGAGACGAACCGCGTGACAGTGGCGGCTTATCGAGGCTACTTTTCGGAAGGAATGAGGAGGTGTCGAGTGTGCACAACGAAACCTCCTCATCACGGATTATGCGTCGGCTCACTACACTGTTTCCCTCCGAGTTCCTCGAAGAGCACGCCGAGGAACTCGGCGTGGTCGAACGCGACCGCAAGCTCCAGATTCCCGTCTTCGTCTGGGCATTCGTGTTCGGCTTCGCCGCAGGCGAACGCCGAACACTCGCAGGGTTTCGACGCAGCTACAACTCCACAGCTGACGAGCCGATCTCACCGGGTGGGTTCTATCAGCGGTTGACGCCGACGCTCGCGGAGTACTTCCGCGACCTCGTCGAGCACGGTCTCGACGAGGTCGCTGTTCCCGACACTGTTGACGTTGACATCGACCGATTCAGTGATGTAATGATCGCTGATGGAACGGTGTTGCGGTTACACGAGTTTCTCGCTGATCAGTTCGAAGCCCGCCACGAGGAGCAGGCTGGAGCGAAGCTCCACCTGCTCCACAATGCCACTGAACAGACGATTGAACGGATCGACGTTACCGACGAGAAAGCACACGACAGCACGCTGTTCAAGACAGGGTCGTGGCTTGAGAACCGCCTCGTATTGTTCGACCTCGCGTACTTCAAGTACCGACGGTTTGCGCGGATCGACGAGAACGGCGGCTCCTTCGTGAGCCGGCTGAAACAGAACGCGAATCCGGTGATTACGGATGAATTACGGGAATGGCGCGGCCGCGCCATTCCCTTGAGGGCAAGCAACTCCGTGATGTGCTCGACGATCTCGACCGGACGTACATCGATGTGGAAGTCGAAGTCGAGTTCAAGCGCGGGCCGTACAACGGGACGCGGTCGCTGGATACGAAGCGGTTCCGCGTCGTCGGCGTCCGCGACGAGGACGCCGACGACTACCATCTATACGTGACAAATCTGTCGCGAGAGGAGTTCTTTCCGGCGGATTTAGCGCAGATCTACCGGTGTCGGTGGGAAGTGGAGTTGCTGTTCCGTGAGTTGAAGACGCAGTACGACCTGGACGAGTTCGACACGAGCAACGAGCACGTGGTGAAGATCTTGCTGTACGCAGCGTTGCTGTCACTGCTTGTGAGCCGTGATCTGTTGGATCTGGTCACCGAGCAGGCGGATGATGAGCTCGTGTTTCCCCCGGAACGCTGGGCGGCGACCTTCCGGTCGCACGCCCAGCTCATCCTCCACGAACTCGGTGAGCACCTCGGTTATTCGCCACCGCCGCTGTTGGAGCGGCTGATCGAGGACGCACAGAAGATCCACAAGCAACGACCGATCTTACAAGAGACGCTCGCTACCGCTACACAACCGAGGTGTGAGTCTTAACTAAAGACGAATGTACCATGTGCATCTCGAACACCTTGAAGCGCCGACGCACCGGGAGTGATTGCTCGCTCGCTCCTGCTGCGCCGGCACCCATCGCCGGCGCTCGAAAAACCCATCTCGAACTACGTGCGTTTCAGAATTTTCCGCACGCTCAACGGATGGAATGCTCCCAGGTTGCTACCTTTGTTTTGGCTGTTGAATCTCTATGAACGGTGGTCTAAGTCAGAAATCCTCAATCTGATATTTCTCATTCAGCGCTGAACGATCCGATAACGCTGAATCTGTCACCGTCACAATCACCTGATACTCCGGCAATTCTTCTGGCAACGCCAATACAAAGTTTGTAATATCGGGTGCATTCCCTGTGTCCGGGATATCGAAATATGGAGAGTCAAATATGAACATCCGGATCGGCAGCGTGTTCGATTGCTCTGCCAGCTGCTTCAAGACGGCCGTATGGAACAGTAAGGCCAGAATCTTCCCCTCGTTCGAGTACTCGTTATGCCGATCGGACGGGACATCATTCCCGTCCTCGATCACGACGGTGAAATCGTAGCCCCCCTGTGGATTGAACACAACATTCTGGGCATCGGCAAACCGACCGTGTTCGAAGTAGGAGAGAAGGTCATTCATCTCCTCCCGTAAGTTGCTCTTGAGATCAGTTCGCTCTTCCTCAATATGCCGACGAACGATTCGCTCGAAGGTTTGCAACGCTTGTCGTTTCTCTACCTTCTCACGGCGGCGTTCGTACGCCCCTTCTAAATCTTCAATACGTTCAGTAGTGTCGTCAAGTTCGTCCTCCTTGGCATTGATCTCCACTTGGACCGATGTCGCATCCCGCTCCAGCGAAGATATTTCTGTTTCCAATTCATCCCGCCGGTCAATTAACTGGGTGACATCGCTCTCCGCGATCTGTGATTCTATCGTTTCCAGCTGTTCCTGATGATCTTGAATCCGTGACTCAAGAAGATCTAGTTCCCCCTCGAGTTTTCGTTCCCGGGATCGCAGCTCGGTCAGTTGCTCTTCCACCTCTTCGCGTTCCATGGCCGATTCACGTACGTCCCGCTCGGTGGCCGTTTCAATCCTCTTGTCTGGGACCTCCTTACGACACAGCGGACAATCTCCATCATTCAACAGCCGGCGGCGTTGCGAATCATCGACATCGTTTGTACAGATTGGGCACCGTTCCGGGATGCTCATCATCTCCTGCAGGTCCTGAGCTGTTGAATGAACCTCTTCCCCCATCTCCATCTCCTCATATCGCTCGATACTCAGCCGAATTTCCCGCAAATCACCGCGTGTCTCCCGTTTTTCGGACTCCAAGTTGTTTATTTGCCGTTGCAGCCGCAACTTCTCTGACTCCAGCTGTTCCAGCTCATTATCCTGTTCTAGCGTTTCATTGATAGAGCGAAGTTCCGCTCGACGATCCGCTAATTTTGTTTCAATCTCCTTCTTGTTCTCCTGCAATTCGGCCAGCCGTTCCGCCAATTTCTTCTCTCGGCTCTGGGCGGTTTTAAGCTCTTCTGCGGCTGTTTCTTCTTCTTCGGTCAGCTCATACTTCTCAGATCGCCGTTTCTTGCTCTGGTTGATCGCAGCGGCTAGGTTAATGCCGAACAGAAGGTCAATGAAATCCTCTTTGTCCTGCCAGCGGAGGAACTTCTTGTACTCTGGCGCCATCAAGCAGAACAATGAGAAAATGTTGTACCGACCAAACTCACGGGATTCAACCGGCCAGATACCGAATGCCTCGGAAACATCCTGCTGTGTGTTCCGGGCTTGGAAGGGGATGTCATCCTCCGACGATGGATCTGTATTCAGCTTTGGCCGATCGTCACCTGAATACCCGCGGCCGTCCCGATTTAAAAGCCGTTGAACCAAATAGTGGTTCGTATCGACCGACCAATTCCCAGTTGTTTCTAGTGAATCCTGCTCGGACTGGATCGGATCGGTCAGTGTAATTCGTTGTTTTTCCTGACGGCCGAACAGGTTAAACCGAATTGCCTCAAGGATCGCAGTCTTTCCCTGATCATTTGGGCCGTAGAGAGCTGTATCAGTGTCATCTAGCCGGACCACTCGGTCATCCAGATTTCGGAACTGTTGCGCCCGAATCCGCCGTATCGTTACCCTATCAACGGGAAACTCCGGTTCGTGGTAGTTCGCTTCGAGCAGCTGGCGGCATTCGTCAATCTGATCCGGCTCCATGTCCTCTGCCTCCAACGCCTCAATGATACTCACAATGATCTCCTCACGCTCAGGCATGTGCGAACTCCCCCGTTAACTCGTCTAAGAACTCGATTTCGTTCGCTTTGAATTTTCTCCGCGGGCCGACGAGGAGTTCTGCTCCAGTCGAGGCCTTCTGGAGACGGTCCCCCTCACTAATATATTGAACAAAGTCATCATGCGTCATGTGGGCGATCTCGTCAATTACCGTTTGCTGGGCATAGTTCCAAGATGAGAGCATCATACTATCGGCGTGTTCGATCCGGTCGTAGAACTCGTTCACCATGATTTCGCCCGCAGGCGCTAATTCGACACCATAGCGGCGTTCGTGTTCTCCGACCTCCCCCGTCCCCTTCTGACCGATAACAGGTTCATCAATTAGTTGCCAGGCGAACAAGCGGTTCTTATCTTCGTAGACGTCGGACGAGAAGGGGCCGGAGCTACGTTTCGTGAAGCGGTAACGGTATCCAGTACGGTCAAGCATTCCGAGATCGCCTTCTAATTCTCCGATGGCAGCGTAGTCATCTTGTTGCGCGATCCTACGGTTCACGAGGTAGACCAGCTTCTGTAGGCGGTACCGCGATTCAATCATTCCAGTGTCGGACCGGTCGCCGTAATCCTTCACCAGCTTCAGTAGCATTGCGAAGTCAATGAGCTCGTCAATCCGGAACCGGAGCTCGTTCCACGTTTTCACCAATTCGTCGCTGGCGATCGTCCCGTCGCGGAATGCAGCCAGTTGCTCCTCCGAGAGCCCGAAACTGCTGAGGGTTGAGATGACGCGGTCGTCTGAGAACACCTCTCGATTCAGGAACGAGTAGTACTCCTCTCCGAATTCCTCAAACTCGCTCCTAGTCGCCATGGCTTCGCCGTAAACTTCGGTGATGGTCCGGACGTATTCCTGCCGTTGCTCGGGATCCAATTCGAACCGGTCAACTGCGCGTTCGAGGACTTTCCATTCGTTCGGCATCAGGGCACCCCCAATTCATCACAAACCTCGTTGTTCCACTCGATCACCTTTTTCGTCCCACCTGAACAGGCCGGATTCGCCGTGTTCAGGTGGCCCAGTGCGTACGCCACGAGGTATTCCTTTGACGGAGCGACGGAAACTCGCGGATAGCGAGATCCAACTGTTTCCGCCTTGTCAGAGCCGTTGACGCAGAGAATAATCTCGCCTTCATTTGGGTAACTCCGCGTCTCAAGATAGTGCTTGAGATGAGGATACGGTTCGTTTTCAAGGCATTCCTGCCAATGGATGATCCAGACGCTGTTCTGAATCAATTTGTCTCGGTCTACAAGGTTGTCTAGTGAGTGGAAGTATTCCTGGATCAGGAGCTTGTCGCCGTGGATTCCGTCCCGGATCTCCTGCACGATGTCGGTGAAGTCTTGGCCGTAGCAGCCGCCGCTCTTGGTGAGAATCAGTAGATTTTCTTCGTGCGGGACGGCATCTTGTGTCGAGTTATACCGGGTAATCATTTCTGTTCTCCAGCGATAATCCGGAGCCTTCGTTGGATCGATTCCAGTTTTTGATGCTCCTGCTCCAAACGTTCATTCTTGTTCTCTCCTTGTCCTTTGATAATGGTTTCCTTCGATAGTTCACTGTGCGTCTCAAAATCGTCTCTCCATGCCTCGAAATCACGTCGTAGCTGTCTCCCGTGAACCGTCTTTGCGTTCGATAACAGTTCTGATAAATCGTTCATCCGATTAGTGAATTCATCATATGCGTCTTGCTTGGCGTGGCTACGATCGTCCTCGTTGACCCATGCGAGGGAGTCTTGCCACGCTGTGACTGTCCCAGTGATAGTCTCGCGGTCGGGTTGTTTGTCAACGACCCGTGCGTGGTACCCGACGGCGAGTAAGGCGGCGAATAGGGTAGTGAGCATTACGGAGAAGACGTAATCCAGACGGCCGATACCAGTTCTACCGGTTGTGGCGAGAATGAGGAGGAGGTAGCCAAATGTGATGACAACGCCTGATGCGGCGATGTAGCCAAGGATGGAAATGGCGAGGCGACGCACTTGTTGGAGTGGTGGGGAAAAGGTGCGTTTCCTCATTTTGGCTGTGAACAGGAAGAGGATGCCAAGGAAGATGACAGAAGTAGCGGCGTAGACGCCAATGAAGAAATTGGGGTTTGATATTTGGAGGAGGAGGGAGCTGGAGAACTGGAAGGTAAGAAAGACGGAGGCGAATTCAAGGAGAAGAACTTGAAGGAACAGATGGATCCCGTGACCGAATGTTATGTGATCGATGAGGCGTTGGATTGTCCGCTGAGCCTCCATATGGATTCCATGGATGTACCTGACATATAAAAAAGTGGACCTGCTCCAGAGTTTCCTTTCTCAGTCCTCCTCCACTCGTTCGACAGTGATGGTCAGGTCGCCCGATTCGTAGTCGGCCTCGAAGTCGACGGTGAACGCATCCGAGTCGTACGCGGCGTGGTAGGCACGGTGTCGTTCGAGTGACCCCGTCGCCTTGAAGTGGAAGAACGCAGCTGAGGTGTAGGGCTTGCTCTGGGTCTCGACTGCGTCTCGACAGAGGCCGGGAGCGCGATTTGTGGTGTGTCCGTGTCGATACTCGCAGCGAACGCCTTCGCTTCCTCGACGGTCGCCTGCGAATGTGCGGGCGTCTCGCCGGTCAGCACGTTTACCGGCGTCTCGGTATCGTCGGTGAACAGGACATCGTGGAAGGTGCGTGTCCCGAGGACTGCGTCGGGATCTAACTCGCAATCGTGGAATGGGTCGTCGTCTGGTTTCTCGGGCATCCAATCACGAGCCTACGGTGGGGCTCAGTCCTTTCAGCCCCAGAAAAACCACCATCTGCTTCGACGCAAATCGGCCTACGAACGGCTGAGTGTCGCGTCCGGAGACGGTGCTTCACCGCCCGGGATACGCAGTTCCTGGCGTTTCCCGACCCACTCGCCGAGCTTCTGTGTGAGGTACTGGCGAGCCGTCGACTGGGTGAACACACCCTTGTTGACCATATCGCCAACGACGTCTTTCAGTGCCCGGAACTGCCCCTTCAGATGGCCGTCGCCGACCGGCTCGCCGTCGTGCCACCGAACGGTCGCGAGCGCGCCGTTACCGACCGTCTCGCCGTGGTCGATTGTCTCCGAGTCGTACTGCAGGCCGAACCACAGCGTCCGATAGGCGGTCACCTCGAAGGTGGGTGACACCACGTAGAACGCCTCGTGATGGAGGTAGTCGAGATGGTCAGCGATAATCTCCTCGAGCGTGAGCCCGGTGGCGCGGGGCTTCGGCTCGACGACCGTCGACGGGCGGTCTTTGCCGGCGAGGGACCCGTCGACGGCATCTGCCTCGAGGCCATCGGCCAGTTCCGCCAGCAGCTGTTTCGCCCACTTGGAGTCGGTGTCCTCGCCACCGAACGGGGTTTCAGCCGAGATTCGGTGTTTGAGCTTGAGATTCGCTGCACCCCAATGAGAGTAGTGGAGCGTGTACTGTCCGTCAGTTCGTTCGTACGCAACGAGTGCGCGGTGGCCCATTGAACAATCACCTCGCAGGACGACCCACGACTGGATCGCCCCGCACCCCTCCCGGGGGACGAACAACGCTACTCGTCGATCGGGTCGGGGGAACTGAGGTCCGCGTACAGCACCTCATCGTCGCGGACGACGTACCGTTTCGCCAGCACGGGAAATCGGCATTTGGTAAATCCGGCTGTCTGGATGTCGAATTCTTCGTCCGGTTCGAGATATTCTGCGAGCGACCGGAGGAACTCGTGGGTGACGGTGCCACCGTCGTAGTCAGGAAGACCGTTCTCACGGGCCTCGTACACGTCGAAGCTGTCGTAGCCCCAGATGACGAGTTCGCCGTCGTCGTCCACTTCCCAGTTGAGCGTCCCGAAGCAGTGGTTCTCACAGAGCTGGCGGACGGCCTGTGGGTCTGTTACGAGCGCGCCGGTCGATGTCGTTGCGGCTTGGAGTGTTGCCATGGGTTGTTCTCGGGAGCGGTCTCGCGCCCCGGCACCCCTTCAGGGGGCGAACAACCGCTCACGCTGTGACGGCCACAGGACGCTTCGCTGCCGACGCGTCGAGCTGTCAGGATTCTCCGTGTACGTCACCGTCCCTCATCGTATTCGGTTGGGTGAGAACATCCACCTGCTCGAGGAGCGTCGTCGCGGTGCTAATTCGCTCCTGATCAGCGGGCTCCAATTGGTCGATGTCGATACTGGTGAGGCTGCTGAGCGCGCGGTGGAGTCGATAGCCGGGGGTGTCTCGTGGGTCCATGTGTGCGCCTCTGCCAATTTACGGCGCGAAAAAACACCGGCGGGCCGTCAGCAGGGCAGTCCGGAAGTGATCTCGAACTGGCCTCCAGTTAACCAACAGAACGAATCGATATCAGGATTCGTTGGTTAAACTGACCCCGTCTCTACTGACCGGCTTCGGGTTCGGGTCCATAGCGGAGTGATCCGCACCACTGACACTCCCACATGGGCTGCCCGGTCCACTCGTCGTCGGGGATAGCCTCGAATTCGTGGAATCGATGCTTAGTTTCCCGATCACACTCCCGACACTCGAGGTAAGTTCTGTTTGGGCGCTCGTGTCGTGGCTGTTCGGTATCGGTCTTGCCAACGGAGTCCTGGAGCGCAATCGCCGGCACCAGCCAGAGGTCGTCGTCTGCGTCCTCACGTAGGCTTGCAAGACGAGCTTCGGTGCGAACCTCGCTCCCGGTTTCGTCGTAGAGAAACGTCGCGTGCTCGCCGTCGTGACGGGACTGCGTCGTCTCTCTCCACGCCGTCCGCTCATGAGCAGCCGCGAGCAGCTGATTACCACATTCAGACGTGACCCGTGTCGCCGAGGGGAGCGAGGGCCACTGATCGACAAGCTGTGGGGCCGGTTCCTCGTCGAGATCGTAGATTAGCTTGCAGTCATCGACTACTGGGTCATCATCTCCCTTCGCGAGGAGGGTGGCCGCAGCAGATCCCTTCCCGACGGCGCCGTAGAACGTCGACGCCTCAACGAGCAGCTGGATGACGTGGAGGAGAGTCCGTTCGGCGTTCGATGTGTCCTGGTCGTCGGCTCCTTCGAGATGGTTCGTGAGACAGAACCGGCACTTCGACTGGCCAGCGGGGATCGACGCTCCACAGGAAGCGCACTCGGTCTCATCTGCTGTCGGGTCGTCTGGATAGCCCGCGTCGACGCCACCAGAGCGCTGCCGCCGGGGCTCGCCACTACTACTGGCGAGTTGATCGTCGGGAACGTGGGTCGCTTCGCCGAGCGGTCGGAGGGCTTCGTAGTCGGCGTACTGGTCGGTCATAGAGTGATCTGGCCGTATCATGCTTCGTCTTCGGATTTAAACAATGGCTCTCACATCAATCAGACAACAAAATACAACCGAAAATCAGCAGTGTGGGCGTTAGACAGCCAGTTCGTCCAGTGTGTCACGGTGGGTCCGCACGGTGACCACTGAGACGTTCGCTACTTCAGCGATGTCCGACTGGGTGAGCCATCGTCCGTCTTCGCGTCCGGCTTTGTACAGACAGGCTGCGGCGAACCCGGACGGCCGAACCCCCGTGGTTGCCCCGGTCGATTCGGATGCTTCTGCCAGCTGCCGAGCCCGCTGCCGGATTTGATCGGAGACGTCGAGCTCAGACGCCAACCGCGGAACGAACGCACTGGGCGTCACCGGCTGGGCCGGCAGGCCAAGTTCCGTATTCAGCGTCGTATATGCGTTCGTCACCCGCGATTGCTCGACGCGCGCCGACTCGGTGATGTCGTCGAGCGTTCGCGGCCGCCCGTTACACCGACACGCGCCGTAGACACTCGCGGCGGCCATCGCCTCGATCGACCGGCCCTGCTGGAGGTCCTCGTTCTGAGCGCTGCGGAATAGCTGGCAGGCCTGGTCACGGATCGTCTCGGATAGTTCGAGCGCACTACTGATCCGGCGGACTTCACTAAGCCCGTGTGCGAGGTTGCGTTCAGCTTTCGACTGAAACCGCCCACGGGTCTGTTCACGCCGCATCCGAGCGAGCCGCCGTCGCTTCTGTCCTGAGAGTTCGTTCCCGTTCGCATCGGTCCCGCGGCCGATCTCCGTCGACAACCCTCGATCGTGTCGTGCCGCCGTCAACGGAGCGCCCGTGCGCTCCCGTTCGTCTTCGTCGAACCCTCGCCACTCTGGCCCGTGGTCGATCCGCTGCTCGTCGATGACGAGCCCACACTCCTCGCAGATGGTTTCGACTGCGTTGGTAGTGACCCGCCCGTCGCACTCGGGACACAGGTTAGCGCTCGACTCCGTCTGGACGTCCTCATCGAAGTCAGTTTCGTAGATGTCTCTGATTGCCATGGTTCTCACCGTGTTCAGGGAACTTGCCAGTACGGCGAGCCCCTCACCCATTGAGGGGACAATAGACTCTATGCTGGACTGAAGTGCCTACACAGGGAGTCGGGGGAACTTCGATGCCTGCCGTAAGAACGGCAAGAAGTGGAACAAGGTCCTCGACTGGGGCTACGACGAAATGTCACTAGACCTCCTGTACGCCAGATCGAGTCCTTTCTCATAGGACATGATAGGGCAGGACTAATCGTCCCGCTTCAGTGCTGCGTAGTATGGCACGCCCATCTTCACCGCGCCAATGAGTCTGTAGACGCCGTAGACGGCGCCAAGGGAGATCCCGACGGTTACGGCCCCGAACTCCATCCCGAGCTCTATCAACATCGTCACACGCGGCAGCACGCGACTGAGCAACGGGACGGATTGCAGGAAGAGGCCTGAATCGAGAACGAACGGTATCCCACCGTAGACGGCGAGCAGAGCGGCGTCTTTGAATTTCAGGACGCCAAAGAGGAGTAGCAGGCACACGCCACCGTATATCCATTCGAGGTTCTCCAGAACGGCCTCTCGACCCACGGCGATAGAGGTGTCCTTGTTCCCGGAGAAGTCACCTCGGATCTTGTTGATGGTCTGATGGAGGTCGTCGAACACTACCGAATAATCAGACTGTTCCAGCAAAGGTCTTGGTCCGGGTTCCACTTTCACTTCGCTTGGATCGAATTTTTGAACGTATACTCCATTACTACACTTGGAGCCTGGAATACAGTGTCACACGCTCCAGCGCTCCACCCCCCCATGTCGTCGGAACAATCGATCCTCGGAACCTGTCCGGCTTGCGACACCGAGATACCCGCAGGTATGCTCCTCATCGAGTACGAGAAGGACGACCACCGAGCGGTCTACGCGGAGTGTCCATTATGCGAGGATCCAGTTCATCCCCGGTGAGTTTCCACCCACATCCGCCCCATCGTCGAGAGCTGCGTTTCGAGACTATTTCCGACCTTCTCGCGGTCTACATACCCCTTTTCGTCGAGTTTCGAGACGTTGTATTGGACGCGGCTGCGGAACGACTCGTCGTACTCCTCCCCCTCTTCTTCGGCCAGCTGTTCGGCGAGCGCAGATGTCGACGCAATTGGATCCTTCCCAAAGAGGAAGTTCAGAATGGTTTTCTCGAAATCCTCAACGTCACTGCCAGGCGACGACGGGAACTCGACGTACATCTGCCCGTCGAGGTCTCGGGCACCCTCCGTCACACCGCTCTCGTTGATTCGGTCGAGAAGCTGCACGATCTCCTCGTACTGGCTGTGCACGGTCAGGTCCTCGTATTCCTTCAGATCATCGAGCGTGTCCGCGGCGTTCTCCAGAACCTCCATCATCCGGTGCACGAGATATTCCTCCGGCGAGACGTAGTAGGTGTGGAGCCGGTCTCGAATCTCATCCATATCTTCCTGGAACTCGGCGATTATCGAGTCGGCCGCAGTAGCGAACGCGAAGGCGACCGTGCGAGGCATCGAAGAGATGTTGACGAAAACCTCGTTATCAGCCTTCAGTTCGTCGAGGATGTAGTCGTAGGCCATCGGATAGAGGGTCTCATAGTCAAACATGCCCTCGATTTCGATGGATTCGCGCTGGACCTCGACGTCAATCAGTTTGAACGAATCTTCCAATCGGCGAGTCATATTCGATGCAAGTTGCGCGGCCTTACTCGTTGCCTCATCGTCTGGATCGCCTTCGTGCGTGATGAGTACGACTCGGTCGGCCTCCATCTGTCCCTGCGAAATTGGGTAGATGAGACGCTCGAAGTCGAATCCAACTGGGATAATATGGACTCGTTCGGTCATAGTTCCCTCTGTCTGCGGTTTAGGCTAAAGACCTTCGTTATACGCTTCGTATGTGGGACGAATTATGGTTATCTCGGGATGTATGTGTTTTGGAAAGCCTAAGAAATAGATACCGTGCGAATAAAAGCGAACAAGACTTATCCCTGTGCGGTGAGTAGTGTCACGACAGGCGCCACCGAGACACAACCGCGCCTGAGAGATCCGAATGCCCGGCGACCGATTCCCGCACGAGTTCGTACCGAAGACCAAACCTGGGGCTTCCACCGATAGACGCCTTTTCGGCTACAACGTCGAGGAGTTCCCGGCCCTCCAAGCACCGTTCCGCCGGTCGACTTGGTTCGTAAACCAACCACGAGAGGCGTTCATGCATCCCGACCAGATGCTCATCATCAACTCGATGGAGCAGAACGAGTTCCTGGTCGGTCGGACTCCTGAGGACGAGTTCGAGCGGCTACAGGAACTGGACGGGATCGTCGATGTCTACTTCCCAGGCGACCGCTGGGTCATGGACAGCGACGATATGGACCGTCGCGAGCTCCTGAGCGAGATTGAGCGATCGGTCGAGGGGCAGAAGGCGCTCTACCGTATGGTTGAGGATGCCGAACTCGACGTCGAACTCTATCCCATCATCGTGGGGTGGGAACCGTGGCACTACGAGCACTGCCGGGAGCTGTTCGAGGTCTTCGGCACGAAGTCGTGTGCCTTCGACGGGACCGAGTACAACTCGAAGTTCAACCTCTGGGATGACCTGGAGGCCCTGGTCGAAGCACTCGGCCCAGATCGGATTTACCTCAACGGTCGGGTCTCCCACGAACATCTCCTCCACGCCCCAGACGAGGTTGTTGCCTTCTCCGGGAAGACGTCGATCTTGGATGAGAGCAGGCAACCGAACGGGGAACACGACGCCGAGCGGTTGACCGAGACCATCAACTGGAGGATTGAGGCCCTGCACAGCTCGCAAACTGCACTTGACGGATTCATGGTGAACAACTAATGCCACGCAAAGGCGGCGGACCACCTGACAGACGTACCGACGAAGAACAATGGCAGCCTCCGGGACGAGAGGAACCACTCCAACGGTCACTCGATATGGCCCTGGAACTCGAACTGGACGACGAGGAGGAAGACCCGGATTTCATCTACGGCGATATCGTCCACGATACCGAGGCCGACGAACCGATCGCCTTGGTCGTCGTGAACATTCCTGGACTCGAACTCGACGAGTGGGAGTTCGAGGACGGAGACACGCTGGCCGACAAGACTCCGAAGTACCCGGATGACGACGAGGTCATTGTAGTTACCCCACTTGACGTGCTCGAAGAGTACATGCCGAGATGGGACGAGCGAGAGGCCGCGATCCCGCTCGAAGAGCTCGTTGAGGAGGAAATTCCATTCGCCCCGTTTCCGTCCCTCCAGTTAGTCCGGGTCGAGGACTCTCACCTCCGAGACTGAGATGGCCGACGAACTGTGGCCGTTCTTGATCTTGCTTGCTCTCTTGGTCCTCACCGGAACGTTCGGGACCGTTATGGGCGCGTTCGGGGACGTGGTACACCTCCTGTGTCCCGACCCGTCGAACCCATTCAGCGTCTGGTGGTGTTAGATGTCCCGCATCGTCTATGACCGAGGCTCCTTCCTGCAGATTCGTTGGCGGTAGGTCTTCCTAGGCGTCCAGTGCGGCGGCTAACTGTGCTTTGACGATCGGTGAGTCCGGTCGTCCGGCGAGCTTCGCGGAGGTGAATGCGAAGCCATTCGCGGGCTGTGAGAATATGTTCCTTGGACATCGTTGCTCAGGGCACGTTGTCTGCCTCCACTTCCCCTCTGGGTACACACAAACACCTCAACCCCGGACAGCCGTCTCACCGCGCTCCTCTCAAGGGTAGGAGTCCGGTCGTGGCTGCCGGCCGACCAGCGGGAGGCCGGGAGCGGAGGGTGGGGTGGCGGGGTCTGGGCCGGTTCGGCACACAGCAAAAAAAGAAGGCTGCGCTAACTGGCTATTCTTCCCACCAGCGGCCGCGCTCTGGGAATTCGATCCGACTCCAGCCCGTGATCGCGAGACTGCACCGACCTTGGTACCAGTTCTTTTTGACCGCTCTGAACCTGACCGTCTGCCCTTCTCGAACTATCGTTTTCCCGCTTTTCTCCCAGACCGTGAATTTCGTGCGCCCGCTCTCGTCTTCGATCAGCCCGACTTGTTGTATATTTGAACTTGAGGGAGTCCAGAGCTCGGTGATTTCACCCTGGACCGTCACTTCCCCGACGGGCACGTCCGGCACATCCGCGATGGGCACGATTGCACCGGGTACCGCCTTCTGCTCCTCCAACGTCTCCAGCACCGCCTTGGTCACGTCCTCTCCGCGCTGCACCTTCTCGGCCAACTGCTTCGCGACGACCGCTCTCGACCAGCCGTCCTGCACTTCGTCGCTGATCCGCATCGCCTGCTTGTTCACCGCCGCGAGTTTCTCCTGCGTCAACTTCTCTCGGGGATCCGTGCGCTCCACCGGTTCGGGCTCGTCTCGACCACACTGCTCGACGACGACCTCTCGCGTCCGCTTCGCGCGTCCCTCCTGTTGACTGAGTTCCGCCTGGGTACTGATGTGCTCCAGCTCGGCTTCCCGGGCCTCGATGCGCTCCTCCTGTTCGAGAGTCTTCCCGAGCAGGTGATCCGGGCCTTCCTCGACCCGCGCATCTGGGTGGTTGGAATCGACTTTCGCCTGCACTTCCATGTCGACCGTCGCCCGGAACTCCGGCGTCTCGTCGACGACCTCGAACCCATCCTCGTCGACCTCGACGTCATCGTGTTTCTCGAAAGCCTGTTCATCGACCGAAACCTCATTACCGAAGACGTTCTTACTCGACATTGGAGTTCAGCTCCTGAAGGCGCTCACGCGCCCGACACCGCGATGCCTCAACATCGCGGATTTCCTCGACGACAACGACCGACAGACTCGTCTGCGCGCTCTCGCTCGCGCCTTCGCGAGCGCCCTGTGGGCGCGAGCGAGAGCGCGCCCGAGGCGGACGACCATCCAGCACCGCGCGCCGACCCGCCCGGAGCGAGCGGCCAGCGGGATATGCCCGCTCGTGTCCGGCCCGATGTGCGGGTCCGTGTCCAGGGCGACTGTCGCCGAGAACGCGCGCCGCGGTGTGGCGCGCGACAGCGCAGGCGGCACCAAGCGCTGGAACGCGAAAGCCCGCAAGGGGCGCAACCGACGGGGATACCCGCTGGCGCCGAGGGCACATGCATTTTAGCCCGGAACGGGCGCGGGCGGTGCGGAGAGCGCCCGCACGCCCGGAATGGTCGGTCGCGAGCGACGCGGAGGGCGGAACGCGGCGAGCGGGGCGGGCCATAACGAACACACCTGTTCAGCCGGCTACGTCGCTCGGTGAGGCATCTACCGTCCTGGTGGACTCAGAAAGGGCGAGGCTGCCTCGGTCACCGGGAGAGCCTGCTCTCCCGAGCTAACGGGCGGCGCGCCGCCCGTGAACGGCCGAGGGCCTTCATCGTGTTGCTCACCCAGCAACTTCAGCTGAGTCAGTCATACTCGTTGCGAGATAGCGAAGTTATTTAAATATCGGTTCGTATCTACGCAACAGATGCTTACCGAAGGCGAGGTTCGCGCGCTCACCGTCCTTCACGGTGAACAGACAGTCTCCGAATTTGCGACCCAGCTGGACCGCAGTCTCAGCTACACGTCTGAACTTGTCGATCGTCTCGAAGCGACCGGACTCGTCGAGACGCGTCGACAAGGGAAAACAAAGCAGATCCGGCCATCGGACGCAAAAGCACTCGAACTCCTCGCAGACATCACCCAAGAGTATTCGCACATCGAATGGCCTGAACTGTTGTCGGGCGCGACGTTCCGCGTTCTCTACTATCTTGAAACACCGCGGGTCGCAATGGAGCTCGCACGCCGGGCCAACATTCACAGGAGTACCGTCCATCGCGCCCTCGATCCACTTCAGCATCGAGGGATCATCTACGAAACTGACGAGGATGCATATGTGCTGAACGAGGGATTCGAACAACTGAGTACGCTTGCTCGGGAACTCGTTCACCACGACCATCGCCAGACCGTCGAACAACACACCGACACCTACACGATTCTCTGGGAGTCACTCGACGAGTTCCTCGTCCAGACCGCAGATGAGATTACCGCCGAGGACTTCCTTTCGACGGGGCCAGAGCGTTTCCAGACCTACGACCTGCCCCTTCTGGCCCGCGACCGTCGGTACTATTTCCATTCAGAGACGATGAATGATCTCTCGCCGGCGATGCTGTGCTGTCATATGCTCGTGATCGATTCGGGCGCACGTACCCAGTCATACTGTCTGCTCCTGCTCAGCCACGTTGACGTCGACCGTGACGAACTGCGTGACCAGGCCACAAAGTACGGCGTCGACGATCTCGTCGAGGACTTGCTCACGTATCTCGACACGAGTGGCGAGGAGCGGGCATCTCGACTTCCCGAGTGGGAGGAGTTCCAAGAATTGGCTGCGGACTACGGGGTGTCAGCATGAGGGCGCGATTCGACAGTTCGTACATTCGGTCGGAACTCGAGCGCATCGGCGAGCAGCTAGACGACCCGCTCACTGTCTTCTTGATCGGCGGTGGGGCAATGGCGTTCCAGGATCTCAAGACCACTACCAAGGATATCGATCTCATCGTCGCATCCGGTGATGACCTCGGGCAGCTCCAAGCAGTACTGCTCGAACTTGGTTACAATATCGTTCGGGAACCGGACGAAGAATACGAAGCGCTCGGTGCTCAGCGAATCCTCGAGAACGATGATGGGTGTCGAATCGACATCTTTCACCAGCAGGTAATCGATAAACTGGTTCTTTCTGACGGGATTCGGAAGCGCAGCGAGCGGTACCTCAACCCCAGCAACTTGGTGGTCGAACTCGTGAGCCCAGAGGACATCTTCCTATTCAAGGCGGTCGCCGGACGGGTGGACGATATCGAAGATATGTTTTCGCTGCTGCAGACTGACCTCGATTTCGACGTCGTCGAAGCAGAACTCGCCGCGCAGATCGACCTCTTGGACCAAGAGCTATTCGTGACATACGTGAACGAGGCGTTGGCCGATCTCACCGAGCAACACAACGTGAGGACACCCCTGCATGAGCCGGTCGCGGAGATTACAGAGCGCGTATACGAGGAACTCGAAGTGCTTCACGCCCTCGACGAACCGAAATCTATGCCTGCCCTCCAGCAGGAACTCGATTACACCACGGTTGAACTACAGGATATCGTGAGTCGTCTCGAGGAGAAAGACGCAGTCAAGGGAACCGCTGATCGCATCGAGCGTCTTTCGACGACGATCTGACGGCGAGGGATACCGGAATCTGTGGTGTAATGCCAAGCGGTGCGGCTTATTGGATACTTTCCCTATCCCTGGATAGGAGACCCCCCCATTAGTCGCGGTCAAGCGCGACGTCGACTTCGTCAACGAGGTCCTCCATGGAAACGGTGTAAGCGTCGGCAACATGTCTCACTCAACGAGATGCTCATCGAGGTCGTGCGTCCAGTACGTCGCGGGCCCGCCAGGACTACATCGCGCACACAGCTGCAGCGGCCCCTCGAGATGGCCGAGTTCCACACGGAAACGCGTGAGCGCCGCGAGGGCGTCGACGACGAGCCCACAGCCATCGCAGGCGTAGCGATCGCGCTCGTCGGGATCCGGATCCATCTGGATCGCGCAGTCGACGCAGATAGGGTGGGTGACCCGCTCATCTTCCCCCCAGGTGTGGGCCTCGCCAGTCTCGGTGCTGGGCGGAGCGTCGCAGAACGCACACCCTGTAAGCGTCTGCTGCATTACTCCGCCTCCGCGTCGGCGTCGCGGCCGGCCGTCCAGCCACGGTGGAAGACGGCCAATTGCGTCGTCGAGTCGAAGGTAGTAACACTCGGCTCGTGAACGAGAACGCGATCCTCGGGAACGGGTGTGACGACGTCCGCGTCGATGAGGTCGTCGACTAGGCTGCGGGCCGTTGCGTCGTCGACGTCCGCGGTCGCGACGCTCGCGGCGTCACGGTCCTGTGCGAGGAGTTCGGTTTCGCGCTGTTCGTGGTCGGCACTCGTGTCGTCGTGAGGATCGGGACCAGCCATGGTGAATCACGCCGCGCACGCTCTCGCGCGCTGCACGCCTCCCGGCGCCGATAAACAGCCCAGTCGGAGGGCGTCAGTCCGACCCTGGGTCGAGATACTCGAAAACGGCAACGTCGCGGAGGGACAGGGCGGTGGGCGGGGGTTGAGGGCATGAATTCTGGCAACGTCGTTAACCAACACTTCGACAGAACTGGTCCCGAGTGTTGGTTAAGAGTGTGGCCTATGGAGTTCGGAGTTCCTGAACCGGCTTCACGGTGAACGTGTCCGGCTCGCTGGCTGCTGCTTCTCGTGTGCGTTCCGCTTGTGAGGCTGCCGACCGGGTGAGCTGGGTGACGAGTTCGTCGCGAACGATCTCCCGAGGAACGGTTGTCTCGTGCCAGCCCAGCCGGGCGTCGAAGTGCCGCTTTTGGAACTGCTCGCTGACGTCGTCGACGGCGACGTACTGCGTGCGGTTTGTCCCCCGGACCTGGTGAGTGACGACAACTGCCCCCACGTGCTCGTGAGTCAACTCGACGAGGACACATTCCACGAGCGCGACGAGCGACGCGTGATCGCGGTCGGTCGGGATCGTCACCTCGAGGTCTGCCCACGGAGCCTCCCCGTCGGAGTTGGTTGCTGCTTGCTGTACCGTCTGCGTTTGGGTCGTACGTTCCGAATCCATCGTCTATCGGGGGCACGTGATGTACCCCGCCGCCCCCTGGCGGGGGTGACAGACGTGCCGCTGCGGTCGCAACGCTACTTGGACCGACCGCCGAATAACCGACCCAACAGTGAGGATGACTCTGACTCACTACTGTTCTCACTCGTAGTAGCGGCGTGCTCGCCCTGGCACTCCTCCTCCTGGCCACGGGTGGCGAGTTCGTCAGTGAGTCGCTTGACCTCCGCTTCGAGAGCGTCGATGCGCTCGGTTTTCTCCGTGAGTGTCGCCTCGAGTTCGTCGACGCGGTCGCTCAAGATCTGGTTCTTCTCGGCGAGATACGCGCGACTCCGCTCCGAGTCAGCAGCGCCGACGTCTGGAGACGATGTGGCGGAGATATCATCTGCGGTATCGTCGCCGGCGTCCGGGTCGTAGAACTCCGAAGTAGTCGCAATTGCTCGCTCGATGGTCTTCTCCCCATACGTCGACCCATCAGCGTAGTGGACCTCGTCCCACTTCTCCCGAAGCAATCCTGACTGGCGAAACAGGTGATCCATCTGCGTCCGGTCGCCGCCGGTCCAGAACGCCAGCAGACAGCACAGCGCCATGTCGGCCTCGGACTGGCTGTCGTAGCCGGCTGTGTTCCCGTTCCAGAGCCGCTCGAACTTCTCGCCGTTCGATGCATTCCGCGCTTTCTCGAGGAGGTCCTCGTCTTCGAGGTCGACGTCAACGCCGGCTGCACCGGTCGTCGGTGACTCGTCGTCAGCGCTACCACGCTGTTCGGACTCTGCTGCCGTGTCACGCTCTGTCTCCTGAACGTACTCACGGTGAATCGCTCTGAGCGCGTCCTGTCGACGTGCGACGCACGTTGGTGTCCGCTCGACGTGATCGCCAGTGACGGTGAAAAAGCGTGCCGTGTCGTACAGTTCGATGCTCCCGCGACGGTTCCGCCCCTCGGGAAGTTCGCCCCTGATGAGGACGTGATAGCCGGTGCCGGACGGTGACACCTCCGTATAGGAGTCGAGGCGCTCGATGATGTCTAGTGCCGCGTCGTCGACGTCGCCGGTTTCAGGATCACGGCAGTCGTCCAGGTCGACGCCGACGATGGGATCGTCGTCGGTAAACACGAACCCGATACCATCGGCGTGCTCTGTCTCGCTGTAGTCGAGTGCTGCCTCGAAACTCGCCCAGGTCTCCGACTCTGTTGCTGACGCGAACCCCCCTGCCCCTGGCGTCACCGGAATCTTCGTCGGTTTGCCGTCTCGCTCCTCCTCGCGCCAGCACACCCACTGGTCGCGTTCGCGTAACGTCTCCGGAATCGCCTCCGGCTCGTCGATAATAGGTTCACTCATCCTCACGTAGGACCTCGCATGGCTCTCACTGGCTCTGAGCCAGCACAGAACGCTCTCTGCTGTACGTCGCGATCCAATCCCTTGGTCCCAACGGGGACCCCCCGTTCTATCCTAGTTGGTTGTTGGGTGGAACACTCGCTATCGCTGGTTGCAAATCGATGGACGTGAGCGTGTTCCACCCATTTCGGCCGTTTCGTAGCTGTTCCACCCATTGAAGATTTGGGTGGAACATGCCGCAGTCGGGTGATTTCCGACCTACGAATTTGATTGGATGAGGTCATGATTCAGCTTGGGTGGAACAGGTCTCAAGAAGTCCCGATGATATCGGGAATTGGACCGTGTACGTCCGTTTCATGACTGAAAGTCCTCTTCAGAACGGATACGGACACCAGTGTAATGCGGGACGGGTTCCCCGCCGATTCGCTTCTTCGTGGAATCCACCTTGATGTGGGTGTTGAGCTTCCGGGTGAACCAACTCTTATTCAGCGGATCGTCGATGCCGTGTGCCTCTGCCCAGTCGTTGTAGAGGCCGAATACGTCATCTTTCGGCACGGCTTCATCCGCATCTTCGACAAGATATTCGTCGACAAATGCTTCGAACGACGGTGGCGATTGGTCTTCCTCGACTGTCTCATCGGCCTGGTCGGTCTGACTGGGTGGTTCGTCAGCGGCCGCTGATTCAGGCGATGCGGGACGGAGTGCCCCGTCAGTGATTGCCGAGAGTGGCCGCTTCTCACCGTCTTCATACACGACCGATTTCGCCTCATCGTGAAGGATAAGGATGCCGTACGTCGAACGTGTGTAGTCTGGTACGGGGAGTTCGGCTTCGGGGACGAATGGCTTCTTGATACGCACCCAGTCGCCCTCGAACGCCGATTTCGTCTCGTAGATGTGTTGCTCACCGTGCTCGTATACGACGTACTCGTCGGCAGCGTGGTCGTAGCTGTAGATGGCTGGCACACGATCTTTCGAGAGTGTTCCAAGCGACGGGAGGCGGATGTGTTCCGTCCCGCTGGTATCACGAAGGACGATCTCGTCGCCATCACGCTGCCAGATGTTCTGGGTCCCGTTCTCGTCGTCGGTCGCCGGTCGCACGGCCGTCACTCCACCTTCTTCGGTCGCTCCACCGTTGAACGTGAGATTCGAGTCAGTCGTGTAGAACCGTGTCTCACCATTCTGGAGGGTACGGACGGGAGGTGTGAGAATGCCGTCAACACGCTCGGCCCACTCAGTTTCGTCGTTTCCTGGTCGAACGACAAACAGCGGGATATCACCTGCTGCTTGGGCCTTCCGGAGATTCGTGAGCACTTTCGCGGGATTCTCGGGTGTCGTCGTTTCGACTTCGATGGCGAATCGGTCGGAAACGTCGGGGTGGCTCGCCCTCGCGTCAGGTTTCTCGCTGCCATCCTGTGCGAGGATCGAGACGGTGAAACCGAGTGCGGTGAGCTCTTCTTCGATCTGAAGGAGTGCTGCGTCGTGGACACTCCCACCAGCGGCCTGCACGCTACCAGTATCGGGTGTCGAGACATCCTCTCCGGCTTCAGTGAGCCGGATGCGGAGCTCGTCGGCGTCGATATCGACGGTCGTATCGAGGTATCGTGATCGTTCTCGAATGTCCGCGAGTGCATCATACGATGGCGGCTCGGCGTCGACGTCGTCGAAGAGCCGCCTGAGTTCGTCGTCAACTGCTTCAACGGCCACCCAGCCGTTCTCCTCGCGGCAGTCCTCTCGAAGCTGCAGACTCCGAACCACCTTCGCAATCGCGACGTCCAGGTCGTCGCTCGCGATATCGAGGACCTCGTGTTCGTTGGTCGGTGTTCTCGTTGTTGAGGCGTCTGTTGCAGCCGGGACACCGTGTCTATCACTGATGTGCTCGTGCATCGAGGAGAGCGTCTCAGTGAACTGCTCCTCTTCACGTTCAGTGAGCGGGGATTCGCTCTCGGGGTGGCCCGGTGGAATCGGGAGTGGTTCGAGACTGAACGGATACGGCCCCGTTTCACCGAACGTCGGGCTTGGCAAGCTGGCGATCCACTCTCCGCGCGGCAACGAACGAATCCGATTGGCGAAATCCGCAGGGTCCATCTCTTCGTGGGCCATCGCACGTGCCAGTTCCCGGTCGACGTTGATTTTCCCGATGAGCGAACTACCGATGTTGTTCAGAGCGTTCAGGTAGATCTTCCGCCCGCCTTCGGCCTCCATCTGTTCGGGGAACTGCATCGACAGGCCGACAGAGAGCCGGAATCCCCGGCCTTTCTCGAGGAGATCGTTCATGATGTCGGAGACCACAACCGATGCTGCCTCGTCGACGAGCAAGTTCACGACGTAGTCGTCCGAGTGCTGGGAGAGCGCCTGTTTGCGGTCCTTGAGGGCTGCATCGAGATTGGTCAGGATCACACCGGTCATAATCCGGGCGGCGTCGTCGCGGAGGTCGCCGAGGTCGAAGAGGATGACCGTATCCTCGTCGAGGACATCCCGAAAGTCGAACTGGTTCTCGGTATTGTTGAAGATCTGCCGCAGGTGCGTATCCTGTGAGATGTAGGCGAGACGGTTTCCGACACCGCCCATCACGTTCGCGAAGGTGTTCGAATCTAACTGGAGTTGCCGTCGAATCGTCCGGGTGACTTCCTCGTCGCTCGACCGTGGGGCGTCGCCGATGTTCTCGTTCGGTGGCCCGGCCTCCCAGATCTGGTCGACGACGTGTTCGAGCTGTCGGTGGGCGAAGTAGTCCGTCGACGCTCGGTATAGCCCGTTCTCACGGCCGTATTCCTCGTCGAACAGTGCCTTGATGAGTGTCTTGATGAGAGTCGGGGCCACAGTCGCCCGCTCGTAGCGGTCGGTTCCCATCACGAGCTTCAAAATCTCTTCGTAGTGGTCGGCCTTCCGTTGGACGGCGTCTTCGCGGCGCCGTCCGCTCTCCATCGACGGTTCGAGATCGAAAAACGAGAACCCGGGGAGCACGTCCGGGATTGGGAAGTGGACGACGTTCTCTTCGAGGTCGGTCATTCCGAACCGACGCGCGTGAGCCCGCATATAATTCTGGGCCATATCGTCGTTCTTCGGGATGATGAGGATCGTCGGACCCTCGGTGTTGTCGTACAGCGACAGCATATCGTTGATGAGGGCTTTCGATTTCCCAGAGCCGGTTGTTCCGAACCGGCCGTAATGAGTGGGCAGCAGTCCGGGTGGAATGTGTGTCGGCACGTCTTCGGCCTCGCCGGTGTCGTCGAGGGCATACCCGATTGCCATCCCGTCTCGGAACTCACTCATGAGGTCCTGGTGCGGACGGGGCAATGGATTCCGACTCTGCTGTTCCGCACGCGTCCCACGTGTCCCCTCGACAGTAAGCTGTTCCGAGGAGGGGACGAGTACGAAGTGCGCGAGTTCTCGGCCACTCAGGACGAACTCCGGTCGGGTCGTCCCACGGCCGGTCGTGATCTCACGATCCAAGAGCCGCTGCAGCGCCGCTCGTGCGTTCCGTTCTTTCGTGGCTGCCCGGAAGCCGCTGTCACGTAACCGCTCGGCTGCAACCTGGTAGTACGGCCCGTCAAGCGGGTCGAACACCGGGACAAGTGACTGCATTCGCTCATCGAGATCATCGCGACCGTCACCACCGGATGGAATCCCGATGGCTCGGATGTTCGCGGTGAACGACCGCTTCGGATTTGTCGCCTCGATTGCCGCGACACGTTTTGCAACCGCGTCGCTAAGCTGGTTTCTGTCCCGGTTCTCCGACTGACCGTCGAGTTCGAAGAGGGTGCCAATAATCTCCTGGGCGAGTGTGTCCCGCCCGTCGATGACGTCCTCCTTGCGAAGGTCGGCATCGGACTGCCAGCTCTCGCGTCGCTGGAAAACGACCTGGAACGCCACTGGTGCTGTCGCCTCCATCAGATGGTCGACGAGCGACGCGAGCGCACCCCCTGGCTGATCGACCGCGGGGAGTTCTGCTTCGTCGTCGGCAGTGAACGGCGAGAGTGAGGTCATCCAGTCTTGCTTCCGAGTAGCCGACCCCTGCCACCGTACGCCGAGTGGGGAGACAGATTCGGTCGCTGGCCGGGCGAGTATCGTTCCCTCTGATGTTACCGTTGGTTTGGCAAGCGTCGTGAGTGGCTCATCCTCGGGAATCGCATCTGGTGGGGCGAGTTCGAGGGCAGTATCGCCGATTTCGATGATGTGGTCGGCAGACTGGTCGCCGACTATCCCTCCATCCGCGACTGATTCGGCGTCCCCTGGCCTCGATTGTTTGTTGTCGTCAGTGCCACGTTCGTATTGCTCGTCAGGGTCGAATTCGTACTGGAGGTCGCCCGCCTCATAGTGCTCGACGAATGTCTCGCGGTCGAATTCGACAGGCTGTACGAGTCGGGATGCGATGTCGACCTCAGTACGCTCGATGTCGAACGTCTCGGGATAGACCGACCGGAGCCGCTTCTCAAGGGTATCCAGATGGTCGTCGGCACCGTAGTAGAATTCGACGGGGTCATCTTTCCCCTCGCTCAGCGCGAGGAATTCGAAGCGTAGCGGTGTGTCGCTATGTAGCGGATTGAGTTTGTCAGCTAGCCCTGTCGAGTCCGTTGAGGTCAGTTTGTGGAGGCTCTCCAGTGCCTGCGGCAGACGCTCCGGATTGAGCCGTTCGGAGGTTGGCGTCACGCGAAGGTACTCACGCATTGTCGTCACCTCCCGTTTCACCGCCATCAGTCTCTGTTGGCGTCCGCTCAGGTGTGTGTTGTCCGTTGTCGGTCGCTCGGCTTTCAATATCGTCTTGGAACGCCTGCACCTCCGCGTTCACAGCATTCTCACCAGTCCCGGGAAGTGAGTCTCGCCGTTGCTCGGTTGGCTCGAAGTCGATGACCTGCTTCTCCTTGGGCATCGCTTTGACCTGGATCCCACGCCACTCGCCGTCGACGCCCACTAGGGCCTCGGAGAAGCCGGCGTCCTCGTTACCAGGAACGGCGTCCTGGACGAACCGCATCTGTGCGTAGTTCAGACCGAACTCGTCGGCCCAGTCTTCGTCCATCCCGTCGAGACGGTGGAACTGTTTGACCGCACACTGATCGAGAATCGCTTCGGATTCGGCGTGCTCGAAGAACTCGTCGACCGTCTGGGTGACCAGCCGGATCGAGAGGTCGTGGTGGCGGTGGTGCCGGAAGACAGTCTCTAGGAACGCCAGACTGGCGGCGTCCTGCATGATATAGCGGGCCTCGTCGATGTAGAACACGACCTCCTTGTCCGAGACCTTCGCTCGCTCGTACACCAGCGAGATGAGGAGCTGCATCGTCAGTGCCGTGCTGCTGTCCACGCTCCCTTCCTGCTGGGCGAGATCGAGATAGATGACCTTCTCGTCCCGGATGTCGAAGTCGGATTCTTGGCCGAGATTCGCGTGGCGACCGTCGTCCTCGAAGGGGCGGAGCTGATCGAGCAGCCACGTTGCGTCCTCCTTGATCTTCCCGGCTTCCTCGTCGGACCGCACGACGAACTCCTCGGGGTCGTCGATCATATCCTCGAAGACGTCCATCATATCGCGGATGGTCGGGCTCGGATTGCTGTGCGTGGAGATGTCGTCAGTAATGTCCTGGCGCTTGTAGGCGCGCTTGAGCCCGAGTTCGAGCGTCGTCCGCCGGTCGCCGAGCGAGATACCACGGAGCGCGAAGAAGTTGGTGAGGAAGCTCATCGCGTCGTCGAGCTTCTCGTTGAACGGGCTCGCGTCCTCACCCATCGCCCGCTGGACGTGCTCCGGCGTCTCCCGAATCTCCAGCGGATTCAGACCGAGCGTCCCGCCGACCGTGATCCGTTCGGCGTCGAGGGCTTCCGAGACACCGGCCCAGTTGTTCAGCGGCTCGAGGATGATCCCGATGCGGTCCTTACTCTGCTCGATCGACCGGATGAAGTTCTGCTTCGAACTAAACGACTTCCCCGAGCCGGTATCGCCGACGGTGAACATCGCGTACCCGTTGTCTCGGGAGAAGGGATCGATGACGACCGGGCTTTGGTTGTCCTTGTGAATCCCGAACTCGACGCCGCCCTCCTCGAGGATCGTCGCGTTGTGCGGCGATGAGAGCAACGCGCCGATGGCGCCGCCGAGTGCGATTGATGTCCGCCCGAATTCGTTGTCGCCGATGGGCGCGGCGGACTGGAGGGCGAGGTCCTGCCGACAGATAGCCGTCTTCGGCGTGAGGTTCGCCGGGTCGTCGCGGAGCGCACTCTTGACCGTTTGGACAGCGTCTCTGAGCTCATCTTTCTCGTCGGCCCGGACGGTGATGAACATCCCCTGATCGAAGACGTTTGCGCCGTTCTCGACGGCCTTGTACGTCGCTGCGGCCTCGTTGGCGCGCTCTTGGAGATAGGCGCTCCGGATACTCTGTTCGAGGTCAGCATCGACCTGGAGGTCGTCCGCGATGTCCTGTAGTTCGTTCCGGGCTCGCTCCTGATTTTTCGGCGTGATGTGGGTCGTCAGATCGAACTGGACGTCGGTCATCTCGAAGAGGTCGCTCAGATACCCGTCGTTGGGATAGTCGGCATAGTTAGCGATGTACAGCGTCGTCGTCCACTGTTCGCCGACCCGTGCGGCTCGCGTTTCCCACTCGACAGCTCCGGGCGCGGTCACCGTCTTGTGTGACTCGGAGATGTCGTCGAGGAGCTGGCGTTCAGCCTCGCCTTCTTCGAGTGTCTCCTCGTCGAGGACATCGGTGAAGTCCACGTCTGGTTCATCATCCGCAGTGAAGTGATCCCAGAGGTGCTTGCTGCCGACGCCAAGGCCGAGACCCATTGCAAGGGCTAGTACTGCACTCTCTGCTGGTGTCAGGTTCTGGAGCCACCCGGCGACGGAGCCAAGCGCGCCACCACCAGTCTGGAGGATCACGTTACGCATCGTGTGGGTCCTCCCGGCGCGAGTGGCCGATGATCGATTGGTCGCGAACGACACGTTCCGCCTCGTCGTAGTCGTGTTCGCGGCCGTTCCAGAAGTCCATATTCAGAACGAACAGCTCGACCGTGCTGAGTCGACGTGCGGACCACCCCGACGCCTGCTGGATGAACTCGGATCGCACGTCGTTGACGCGACTGTCGAGCTTCTCGAACATCTGCGCGCGGCGCTCGACGTCAGTAAGGTCCTCGCGACGGGTGACGAACGGGTTGAACAGGAACCCGATGACGGGGAACTGGGTCAGCTTCTCGGCGGGGGTGCCCTCGTCGCGGAAGCGGTCGTACACTTCTATCGGGCTGACTTCAACGCCGATGTAGTACCGGACCTGCTGAATGCCCCGGTCACGCATCTCCTTCGGCCGTGTTTCCCGGTACTCTTCGAGGAGTTCCCGGAAGATCGGGTTCTCCGTGACGTCTTCGTCCGTGAGTCGATCTTCGATGGTCTCGGTGATCTGCTCGACCGGGAAGGAACGGGTTGTGGCGTGGAGTTTGAGCTTCGAGTCCAGCTCTTTGTTGGCGAACTCTTCGCCGGCGTCTTGCTGCTGCGCCCAGTCGTTGGACATCGCGAAGTCCATGTTGGCCGGATCGATCTCGATGAACGCCTCCATCGCGCCGTCTTCACGCTGGATGGCACCAGCGCCCGGCCACGCTCGCTTGATGTTGGTGAGATCCTGTGTTCGCTCGTCCGGCTTGAACGGCGTGTAGTTCGCGAGTCCGCCTTGGTTGCGCTCTGTCTCGTTGGTACTCGTGTCGGCTTCGGCGGGCGCACTGAACGTGACCTGAGGCCGTTTGAGGTATCGATAGACGTCTTTGGTCCACGTCCAGGCATTCAGGTGGGTTGGTGAGACGTAGATGACGGCGACGCCAAATCCAAGCCCGCCAGCGACGAACGGGAGGGCAAGCGACTCGATCCCGGTGAGGCCAGCGATAAACAGCCCAATAATGGGGAAGGCGATGAGCATGCCGACGTCCCCTTCCTCGATATTGAGATACGGGATGCGACTCTCCTCGCCGAACTGATCCATGATGCGCCGTGCGGCCGCGTCTTGATCTGCTGACATTGTTAGTGGATTCCTCGATCAAACTCCATCCCACGGTCGTCACTCGCCGATTCCGCTGTCGCTCCACCAGGGTCATTCTCTGTTCGACGGTACGATGGCGTCCCGCCATCGTCTCCTCCATGTCCACCGCGGGCAGCCGCTTTTTGTGCGACGGCGTGGCCAGCGGCGGCTTTCGGCCCCCACCGAGCGGCGGTCGTCGCGACGCCGGCGCCACCGACGTAGGCTCCAGCGGCGACACCGCCAACGAGTGCCGCGCCTTTTGTTGCACCGCCGACGACTTTGGCCGTCAACGGCGTCGCGTATTTGAACGTCTTCCACGTGATGTAGAGGGCGACCAGCGGGAGGGACGCAGCAACGAGATATTTGAGGAACGCTGTTCCTGGTGTGAGAGTCCCACCGCCGTAGATCAAGTCGTACCCCTTGAGGACCATCGCTGCCGGGAGCGGGAGGACAGCCAACGGGACAAACCGTTTGCAGAACCCCATCGCGATATCGGATACGACCGGAATGTTTCCGTAGGCCAGTGCAAATGCAATCGGCATTCCGTACAGGTAGACATACAGCAGAATCATCCGGATGTAGAACAGCGCCTCCAGCGCCCACATCGAGATTCCACCAATCACGGCGAACAATAGTCCCAGCCCTGGGTTTGTGATAGATACCTCCAAGAATCCAATCATCGCCTCCGTAACCGAGGAAAGCTCCGGCATCAGGGCGATAGTGAATCCATCAACGAGGTAGAGTGCAAGAGTTCCAACCCAATACCACGTAATGATTAGAAAAGCACCGACCCAGGCCGTCTTCTTCGTTTTTCGGGCTTCGTAGGTACTTCCAATATTGAAGATCCGAACCGTGTGACGGCCCTGAACGCTCATCACGAGGAGCAAGAGGGCAACCAGCATGATTTCGCCGCCGATGAGAGCATCGTGAATCGCTGGCCAGGGTGCATTGGTTGGTTCACCGAAGACAAAAGCTCCGTTCGTCTCTGGAGTAGGTGTCCCGAACATTCCCTCAGTCAGAGTTTCATACCCTGATCTGAGACCGTCCATGAACAGCCCAATGAACCACTCAACGACGCCCTTGATACCCTCAAGGACGACATCAATGAGATCGACCATCGTTATACCTCAGTGATCGTGACCTCACAATCAGTCATATCGTCGGAACCAGTGTATTGAACGTTGTAGGTGCTTGAGACCTGATTTCCACCGACCCGTGTCTCAACGATAACAGTAAACTGGCCACTATTCCCGTCTGGGGAGCATCCCATCCCGTCCTCAGTTTCTGTACCGAACGGAAACGAACTACTGAACAGGTCGGCCGTCTCGCCGGGGGAAACTACTACCCGGTCGGTTTCGTGCATTCCACTGCCTCTGGGGTTCTCAATTGGATTGGGAACGTCCCCGGAGAAGATTAGTTCAGTTATCGCTTCCGGACCGCTTCCTGTGTTCTCTACCGTAACGAATGCCTCGCCATTCTTGATCCGGTCCGTCTCGCTCTCACCATAGACTTCGTCCCACGGCTTATCTGGGTTATTCCGATAGAGTCCGACATCCTGTATCTGAATCTCTGGACGGAGTTCAGTCGTGGTCTCGACTACTGTCTCCTCGCCTTTCAACGCGAGTACGCGGTACTCACCGGGCGCATACGCGGTGCCGATCTCGAATGAGACCTGTTGAGCACCCGCGGCTACGTCGCGCTTTCCGAATAGCTCGCCGTTCGGTTGGATGAGGTTGACCTGGTCGACGTCGGCCTCTCCGGAGAGTTCGACGACGAGTGTGGTTCCCTCGACAGCGATACGGGTGAGTGGGCCGTTGCCATCTGGAGAGGTCGTTCCATCACCAGGCGTCCCAGAACCGCCATTGTCGTTCAGACAGCCAGCGACGCTTACGAGCGCAGCACCTGCGACTGTTCGGAGGGCGGTTCGCCGACTGATGTGTGGGTGGTTTCTAGTCATGGACTATGGGTTCCGTTGGAAGATGTCTTCTGGACCGAGCATTCGGAGAAGTCGCTTGCCAGCGTAGAACATCACAAGAAACGGGATGAGCTGCCAGCCGACCTCGTAAATGAACGCGAACCAACCGTCGATGGTGCCGAGCGGATGCCACCGAGCAGTTGCCGTCGCACTCACATACGCGGGGTCGTGCCCGAGCCACGAACCCGGATGGTATCGAGCCGTGTAGATACCCGGCTCGTCGATCGTCACGATCGCCACCCCGGAGGCGTTGGTCTCAACACGTTGCTCCGCGATGGTGATGTACCCGTTTCGAGTGTTCCCGCCGATTGGATATCGTCGGTCGGGATCGCTGAGCACGATTGGTGCGCCGGTCTCGTTGTCCCGGAGTTCGATGCGGAGTGTGGCCTGACTTTCGTTCTGCTGGAGCACCTCAACAGTCAGATTACTGCGCCGGAGCTGCCGCTCAGAGCCAGCATCAGGTGCCACAATCGAGGCGTTCACACCCCGCACGAGCCCCGCTACTTGGAGCGCGTCGCGGTCGACGGTCTCGGCGCGAACCGCAACACCGTACGTCGTCGTGTACGACTGGTTGACGATGTCGATGTTGATGTTCTCGCCGAGCGTGCCGACCGGGGACGGTCGGTCAGTGCCCCAGGTGTCGATGATCTCTGGGCCATCGCGAACTGGTTCAGCCCTCGGGCCGATCCGCGAAGGGTACGCGTGGACGTACACGGGGATCGCGTCAGACTCGACGGTGGCGCTGTCGGTCTGGTTCGACCTGACGAGTGTATCCCAGTTGGTGTTCCGAGCGGTGTAGAACCGCCAGACGCCACGCACTCGTGCGCTTCCGTTCTCTGTGAGCGTGTACCCCTGCCACGGTCTGGACTGGAAGATAGCCACACCAGCGTCACCATTGGGATACTCGGCGTAGTAGGGGTACGCCGAGAGGTCGTAGATCTCGACGGCGATCGAATCCGAGACGTTGAGCGACTCGGTACGATACGTGACCTCGACATCGGTCTCGTCGCCTCGGTCGATTCGCGTGGTCTTCTTCAGCCGGACGCTGATTTCGGCTTCAAGCGTGAGGTTTGCACTCCAGTCATCCTCGATCTGGTAGTCGAGGGCCGGCGTGTGCGAGCCGTCGCGCTCGACGATGGTTTCGCCGTCCTTCTTCAATCGAACCTCCTCAACCTCGTTGCTCGTGAGCGACCACTCGATCGTCGTGTTCCCCGAAGAGCTTCCGTTCGGGACGCGAACGCGATAGTCGACGAACCCCCGCATCGTGCCGTTCGGCGCGATATAGAGCGGGGTTTCACCCGTCTCCAAGTGACTTCGCGTCGACGGCTGCACCGCGAACACCGTCGCATGGGCGTCCTCGATGAACACCCCGTCTTCGAGGGTTGCGTGGGGCGGATGCACGGAGGTATCTGACCCACCAGCTTCGAGGTCACCGAAGTCGTTTCGCGTCCACGTTGCAGCTGTCGCCGGCGGGCGCGTGAACGTGATGTCTGTCCCGTTTGCGAGTTGATACATCGCGGTCCGACTCTCGCCGTAGCGCTGCTGGTACTCCCCTTGGCTGATGTAGTTGTCCGCGTCCCGAGACCACAGCGTCGCTGATTCGTTCTCGGTGAGCCCATTCCCCTCCGTGCCTGGTCGTGGCGGGCTTGCAGTAACGAGACCCGTGATTAGGCTCGTCACGAACAGGGCGGCCATTAGCACGGAGAGCTCTCGTTGTGTCATGGGGGCTCGCGACGGGGGTGGTAGTCGCCTACCAGGGGGCGAGGTCGACGCACTGCGCCAGCGGGAGGTTCATCATCGACCCAGCGACGGTGTAGAGTGGGCCGAGGGCGACGAGGACGACCGCGGACTTCATCGCAGAGCGCTTGTGGCGCTTGAGACCCTTCTTTTGCTCGGGCGTGATCGTGAACATCTCGATAAGGGAGTCGGCCTGCCACACGACCGCGAGGCCGACAATCCCCAGCGCCGTGGTAAGCTGGAAGAAGCCCTCGATCATGCTGGGGAGGTTGTCTGCACTACAGACGGCGTTCGTCTGTGCGGCGGCGGGTTCCACAGCGAACAGGCTCAGGACGACGACGATGAATACAGCTTGCCTGGGGAGCCTACTCGATGCCGTGGACTGGCTGTCGGCACGATTCGAAGCTGTCTCGGAGGGCGTATTATCCTGTGACATAGCGGGTTACTCCTCTGCGTCGTCGACGAGTGCTTTGAGATCGGCGTAGCGATTGGTCTCCTCAACGATCTCGTCTTTCGTGTAGCCCTGTTCGCGGGCCCGTTCGAAGAGATCTCGAAGCTCGTCGGGGTCGATGTCGCGAAGCTCCATCTCATCTCGGAGGGCGCGGCGGTAGAGGGCGGACCCGTTGATATGGCTGTTCCACGTCAGGTACAGATCATCGATGTCTTCGATGGTGACTGCCCGTGTGATCATATGTGCGGGGTGGGTATGCACCGGTTGAGCCCCGGTCCATGGTGGTGCGATAGCTAGAAGATCGGTATATGCTTTCTGGCCACCAACTGGCGCAAAAATCTAAAGTAAATTATAACCGGAGAGTTCGTTCACCTTGCAAAGGTACTGTTAACCAACAACGGGGTTAGATGCCGTTGTCTGTTGGTTAAGGTTGGAAAGGCGCTCTACTCGAGTTCCACGACCTCTCCACGCCCGTTGTCAAGGATTTCTCGCACCTCGGCCAAGCGTTCCTGACCCTCCTCGTGGAGCCTTGTCCCTTCATCGAGATCACACTCATCCGCATCGAGCTGCTCAATGATTTCTTCGACACGGGTCAGCCGGTCGTGAATCTCTTGGTCGTTTGCCACGCTCAGATCACCCCCAACCAAAGCCCAGTGATAGCCAACAACAGCAACAACAGCACAGCGATTGCGGCCTTGTAATAGACCAGCGGGAGGCCCTCGGGTACGGCCGCCTCGTCGACTGCTTCGGCAAGCTCCCGTTCATGTTCGTGCTCTTGCTGGAAGGTCTCGTACGCGGCGTCGAGTTGCTGTGCCAGCGGCTTGACTTCGCCCGCCAAGAACTCCTCGCGGGAATTCACGATATACTCACCGGCGGCCGTCGGCGTGATCGTTGCCACATCCGCGACCTGATCGGCGATTAACCGGTCGTCAGTGTGTCCAATCGCGGTGACCACCGGGGTATTGGCGGTGAAGATCGCCTCCGCAACCCGCTCGGTGTTGAAGGCTTGGAGGTTCGAATCGCTCCCACCGCCCCGACCGACGATGATGGCGTCGACGTCCTCCGAGCGGTCGAGATGGTGGATGCCGTTCGCGATGGACGTCGGCGCGTTCGACCCTTGGACGGTTGCGTCCTTCACCAAGATGTCGACAGTGGGGTCCTGTCCGTGGATCGCGTTCTGGATGTCGTACCGGGCGTCTCCTTGAAGGGACGTGACGGCGCCGACCCGCTCCGGGAACGCCGGCGGTTGCTGTTTCTGCTCGTCGTCGAACCAGCCACGCTCTTCGAGTTCGCTTCGGAGACGCTCGACTGCAGCGGCCTGGTCGCCGTCGCCGACGACGATCACCTCCCACGGTTTGAGGTCGATTTTCCCACCTTCGACCCAATAGTCGATATCGCCCTCGAGGATGACTTCGGTCCCGTCCTCGAGGTCGGCGTCCATCTCCCGGTAACGGTTCGCCCAGATCATACAGGGGAGCTCGGCCTCCCCGTCGGTGAGCGTGAAGTAGAGCGCCGTGCTGTTCTGGTGGAGGTCGGTGACCTCGCCGATACAGCGGACGCCGTTGAGGGCAGGCGTGTCCTGGACGACCGACGCGATCCGGTCGTTCAGTTGGGACACGCTAAGGACCTCTCTCGCATCGGGTTCGACCGCCTGCCGTTCGGTATCCGGTGCGTCCGCCATCTCCGTTTCCTAACTTCTGAACAGGAACCTCAAAAAGCTACGTTCGAGTGCCGGGGTGGGCTGCGTTACGCAGGCCTATAGGTCGCGGGGCTGGACCGTCTTCCGGTCGTTGGCCTCGGCACGCTCTGCGGCGTCGTCGAGCAGTTCGGCGACCTCTTCGTTGAGGGCGTCGTAGAAATCGGCCGCGACGTTGTGCTCCGAAAGTTCGTCCTTCACGGCTGCTTTGACGATGAGGTCAGACATTCCATCGTAGGTTTCGCCTGCCCACCAGATAAAGGTTCGAAGTTCTCACGCGGAATTCTCACCTCGTCGTATCGCATATTCTCCACTGAGCACCAGAGAACACTTAATCAACCCGCGAAAAGAAGAGAAATAGACGAATGCACGATTTAACTGGATTCCAGCGGGACATCTTGTATGTGATCGCCGGGCTTGACGAACCACATGGGCTCGCAGTTAAGGACGAACTTGAGGACTACTACGAGCAAGACATCAATCACGGCCGACTCTATCCGAATCTCGACGGCCTCGTCGACAAAGGCCTCGTCGAGAAGGGGCAACTCGACAAGCGCACGAACGTGTACACGCTCACACAGCGTGGCCGCCGTGAAATTGCTGCTCGTCGTGACTGGGAATCCCAGTACGTCGACTTCAGCGAGTAACACCCCTGTTCCCAGTGTTCAGAGCCAGGTGGATGCTACTCGCCCCAGCAACACAGCTCCTTTCGCGTGGTAGTCGTTCTATAAACGGAGGATTACTCAAGCAAGCCGAGTTCGGTGAGGCGGTCTTTGACGTGTACCAGCGCGTGCTGGGCGTCCTCAGATTCATTTGCGCCAGTAATCACGAGTTTCCCACTGCCGAACAGAAGGACGACGACATCGGGGTCGTCAAGCCGGTAGACAAGACCAGGGAACTGTTCGGGTTCATACTCGATTTGCTCCAACCCCAGGCCGATCGCAATCGCGTTCAAGTTCAACGATTGCTTCAGGTTGGCACTAGAGACGATATTCTGCACCTCGATCGGCGGATTACTCGCGACATCGATGCCTAACTCGCGGATGTCATCGAAGACGATTTCGAGGGCTTCGTGGACATCGTCAACGCTTTTCGCGCCGGTGCAGACGACTTTGCCCGAGCGGAAAATCAGCGTGGCTGACTTCGGCTCCTGGAGGCGGTAGACGATGCCAGGGAAGTCCTCGGGGTTGTAGTCGGCGCCGGGAAGGTCTGTGGAGAGTTGGTCGAGGGCGAGTTCCTGGCCGAGATCACTGGATGCAACGACGTTCTCGATTTGGATTGTGTCCGCCAGCGTGCTCATACAGGGTATTCGTCGGACAACTCACTTAAAGTACGGCGGGTGAGAATTCGTGGCTCTGTTGAAACCCTTAACGTCTATTAAATTCGAGCATAGATTGGCAAGGGCAGACGCTGTATCGCTCAATCGGGGAACGCCGTTACGTGACTTTCTCTGTTTCGAGCCACTCTTTGAGCTCCCAGAAACAATCCGAGCACAGACGCCCTTTCAGTGTCTCGACGGAATCCGACGGATGCTCGATTCGGTACTGCTGGTGGCGTTCCTGAGATGAGTCAAGTTCCGTCCCACACTTATCACAGTACTCAACCATACCAAGGGGTTGTCGCTGCCGAGGGGAATATTTGGGGGCTCCATTCGTTCGGCAGTATTCAGCGGTGGTGAGTTACCGACTGATTACGAATATTGGTGCGTGTGTTTCTTGTCTGAGTTGCTCAGGGATTGTCCCGCGAAAAAATCGTTTGAACAGTGACCGTTCGGACGCTCCGATGACAAGGAGCTCATGCGCGACGCTTTCCGTTGCGATTGCGGAGGCGACATCGTCGCTACGAACGAGAGTTGTCACAACCGAACTGTCAGCCATACTCTCAGCGTACGTCTCTAATCGCCGGTTAGCTGCCTGTCGTTGAGTATCGGCTGCGCCTTCTGGAATGACTGTCAGCAGCGTAATTGACGCGGCCCACTCCGAGGCGATACTGCTGGCGAGCGTCACAGCAGCATCGCTGTTCGGGCCGCCCGCGATTGGGACAAGAATCGAGTTGATCGCCTGATTTGTCCCGGGACCGTAGTGGGTGATTGTTACGTCGTCAAGGGCTTCAACGTCAGTGAAACCGAATTCTTGGCGGGCAATTGCGTCCCCAGTAGAGGCCTTACGTCGCGTCAAGCGTCGTGGTGGCGTACTGACTTCACGTAGACTGGCCGGGTAGATACTCGTAGCTCTGGACGGCGGAGAATTGGTTGGGAATGCTGGCATTACTCGTGGGTTGGGACTGTCGGATTTGATTACTCGCCAGAAGAGATCTGGCGACGGCTTTTGTCGCCCACAATGAGCGATAGATAATTCAACTAAACCTAAGCGCTCGCCGGTATAACTGTTTCCCAGTCCCTGATATCCATCTCATCCCAGTCTATTGACGGTTGTCCCAGCTATTGGCCTTGAGGGGCTAGCGTGTAATTCTTGCTAAGTACAGAGGATCTAGTTACCGCAGCTGTCCGGCGACCGAGCGGTCCGGAGGACCCGGAAGGTCGCCGGTTCGCTCGCCGAAGGCGAGGCCAAGAGCCGACCATCGGGAGGCTCGCAGGCTTTTGGTCGAGCTTTTTCCAAGGAGCGAGCAACGCGAGCGACTGCAGCAAGAGGTCGGTGTGCATCCTCACTTACCGGCTGTTTCACCGCACATAGTATCTGATCAATAGGATTTCGACGGCGCCAAATTTGTCACTTCATAGCCAGGCGATCTATGCGACAAGGTATTGCGTTGTGAGCTTCCCAAGACTGAGTCTGGAACGGTTGTGGACGCGTCTATAGTTCTACTCGCTCGTTTCGACGCTGACAGAAAGCCTATGACCGATAAGATGACTGCTACTGGTATGCCGGAGTGCCAGAACTGTGGCAGCCACGTCACAGATGTCTACGTCCGTGTATTTACACCGGACTCTATCGACGAGCCACGTGTGTGTCCGAACTGCGAGGACATGACCCGCAGCCGCGAAGGTGTCCGAGAGAAACGAACATGATGCAAGCCATCGCGTATCGCAATATCGAAAGAATCGATGGCTGGCCCTTGACAGACTGGCACTCTACAGTGTTATCAGCCTGAGGGGTAGCGAACTTCGTGGGTGAACGACGTTTCTGAACTCGTTTTCTCGTCTGTTTCATCAAGACCGTCGATTAGCAGGTGGTAGAGATTTCGAAGCGAGCGCCACCACTTGGTCCGTTCGTTGCGGTGATCTCCCAGCCATGCCGACTAGCGACTTCTTCGACGATACTGAGTCCGAAGCCGGTCCCCTCGTCAGCAGTTGTATAGCCTGCTTCAAACACGCTTCCACTCACTGATTCGGGGAGTCCAGCTCCATCGTCGGCAACGTAGAACCCGTCGTCTGTATCACCGACCGTTATTGTCACGTCTGGTCCGCCGTGTTCAATCGCGTTTCGGAGGAGGTTCATCACGAGTTGACGGAGTTGATCGCGGTCGGCCTTGACAGTCCGTTCCGTCTCAATTGTTAGTGTCGCCGTCGTCTCCGGGAGTGTCTCCCAGCAGGATTCGACGAGCTCCGGCAACCGGATGGGTTCAAGATCCATCGCTTCTTCGCCTGCTTGCGCGAGCGCCAGCAAATCCTCGATTAACGCATCCATGCGGCCTAGCGCGTGGTCAATCTCGTCGATGTGGTCGCTATTGCAGTCCTCACGCAGTAATTCTAGGCGTCCCTCAGCGACTTGCAGCGGGTTGCGCAAGTCGTGGCTCACAACGCTCGTGAATCGGTCCAAGCGTTCGTTCTGCTGGACGAGTTCGCGTTCGCGTTGCTTCTGGTCGCTGATGTCGCGGTCCATCGCCACAAACCGGTCTTCCCCATCCAAGTTCAGACGGATGAGATGCACCTCAATTGGGAACGTTGACCCGTCTTTGCGTTCGAGTTCGCCCTCGAAGCGGTGTGGGGTATTCGGTGGGAGCGTATCCCAGAACGACGACGCCCGATCGGGATCGGCCGTCGGGTCGATATCCCAGACTTTCCGACCCAGAAGTTCCGCCTCAGTAAAGCCGAGCTCGTCACACAGCCGCTGGTTAACGTCTCGAATCACACCGTCGATGTCGTGGACTGCAAACATGTCCGGCGAGTGTTCGAACAACGCCTCCAGTCGTGCGCTGTGGGACTGCAATTGTTCCTCGTACTGTTTACGTTCCGTAATGTCATCTTGGAACCCAACGAAGAGGTCGATCTCTCCGTCGTCGTCGAACAGCGGTGCGACGCGGACGCGGTTCCAGAACTCAGTGCCGTCCTTCCGGTAGTTCCGTAACTCGACGGTTACCGATTCTCGATTGTCGATCGCAGTCCGCAATTTTTGGACTGGTTCGTCAGCAGTCGCGGCGCCTTGGAGGAACCGACAGTTGCGGCCGATAACGTCGGGTTTCTCGTAGCCAGTGAGTTCCGTGAATTCGTCGTTCGCATAGATGATTGGGTTATCCTCCTGATGGGGGTCGGTCAGGAGGATCCCAATGGGCGCTTCGTCCATCGCTTGCTCTTTTGCAGACAGATCCGACGCGTCTGCGTCAATCGTTGGTTGTGGACTGAGCGTGCAGATCAGTGACCTATCCTCCGTGTACGAGAGCGTATGTTCGATATCGATTTTCTCGCCGTTCTTCTGGACGAACGTCGTGGTCCCGTGCCAGCGGCCGTCGCGTGCTTCCGGGAGGAGCACATCGTAGACGTCCTCGACATCGTCGTCGTGATAGAACGTCTCCCAGTGGAGACCGATAATCTCCTCCCGGGTGTAGCCGAGCATTTCTGCACAGGCAGTGTTCGCGTATTCGATATAGCCGTCTTCGTTGAGGATACTGATGCCGTCCTGTGCGGTTTCGATGGCTTCGAGGCCACGATTCAGGTATCGCTCAGCCCAGTATCCCTCGGTAGCGTTCAGAATCCGATTGGCGAGGACGCTATACTGTTCTGTGCCACCGGTTTTCTGGAGGTAGTCGGTGACACCTGCGCTAATCGCTTCGCTGGCGATCTCCTCGCTGCCTTTGCCGGTGTAGAGAATAAACGGGAGGTCCGGGTGAGTATCTCGCACACGTTCGAGGACGTCCAGTCCATCCAAGCCTGGCATATCGTAGTCACAGACGACACAATCAACAGAGCGCTCACTCGTTTCAAGGACTGCAAGGGCGTCTCGGGGATCGGTCTCAGTGTGGACGGTGAACGCTTCGTGTTCACGTTCGAGAAACGTCGCAACGAGATCGGCAAAGCTCGAGTCGTCATCGATGTGGAGGACTTCGACGGTCTTCACATCCGGGAGGAATGTCGAATCCGGGCGGGGTCCATCGTCACCGGTCATACTCTTGGTTCGTGCGTGAAGTGGTATCCATCTTACTAGTTAGTCTCCGTTTGCGCCCTGATTTGAGGGATGGATTGCAAATTCTATGTGAGCGGTGATGGCCGATAGATGGACGTATGAGGCTGGAGAAGCCCGGACACGTTCCTGAATCCGCGTCAAGATCGAATCTACTTGGGTCATGCTTCTCGAGTCGAGGGCGCTCGGTCGCTCTACTTCCATGTATTCGGCACTCGCAAACCCAGATTGGCGGATTCCCAGATCTTGGGAACCCGCATCGTGCTCTTCGGATGGCCACCCACAGTATGCTAGCGAGAACCACTCGGATGCACCGAGAGCAGAAATTCAAGGTCCAGCACGTATGTCCAACACATCACTCGACATTCGGGAAGCGGACACTGACGAACAGCATTCGACCGCCAAGTCCCGGTTACAGTCGTCGTGTCCGGAGTGCGACGGCCAGATCGTTCGCGACGATGAGCACGGGGAAACGACCTGCGAAGACTGCGGGCTAGTCCTCAACGAAGAGTCAATCGATCGAGGACCCGAGTGGCGAGCGTTCAACAGCGACGAACGGGACGAAAAAAGTCGCGTCGGTGCGCCGACCACGGAACTCATGCACGACAAGGGGCTCAGCACAACAATTAGCAGGAAAGACACGGATGCGTATGGGCAATCGGTCTCCGATCGGAAACGAGCGCGCCTACAGCGGCTACGGAGGTGGGACGAACGATTCCGAACGAAAGACGCCCACGAGCGGAATCTCAAACAAGCACTTGGCGAGATCAATCGGATGGGATCTGCTATCGATATTTCAGACCCAGTTCGAGAGACAGCAGGGGCGATCTACCGCCGAGCGGTCGACGAAAATCTCCTCCCGGGCCGGTCAATTGAGAGCATGGCAACAGCTGCCCTGTACGCCGCAGCCAGACAACACGGAACGCCACGGCAGCTGGCCGCATTCGCTGAAGTCAGCCGCGTCGAAGAGCTCCGGATTCAGCGGGCCTATCGGTACGTTTCCCGGGAACTCGCCCTCGAAATTGAACCGGCGGATCCGTTAGAATACGTGCCGCAGTTTGCGTCCGCACTCGATGTGAGCGACGAGGCAACGCGTCAGGCTCGCGATTTGCTCACCACCGCCAAAGCACAGAACGCACACAGTGGCAAGAGCCCGGCAGGTCTCGCAGCGGCCGCCCTCTATGCTGCAACCCATCTTACAAACGAGCAACTGACACAGAAGACAGTGAGTAACGCAGCCAACGTGAGCCTGATGACGATCCGGAATCGCTATCAGGAGTTGCTCGATGTCTACGCGGAACACGGGGAGTCTGCATGATGACCGAGCCAAGACAACCCGGCTACGCAGAGGTAGCGACCGATAGTCAAGGGCGGGACGGACTGCGGGCGCTCGGTCGCGTAACCGACCGGGAGATTCTCGCATGCTTCGTCGCTGGGTCACCTCGTGATGTCATGGACATCGCCACCACTGCGGAATGCCACCCGATTACGGTCGACCAAACGTGTGCGCAACTCCACGGGCATGGGCTGATCCGTCCAGTCGGTCGAGGACGATATGATCTGACCAACGCCGGACGTCGCTTGCTTGAGGCTGAGTGCGATACAGACATCGAGCGGTGAGAAGAGTCGCAGGCTTGCTCGTCTCGCCGCTAGGTACATCAACCGGATAGCATATCCCAGATACGTCCCAAGTTCAGATAATGGTGCGCGATTCAGCGTCATCTGAGGACTCGCCATCGTTGCGGGATATCCTTGATGCGCTGGACGACGCCGACTGTCGAGCGATTCTTCGCGAAACAGCTGAACCCATGACTGCGAACGAACTCATGGATGTATGTGACATCCCCAAATCGACGGTGTATCGGAAACTGGACCGCCTCAGCGACGCCTCGCTGGTCCATGAACAGGATACGATTAACCCCGGCGGGGGTCGAACCACGACATACGAGCGAGATTTTGACGACGTGATGATTTCCATGGATGACGACGGCTTCTCGGTGACAGTGGAACGACCGCCGCGGAATGCCGACGAACGGCTTGAGGATATCTGGTCGAAGATGGGGGATGAACTATGATGTGGGTGGGAACGGCTATCGTCGTCGTGAAAACGGTGATCTTACTGCTAGGGAGCGGGATCACGTATATCGCGTATCGGGCTTATCGTCGCACGGGGGTACCCTCGCTTCGGATGCTTGGGATCGGGTTCGGCATTATCACGTTCGGCGCGTTGCTCGCCGGTATCGCCCATCAAATCCTCTCTGTATCGCTGGAAATGGGAATCCTGATCAACAGCGTCCTAGTGGCGATCGGCCTGGGCATCATCATGTACTCGCTCTATCTCGAACGGGAATGAACCTCTACGGGAGAAGTCGGTTCGGGATTCTATCCGCATAACGTGCTGTGAGTGCGGGATGAAAGCGGATGCAAACCGTATTGAACGTGGGTTGTACGTTTGTGAGAACTGCGAGTTGGTCGCCAATAGTGACCTGAACGCGGCGAAGAATATGCGAGCGACGGTAACTCCGAGTCCCTCACGGGATAGGTGTAACGGCTGTCTGGCCCCGCCAGCGGTGCGCCTGTTCGATAAATCAACGGGGCAAGTCGCCCCTCAAGAACAGGTTCGCCCGTAAACCGGCGAATATCCCAACGCTTGCGGAAGCCTCGCTGTTCACGGCGCGGAGAACGTCATCAATTCGGCATTCCAGATGGCGCCACATCATCTCGTCACCAATCAAATCGGGTTGGTCAAGAAGACTTATGACTTACTAACTAATTAGTAACCACATGAGCCAGTCACTCTCCGGAAAGCGACCGTGGCTCGCCGCCCTGCTCAACGTTCTTGCAATCGGCTTAGGGCACGCGTACCTACGACGCTGGTGGCGCGCATTTGGGTGGATCACAGCCCTATTCGGCGCGGCGACCCTGTTCGTCGACCCGGCAGCACTTGAGGCATTCATGCGCGGGCAATCGATCGACCTACTGTCGGTCGCGCCAGTCCTCGTCGTCGGGGCTCTGAGCGTCGTGGACGCCTATTTCGTGGCACACGCACAGAATATGATGGCTCGGTTTACTCCGAACCAAAATGGGGAACTCACGCACTGCCCTCACTGCGGGAAGGAACTTGGCCTTGATTTGGATTTCTGCCAGTGGTGTTCCGCAGACCTCACGCACACTGAAACAGCGAGCCCGGCGGAACGGCCGGACAAGTACACCTAGCCGTCTCCGCTCTGCTCGACTGCCAGTACAGCTGTGACGTATTCTTCGGCGGTCTGTCGCGCCGTTGCAAGCGACGCTTCCTCATCGAAAACGACCGCCCTAGTGCGGCCTCCGTCGACAATCGTCATTAGCGCGCGTGCGGCATGCTCGGCATCCACATCGTTGAATACGCCGTTTTGGATGCCCTGATCGATTACGGTGCTGAGCATGTAGCGGACGTACTCGTCGTTCTGCTGGAAGCGTTCTCTGAACGCTTCCTTGTATGGTGCTTGGCTCCGCATCTCTAGTATCGCCACTAATAGATCCAGGTGATCCTGTGCGTCGACGAGTAGTTTGTCGAGCAGTAGGTCCAGTCGCTGTTCAGGATCGGTAGTTTCGACTTCGTGGACAGTATTCTGGAACTGGTCGAGGATGTAGTCTAGAAAGGCCGCGAGTAAGTCGTCTTTCGTGTCGTAGTGGTAGTGGATGGCAGCTGTCGACTTGCCGTATTCCTCGGCAATTCGTTTGATCGTTAAGTCGGCGTAGCCGTGCTCTTGGAGAGCTCGGTATGTCGCACGCATGATCTCCTCGTTTGGATCAGCGGCGGTGCGGTTCGGCGAATCAGCCATTACGTCGTATATTCGGCGTTACCGGGATAATGCTGTTGACCTTCTCGTCAGATTTCCTTTTTCGGGTTGGGAATTTGTCTCGTTGAATTACCTGTTACCGCGGTGTGTGTACACCTAACCATTCCAAAGCCTTTTGACTAACTGGTTAGTAAGTACTGTATCAACCGAGATGGAAGACAACCCGATGGCTGACATTCTGAAGGCAACTCACCGCGCCCTCTGCCGACACGGTTATGCCGACCTTACAATTCAGGACATTGCTGCCGAATCAGCCAAAAGCAAAGCCACGATTCACTATCACTACGGAACGAAAGAAGCCCTCTTTTCGGCATTCCTTGACTACCTCTATGACCAGTACACCGCTCAAATCGACGCCGCCAGCGGCGAAACACCTCTCGAGCACCTTCACTCGCTGCTGGACATCCTCCTGTGGAACCCAACCGAACCTGCAAAGCAGGCGTTCCAGACCGCGATACTCGAGGTAAAAGCACAAGCACCGTACGACGACTCCGTTCAAGAACAGCTCATCGAATTCGACGCGTATCTCTCCGACCGATTACAAGCGATTATTGAAGCGGGTATCCAGGCCCGCGAGTTCAACGACGACGTCGATCCGTCGACAGCAGCTGACTTCCTCACGACGGCAATTAAAGGCGCGCATACACGCCAAGTCACCGTCAATCATCCCCCTGAGCACCTCTCCGTCCCGATGACCAATTACATCCAAACCTACTTGCTCGCCAACGACCCAGCGGAGGCACCGCCAGCATGAGCATTCGAAGTAGTATCAGTTCGCTGTTCAAAGGCCGCGAAGAGTTCGATCTGACCGCCGGGAGCATTGGGAAACCACTGTTCTTCCTGTCGATGCCGATTGTCGTGACGAACCTCTTCCAGACGGCGTACAATCTCGCGGACACGTTCTGGCTGGGCCAGTACAGCACCGACGCGCTCGCCGCTATCAGTTTCGCGTTCCCGATGGTGTTCCTGCTCATCTCGCTGGGGATGGGGATTTCCGTTGCGGGCAGCGTGTTGGTCGCCCAGTACACCGGCGCTGGCGAGGAACGACAGGCCGAATTCGCCGCCTCACAGACGATGACGTTCGCCGTGATCGCGTCGATCCTGTTAGGTGGTGTCGGCTACTTCTTCGTCGGGAACTTCCTCTCCTTGATTGGGGCATCCGCGGACGTCTTGCCCCTGGCATCGAGCTACATGGAAGTTGTCGCACTTGGTCTGACATTCATGTTCGGCTTCGCCGTGTTCATCGCGCTAATGCGCGGCTACGGCGACACGATTACGCCGATGCTCGTGATGTTCGGGTCAGTAGTTCTGAACATCATCATCGACCCGTTCCTCATCTTCGGCTGGTGGGCATTCCCCGAGATGGGGATCCAGGGTGCCGCCGTCGCCACGGTCTTCTCTCGAGCACTCGCGCTCGTCGTCGGGCTGGCCATCATGTTCCGTGGACGCCGTGGTGTCGAAATCCACCTGCGAGATATGGTTCCGGAGTTCGCCTACCTGCGCCGCCTCGCTCGTATCGGCGTGCCCGCGTCTATTGAGGGGACTGGGCGTGCGCTCTCGATGAATCTCCTCCTGTTCATCGTCGCGACATTCTCCGACCCGATCGTCGCAGCATACGGTATCGGGACGCGCGTGTTCTCGGTCATTTTCCTCCCAGCCATCGCGGTCGCGCGCGGTGTTGAGACGATGACTGGACAGAACATCGGCGCGGACAAACCCGACCGCGCCGAACAGGCTGTAACCCTCGCAGCGAAGGTGCTTTTCGGTATCCTTAGCGTCGCCGGCGTCATCGTTTTCGTGTTCCCCGAACCGATCGTCTCAGTGTTCGTCGGCGCAGACCAAGCAGCCGCTGGACAGGTCGTCTCGGCTGGCGCACAGTTCCTGCGCTATGTCGCACTCACCTTCGGATTTATCGGCATCATGCGCGCGTACACCGGGAGCTTCCGCGGTGCCGGCAAGACGCTTACCGCCGCTGCGATTTCGGTGCTGACGCTCGGCGTGATTCGGTTCCCCGTTGCGTGGGTAGCTTCCGGCCCGCTTGCCGAGACCGGCATCTGGCTGTCGTTCGCTATCTCGAACGTTGCCGGTGCCATTATCGCGTACGCGTGGTTCCAGCGGGGAACGTGGCGTACTGCTGACCTCACCGAATCGAACGTGGACGTCGACAACCCTGCTGTCGACGTGTCGGCAACCGACGATTAACAGATCATGCCACCAGCAACAACAATCGCGGAACGCCGTACCAAAATCGACCGATATCTTGACGCTACGTTAGAGCGCACTGACGAGTGCCCGCTGGCAGCGGTTTCAACCATGGATGCATGTCCAGACCGGTGGTACGGACAGCTGGTTTGTCTCACACACGATGCAATTGCGGACAAACCGACCGCCGACGCAGTACTGCCCGCATCTGCAGCTATCGAGTTGCTCCGCGGGTACTGCCGACTGCGCACCGAGCTGCTCATCCAACTTGCCGACAACCGCGCCCATTCACTGACTGGAGACCCAGCGAACGCGCTGCTGGCAGGAGACTACCTCAACTCGGCGGCCTACACAGCCCTCGCCAAAACCGGTAACCACCACCTTGAAGACGCTCTCCAGGCGCTCATCGCCGTCTCCGAGTCACTCGTGGACGCATTCGACGCGAGGTACGTCCGATCAGCCGACGATCACTCATTCCTTGATGACACGGTCGGCAGTATTGGTGAGGGCGCCGCGGTCATCGGCATCACGCTCGCAGGCAGGGATATCACCCAGAAGGAGGACTTTGCGACGCTTGGACGCGGATTCAGTACAGCATATCACGTCCGCCGAATCCTTAATGCAGACAGTGACGGTGCCGTGCCGACGATTGCGCCACCACGGTTCGATGAGGCGGCACTCCGTCAGCACGGCGCACGACACTTCAGAGAGGCCACGCATGCTCTCGACCGACTCAGCGATTCGGCAGACGTCGAGCCACTTCGGAACTTCGTGAATACTCACTGTGATCAGGACAACGGGTTTTAACGCGAAGCTGATGCTAGCCGAACGTATATGAGAGTCTTCTCCTCGCGTGAAGATCGACGGCGCGCGCTCTTCATCCTCGTTGTGGGTGTTGCCAGCCTGGCCGCCCTCTATGTAGCTATCCGTCGATATGCGCCGTTCGTGTTCGATGTCGTTGCACTTCGGACGTGGATCGGCCAGTTTGGTGTGTTCGCGCCGCTCGTCTTCGTCGTGGTTCAGGCCGCCCAGGTGGTTGTCGCGCCAATTCCCGGGCAAGTTGTGGCGCTAGTCTCCGGCTATCTGTTTGGCTCCATCCCGGGGACCATCTACAGTCTTACTGGCGTCCTGATCGGGAGTGCCGTCGCGTTCAGTCTCGCGAAGCGATACGGACGAGCGCTCGTCGAAGAGATGCTCCACGAGGACGTGGTAACGAGGTTTGATGGGTTTGTGTCGCGAGTTGGACTTCCAGGGCTGCTCGCGTTTGTCCTCATTCCTGGCCTTCCGGATGACGTAATCTGTTTTCTTGCTGGGCTCACCACGTGGCGCCTCCGGACGTTCATCGCAGTCATCAGTATCGGGCGTCTTCCAGCATACGTTCTCACGGTCTTTGCGGGCGGTGAATTCGCAGACGGCCAACTAACGAGTGGACTACTCCTCGTGGGTATGGTCGTTTCCCTCTCCGTAGTCGGCTATCGTAACCAAGACACCATCCAAGACCTCGTCCAACAATTCGAAGCACGCCTCCCATTCTAAGCCATCTGGGTTATACGACAACTCCGGGCCGCGTCATTCGCGCATTTTCACAGGCAGCTAGAAGAGTCATTTGGTCAACCACTGTCGGACGGAGGTACCCGAACACTGTCTTGACGTCCTCCAAACAACGAAGCGGCCCATGGCCGCTTTCAAGAGGTGACCCCCGACTCGCCGTGGCCGTTGGAAATCCCTCCTCGAAGAAAGATTGAGGCTGACGGATAACGCGAAGGTACGTGATGATATCCTTCGCGCCGCTCACGGCGCGGTTGCCCGAGAGTTGGGAGGTTTTTCCAGCTATCCTCCAAGAATTAGGGCATTATTCCGATTCTCGATCGGTGCCCTCGAAAATACGTTAATGATTGTCCGGTAAGAATTTCCGTGTGGGGTACATAGTCCCCAGCAAGGTGTGAGGACTGGTAACAATACACGGTGGGAGTGGTCGTCGACAGCCACGAACAGCCCCAAACACGAGTGAAACAGTTAGCGCTATCGAACACTACACTTGTAGTCTCGCTGGCTTGGCTGTGACGGGGCTTCTCTGCGGTCTTCTCTACGCCGAACTGGTTGTTCTCACCCAAGTATTTGTACCGTTTGCCGGCGTGCTACTCGTGGCTGGTGTGTTTAGCGTGTGGGCATTATGTTGGCTTGCGTTCGAATTTGTCTGGGAATGGGCGAGCACGTACGGGCCCCGCTGGAAGTAGGTTTGATTTTCTCGTCTGTTGAGACGTTCAGTGGCCTCTACGTCGATCTCATAGAAGTTCGAGGCGGAAAACCACGACTTGAGTCGTGGGTTCCTGACATGAAGTATTCGGTGAATGACATACTTAAATTTCGGCGGATAGATATTTGTTCCCCTAATCCTTTCGACGTCGTCAGAAAGCCTATGGAAGAGGAAGCGGCTGCTACATGTATGCCGGAGTGCCAGAACTGTGGCAGCCACGTCACGGATGTCTACGTGCGCGGATTTACGCCGGACACAGTCGAAGACCCTCGCGTGTGCCCGAACTGCGAGGACATGACTCGGGACCGGAACGGCGTCCGCGAGACACGGACGTAACGCAAACTATCCTGGGTCGGGGACCTCTCGATCGCCTTTTGATCTACAACGATGAGGGGGACGTAGGGTTGAACAATAAACAACGAGCGTTTTGCATCTACAGTAAGTAATTGATAATACTACCCCTTACGCGTATGGAATCGCGTTCTGATATCGGGGCCGAGTGTTCCACATATGAACCCAAAATCACGGAGTATTCTCGATACGTCTGTGATCGTCGCTGTTGGCGACACAGAGTGGCTAACGGCCTACGTTGATGCGCTCCAAGAACAGTCTGACGCGACTGTTCATCACGTTTCGCCAGCAACAGCCCACGAGATGCTGCAACAGAGGGCAATCAATTGCGTCGTGGCTGACTACCGCCTGCCCGAAACAACGGGGATTGACTTCATTCGCAGCATCCGGGAGACAACCGCCACACTCCCGATTATTCTGGGGACGGCCGAAGGCAGCGAAACAATCGCTAGTACAGCGATTGAAGCGGGCGTTACCGACTACATCGCTGTCACTGACTCACTAGACGAGACTGTAACCGATGCCGTGCAGCGAACCGAGCAGGCGCTCCGGGACGCCCAACGGGCGAAGACACAGCGCGAACGGGCACGACAGTTCGACGCCACATTTCACGACACTCGATCCGCAACGTGGGTGCTTGACCCTGCTGGCGCGCTCACGCGCGTCAACCAAACCGCTCGCGATATGATCGATGTGGACGCCGACGACGTCGTTGGCGACCCCTTCTGGACGCTGCCATGGTGGCTTGACGAGGGCCAAACGAGCGCTGACATTCGTCGCCTTGTTGAGTCAGCAAAACGCGGTGAGTTCGGGCACGCTGTCATCACTCAGAATGGTGTGACTGGTGAGCAAGTGTTGGAACTCTCCGTCCAGCCGGTTACTGATGAACGCGGCGACCTCGTCTCAATCATCGTCGATAGCGTCGATATCACTGAGCGTGTGGACCTCGAACGGGAACTCCGCCAATCCGAGCAACTCCACCGCGTCACGCTCAACAACATGACTGACACCGTCCTCATGACCGACGAGGACGGCGAGTACACGTATGTCTGCCCGAACGTCCATTTCATCTTCGGGTACACCGCCGAGGAAATCCGAGACCTGGGAACGATTGAGGACTTGCTCGGCGACGACCTGTTTGACCGCGAGGATCTCGCTGACGACGGCGTCTTGAAGAACATCGAAACGACGGCCACGGACAAAGCCGGTCGCGAACACACGCTGCTGGTGAACGTTCGCGAAGTCTCCATTCAGGACGGCACGCTGCTGTACAGTTGTCGTGACATCACGAAGCGCAAGCAGCGCGAACGTGCACTCGCAACCCTTCAGGAGACCGCGCGGGACTTCCTGTATGCCGAAACACACCACGAAATTGCCCACCACGTTGTCGACGATACTCCCGACGTTCTCGACCTCGATGCGAGTGCCGTCTACCTCTTCGACGCGGATGACAATCACCTCCAGCCGACTGCGTACTCCCAGTCGATGCGGGACGCCCACGGCCCCCTCCCAGATGTGCATGCGGACGGCCGCGATCTCACTACTCACAGTTTCGTCGAGAACGAACCCCGGTTTTTCGATGATGTCCACGATGCCGACCGCCTCGCCAATCCTGCGACTGATCTCCGGAGTGTCGCGTACATTCCGCTCGGGAGCCACGGCGTGTTCGTCGCTGGATCGACCGATGTCTGTGCCTTCGACGATGTGACGCGGGAACTTGCGGACCTTCTGGCGGCGACCGCGGAGGCAGCACTGGACCGCGTCGACCGTGAGTCCCAGCTTCGCGAGCAGGACCGTGAACTCCAGCGACAGAACGACCAACTTACGACACTCAACCAAATTAACGAGACGATTCGCGAGATTGACCAGGCGCTGGTGCAGTCGGAGACCCGCGAGGAAATCGACCACACGGTCTGTGAACGCCTCACTGCGGATGGCCGCTTCCAGTTCGCCTGGATCGGCACCCACGATAGCACGAACGACGCCGTAACTCCCCAAGCGTGGGCTGGAACTGATCAGGGCTATCTCGATACGCAGTCGTTTCCGGTTGCCGCTGAGGCTGTTGAACCGGCGGGTCGGACTGCGGCGACTGGTGAGGTGACGCATGTTTCGAACGTCGCGGCTGATCTCCGGGCGGCTTCGTGGCGCAAGGACGCGATTGCACGCGACCTACTGTCCGTGCTGAGTATTCCGCTCGTGTACAACGACCTCTCGTATGGCGTTCTGACAGTGTACGCGGAGACGCCGGACGCCTTCGATGAAACGATTCAGACAGTGCTGGCGGAGCTCGGTGAGACGATTGCCTCCGCGATTAGCGCCAGTGAGCGCAAGCGCGCGTTGCTCACCACGTCGATGACTCGCGTCGAGTACACGGTTGCTGATCCGTCGTTTGTGCTCGCGCAATTGGTGCAGGCTGCCGACTGCACGATTACCTATGAGGGCGGTGTCCAGCAGACTGCCAATGGGAACTACGTGTTCGTCACGGTCGAGGACGCGCCGCTTGACGCAGTCGTCGACGTGGCGGCTGACCTCCGCGTGATCGAGGACGTCCAGCGGATTCGTGGTGGTGAGACTGGAGGCGTGTTGCGGCTCCGGTTGGCCGAGCCGTTCCTTGCGACGGAACTGGCCGACCACGGTGCTGTCCTGCAGAGCGCGACGGCCTCGCAGGCGGGAACAGCATTCGTTATTGACGTCCCCGGGAGTGTTGAGGCCAGAAACGTCACGAAGTTCGTCACTCAGCGCTTCGAGGACGTTGAGCTCACGTCGAAGCAGACGCGCGAACAGGCGTCCGAACACGGGTTTTACGCGTCAGTGCTGGATAGCCTGACTGATAGGCAACTGGAGGTCTTGGAGACGGCGTACTACAGTGGGTTCTTCGAGTCGCCGCGGACGGTGACTGGTGAAGCCGTTGCGGAGTCACTGGACATCTCCCCACAGGCGTTCTACCAGCATATCCGAACGGTGCAGCGGAAACTCTTCGCGGCGCTGATCGACGACCACGCCCCGGTGGTCACTCGACACGCGGACTGATCACTCTCGAAGCGGACGCTAGCAGTGTAATCGCGCGATAGGGCTCCCTCCGCGCCCCGATTTCGAAAATGGTTGAATAGTAAACCACGCTGGCTGGCGTGGGGTTCGGTACTCAACTATCGAATATTCCCTTATACACTCATTATCCGTATGTAGAGCATCCCGCAACGCACTGCCGGGACGCTCACCTATCCATGAGGGACGTCAACCAGAATTCAACCGAGGAATCACCGTACGAGTGCTTCGAGTGCGGGAACGTCGTGCTTGCGGAGGACAACCCTGGCCAGTGCCCCGACTGCGCTGGCGATATGCGAAACCGACGCACACCAATCGAATAATGGCCTCAACACAAACCCAGCACGACGACAACGAGACGGCCGAAGAGCCGAGTGAACCGGAGTCGGCGCTGCAGACCGCACGTCGCCAACTCCAGCACGCCGCCGACCACCTCGATATCGACCCGAGCATCGTCGAGCGACTCAAACACCCCAAGAAAGTCCAGGAAGTCACCGTTCCAATCGAACGCGAGAACGGCGACGTAGAGGTCTACACTGGGTATCGTGCGCAACACGACAGCGTCCGCGGCCCGTTCAAGGGCGGCCTCCGCTATCACCCCGAGGTCACCCGCGAGGAATGCGTCGGCCTCGGCATGTGGATGACGTGGAAATGCGCCGTGATGGACATCCCCTTCGGCGGCGCGAAAGGCGGTATCGCCGTCAACCCGAAAGACCTCAGCGAGGACGAGAAAGAACAGCTGACACGCCGATTCACCGACGAAATCCGTTCGGTTATCGGGCCGACCACGGACATCCCCGCACCCGACATGGGGACGGACCCGCAAACGATGGCGTGGTTGATGGACGCCTACTCCATGCAGGAAGGCGAAACAATCCCCGGCGTCGTCACCGGCAAACCACCGATCGTTGGCGGGAGCAAAGGCCGTGATGCAGCGCCAGGGCGGAGCGTCGCGATCATCACCCGTGAAGCGATCGACTATTACGACAAAGACATCAAAGAAACGTCGATTGCCGTCCAGGGCTTCGGGAGCGTCGGGTCGAACGCAGCGAAATTACTCGACAGCTGGGGTGCAAACGTCGTCGCCGTCAGTGACGTCAACGGCGGCATCTACGACGCAAACGGCCTCGATACACACTCGATTCCCTCGCATCACGAGGAGCCAGAAGCGGTGATGACTCACGAGGCACCAGAAACGGTGACCAACGACGAGTTACTCGAACTGGACGTCGATGTGGTGATTCCAGCGGCAATCGGGAACGTCCTAACGGAAGCCAACGCCGACGATGTTGCTGCCGACATCATCATCGAGGGCGCTAATGGACCGACGACGACCGCCGCGAGCGCGATCTTCGCCGACCGAGACATCCCGGTCATTCCAGATATTCTGGCTAACGCTGGCGGTGTGACGGTGAGTTACTTCGAGTGGCTCCAAGACATCAATCGCCGCGCGTGGTCGCTCGAACGCGTCAACGATGAACTGGAAACAGAGATGCTGGCAGCCTGGCAGGATGTCCAAACAGAATTCGAGACACGCGACGTCACGTGGCGCGACGCAGCGTATATCGTCGCGCTCTCACGGATTGCCGAAGCCCACGAAACGCGCGGCCTTTGGCCCTAACTCGCCTGAGTATTCAATTATTCACGGAGCAGTTCTAATCGTTGTACGGTCGGGAGATGCCAATCGTACGTGACCGCGACTAACCGCATTCCGACAGTCACGACTGCACACGCGCCGGCAGCCGTACTGCCACTCGCGCCGACCACGCCGGTCAACCAATATGCCGCGCCACCCAGAACGGCGCAACTCGCGTAGAAGTCTTCGAAGAGGATGAACGGCGCTCTATCAAGCAGTATATCAGCGAATGCTCCGCCGCCGACAGCGTTGATCATTGCAATTGCAACGACACCAAACGCCGAGACACCTGCATCAGTCGCGACGATAGCACCCGTCGTCGCGAAGGCAGCGAGGCCGATCGCGTCTGCGACGAGCGTAACTGGATGAGTGTCCGGTGACTCTAAGACGACGCTCAGAACCATTGCTAACCCGACGCCGAGGAGCCCCAGTACGATTTCGATTGGAGACTGAAGAACTAACGGCACTCGTGTGACGAGCAGGTCGCGGGTTGCACCACCGACAAACGCCATCGCTAACCCCACAATAGCAATCCCGAACACGTCGAACTCCTCGCGAATCGCCTTCGAAGATCCGACGAGGGCGAACGCCACCAGCCCGATTGTGTTCATCACCGCGAACGGATCGCCGAAGAGAATTGAAATAATGCCCTGGCTCACTGCGCCCACCTATGATAGTGAGTATGTTGAGTGCGAGTATCAATACACTCCCTGTGGCGAACCTTGCTCAGATACCTCGTCCTCGGTCAGATCACCGTAGCTGACGATGTGAAGGCACCAAGAGGACGTGGAGGCGCTGGGCTTGCTGCGCCTGTTGGGAACCGCAACACCTACTCGGTCGCTAGTCCTTATCTTCTATATGGACCGGCGTCGGTTTCTGAAAACTGCGGGTGGGCTGGTTGGCGTGGCCGGCGTCTCCGGGTGTCTCCGGCGACTCGGGTTCGAGACGCAGTCCGCGTGGCGCGACCCCCCGCTCGTCGAAGACCGACCGGATGGTGTCTATCACCCTGCGATTGTTGAGGGGATGGGCATGTACGAAACGACGACCATCGATGGTATCGGGGTCGCGTTGATGCACTCGTTTCCTCATCGGTTCTGGAGGGTGACCGGGACGAACAAAACAAAAGTCGTTGTCTCGTCGGACGACTCGCTGCATTTGATGGCGAGCGCCTGGGATGCCGAATCCGGGACAGTGCTCCCGACCGCGGTGTCAGTTGATGTTCGAAACGAGGAGGGTCGCGTCTCTACGACGAACCTGTGGTCGATGCTATCCCCAAATATGGGGTTCCACTACGGGGATAACGTGGCACTGTCGGGGAGCGGTGAGTATGAGGCGACAGTTCGAATTGCGCCCGTTCAGGCAGCACGGACCAGACCGTTCAAGGGTCGATTTACGGAGATGCGGACTGCGCAGTTCCAGTTCACCTTCGAGTCGGCGGAAACGTACGACCTCCCGATTCGCCGGCTCAGTAAGAAGGCAGGCACCCGCGGGACAGTAGACTTGATGCAGATGGACGGCGTGCCAGCTCCAGTCGCGCCACCGAAAGAACAGCTCCCCGGACGGCTACTTGGGGAAGCCTCAGCTGACGACGCCTTGTTCTACGTAACTCTCGTTACTGACGAGCAGCGATTTTCGGGGACGGATAGCCCATATCTTGTTGTCTCACCGCGTACGCCATATAATCGAGTTCTCCTGCCGGGGATGTCGCTCTCGATGGCTGTCGAACGCGACGGGCAGACTGTCATGCAAACCGGACTTGATGGTACACTTGATCCTGACCTCGGGTACTACTACGGGACAACTGTGGATCGCGTTGAGCGCGGTGATACAGTCACGATCAAAATTGAGACTCCGCCGCAACTGTCTCGCCACGATGGCTACGAAACCGCATTCATGGATATGTCTGCGGTCCACTTCTCTGTCTAAAGACTACCAACGGGCCCTACCCGAGATACGGGAGCGTTGCTCCCGGTAATGACAGCAGCCAGAGACTGACGATGGTGTACCCAATCATCACGAGGACGAATGGGTACTGGCTTCGGATGGCGGCGAGCCGGCTCGGGAAGAGATCGTATGCGGACGCGTGCGCCTCCCAGATCGCGAGCAAGTGGCCTACGAGCACGAACGCGATGCTGAGGGCAGTGAACCAGTTGGGTGGCGCGAGTACGAGCGGATTCGCAGGCGGTGACAGCGGTGACACCACGGCCATCGTCAGCGCCGGACTCAACGAGACGAGCAGCCCTGCGTAGTGGGCGAGGTGGTATCCAGCCGCGATCGCCAGAAGTGGAGGAGCCAGCCGTAAGGCGATCGAACGGCTCGTAACGTAGGTATTAGTGAGCCGGCGAGCGATAGTGCCAGCATACCAGTACGCCGCGAGGAAGACGGCGTATCCGATAGCGAAGAGAGTCGTATAGGTCAGGACAGCGAGCGGCGTGGCTGGCATCACGGCACTAAGCGGTGACCCAACAATCGTTGTGATGGTCTGTGCGCCGGCTGTCGTCGTGATGAAACCGCTGTACGTGAGCTCCCAGATGAGCGCGATGATGAAGGCGATGTCCGAGGAATCGGTTACGACATCTGATTGCGCGAGGTCGCTCCCCGGGAGTATAACCTCCGCCGACCCGTCATGGAGCTGGATAGGTGCAACGGCGCCGTAGAACCTGAAGAGAACCGATATCGGGTCCGCGTGCTCGAACCAGGCGTCGGAGCCGAAGACGACAGCGCCAGCGATAGTGTACAACGAGTACCCGAGAATCGCCGTTGCGAGCACACGCGGAACAGTGCTAACAGGGAAGATGATCTCGACCCATACGAGCGTGAGGATGCCGGCGACGGCTGGCCACCTGTCGAATGAATCCGGGTACTCGTAGAAACCGGTTGGGAGCACAGTTGTAATGGCGCGCCAGGGATTCAGAGCGGGCCATGGGTTGCCGACGAGATACGCAACAACGGGGAGGCCGGCGCGAACGCCGACGAATGTGACGAGGACGGTGAGACTAGCCGATGGCAGCTGTGGCCCGGTGTATCCGAGAAACACCATGAGACAGAGCCCAACCACAGCCAGCGTCTGGCCAAGGACACCAATCCACCGCCGAACCGTGGGCATTCTTGGCAGGGACACAGACCGGGAATGGAGCGAGTAGATGAACGCGCGATCAGTAACGAAGCTCGCAAGCAGTGCCGACGCGCCAATTGTCGCACCGCCCGTCGCTAAGTACAGCCACCGCGGGATAGCGAGCGCCTCACGTGGTTGCTTGGAGAGAGTCATCCCGTTCGCAGCGGCGACACTATCGGCGAGAACAGTCAGGACTGCTATCCAAGTGAGTACTTGCGCGCCGAAGCGGATGCCGAACGACGGCATCGTGTTTGAACTGGCGTCTTCCCGGGGAGTTGCTTTCTCTGTTGGTTCGTCTGGATCAGGGTTTTCGGCGTTAGATGGCGTAGATGGCATAGAGGAACAGGAAGACGAAGTATACTGCGACGATACACGCGAGGGCCCGCAGCCGGAACGAGCTGAGGGCGTCGCGTTCGTTCGCTCGCGCATCGTGGAAGGCGGTTCGTTCAGCCTCAGTGAGGTCTGGCCAGTGATTGAGGCCCTTGTGAAGAGTGAGGCGGTCCTCAGTTGGGAACGGCTCATCACAGTACTGGCAGACCTCCGGTGAATCGCCTGGTGGAACGGCTGATTGGACAGTGGACATTCCCTCGGTAGATCACGTTGAACTACCGTACAGTCGCTTGAAATGGTTCTGCTTCTCGCCTGGCAGCCTTGACATCCTTCCCAATTTGACGGGCGGGGGATCCCGGCCGTCGTTGGGATATTGTTGGTCACGCTTTGTAACCAGTCCTCGTGGGGGCGAAACAGCCCTCACGACGGTTGAATAGCTGAACCGGTGGCTGTGCTAACCAGACGGTATCTCTTCGCCCATTCGTTTCGGATACCGCGCTACAGAATGCCGACACATCAACGTCGTAATTGCTGATAGTTACACCCGACAGTATAGCTAGAGGATTGATACCGTCCACGTGTGCCCACATTCGCTACATTCAAAGAAATGGACTGCCTCCTCATTGACGGTCCCTTTCCCCGTCGTTTGTGCTAACGCGAATCCACATTCTGGGCAGTCGGACACAGCCACTACCTGTCGTTCGGGGAGCGACACGAAAAAGCTGAATGGCCGCTTATGACAGATGTCTGTCCGTTCCCGCGCAGCCATAACGTACGGCCTACGGTACCGGAGTATCCGATGTCATGGCACCCTCAATTAGGCTCGTTCATTCGGGCGAGCTTTGGAGTGTGTTGTTCGGGTGACTGCAATCCGGCAAACAAGCGTCACGAGCACGGCGATTGCGACTCGCATAACGGTCGCCAGTGAGAGGCTTGCGAGTGAAGCCAGCGTGGTCGTCAGTAAGAACATGACAACGACGGGCAGTACCCAGCTGACGGCCAGCAGCCATGGCGTAGCGAACCCACGGAGGCGGCCAGCGCCAGTCTGGAATTCCGCGACGGCATCGTCGCGGAGTATCCAACCGGCGATCGCGAGGAACGCGAACAGGCCAATCGTCAGCATCACGTCGACGACCGGGCCGGACACGAACCGAAACATCGGTCCGGCAAGTGCCAACCCACTACCAGTCACCGCAATCACCAGCGTCATGAGCAGCGTTGCCCGTCGCCGGGATATCCCATAGTTATCGACGAGCGTCGCAACGGGGGTTTCGAGCAGACTGATGCCGCTCGTTACAGCTGCGAGCAGGACGGTGAAGAAGAAGACGGTTGCAACGAGGGTACCGCCGGGCAGCGAACCGAACGCGGTTGCGAGTGCAACAAACAGCGCGCCAGGGCCACCCTGGCCCGGGCTGATTCCCTGGGAAAACAACAACGGCAGAACAACGAGTCCGGCCAAGACACCGATGACCGTGTTCGAAATCGCGATAACGAGCGTGTCACGCGGGAGAGAGACATCTTCGTCGAGGTATGAGGCGTACGTGAGCATCGCGCCGGCACCCAGCGAGAGCGTGAATAATGCCTGTCCAGCTGCCGGGCCGAGGACGTCGAAGAAGTGCGTCGCGAGATAGTCGCCATCGAAGTCGAGGTAGAACGCATAGCCAACAGCGGTGTTGGGCTGCGTAGCCGTCCAGACGGCGAGGCCACCGAGTAACACGACGACTGCGGGAAGCATGATCTTCGAGACGCGTTCGATCCCCCGGCTCACGCCGAAATAGACGATGATGGCGACAATCGTGAGAAACAGCAAGTGGAAACCGACTGCCGGGAGGCCGTGGCTTGCGTGGCTAAAGTACTGCTGTGGCTGCGCGAAGTATGCGCCGGTCGGTGACAGTAGTGTGTATCTGAGGATCCAGCCGCCGACGACCGAGTAAAACGACAGCATTACGGCGGTTGTGATGACGTTGAATGCGCCCAGTGGTGTGCCCCACCGGGAGCCGATGAGCGCGCGGAGCGCACCGATTGGCGTTTGGCGGCCACGTCGGCCCAGCACGAGTTCAGCGAGCAACCCAGGGACGCCAATCCCGACGACGAGCAGCAAGTACATTACGAGGAAAGCGCTGCCGCCGTTGTCAGCAGTCAACCATGGGAACCGCCAGATGTTCCCCAACCCGGCTGCACTGCCGACGGCCGCAAGTACGAATCCCACGTTCGAAACCCACGAATCTCGATCCATCAGTGTACAAATTTGGCTACTGTAGGAGGAAGTCCGTGTCGATTCAGCTGCTCAGAGGGATCCCAGATATCGGCACACCGGACCAGATCAGGTTAGTTTGGTTCCGATCCAGAGAAGAACTAGAATGGGAAGCAATGGCAGGAGTAGAACTCCTAATGCCGTAGCGATCAAATACCCGACGACGCTCATCTCAGCGTTCGAGTAATCCGTTCGACGACGACTTACAGCGTCCGTCATATCTAACACTCCGTTTTCTTGGAACAAAAACTAACTGGTTGGTAAGCACACTTCGTTTGGGAAACAGCCATTACTGCCTATAATCTATATTCGGTTGTAGTAGGCTAATTGAATGGTAAACGCCTGCTCTGTAGTTCGTGATATCCCTCAAGACCTCAGATTGGTAACTACAGTGACTGAGCCTAGAGACTACTATTCTACGGTCAATCAGTCAGAGTATATGAAAATTGGAATTGTAAACGAATCGTGGCGGCCAGAGATTAAAGTTCGGAGGGAACGACCGCGAAGAGCTATATCATACCTCAAAGAAAGAGGAGAGAAATTACTGATACTCGCTGCGACTTTCTCGCTCGGAATCAACCTTCTCACTCGCTACTATCCAGAACTGAACACGCTGGCGCTGCTACTGTCTGTCATCCTGGTCGGCCACACCTCTCGCCGATGGTTGGGTCACCATAACCAGGTCACATGGTTGTTGCCTGAGCTATATACTGGGTTGCTTTCAAACTAAGTAATAGAATGGAACCTCGAAATGCAATTGTCTTTGTCACCAGTAGAACCGGGACTGAGACCATGGCTGTACGCACTCAACAGCGGCCTCTCACGACTTGCAAATGACCCCGCAAACCCACCCGGAGACGCTCCCAGAGGGGACGCATATTGGGCGGACTGCCCTCCGTGTTAACGATATCGACGAGATGACGGGGTTCTACCGGGATGTCGTAGGGCTCAGTATACTGGGTCAATCCGACGACGAGACCATCCTCGGTGTTTCAAACAAACCGCTCCTGATTTTAGAAGAAGCTGAAGACGCCGCCGAACGGCACAGCTCGAGTTCGGGGCTCTTCCATAACGCGTTTAGAGTCCCTTCACGCGAAGCGTTAGGTGACGCGTTGGCTCGCATTCGAGAGCACTGGCAACTCGGTGGTGCGTCCGACCACGGCGTTAGCGAGGCACTGTACCTCACTGATCCGGAGGGAAACGGCATCGAAATCTATCGGGACTACCCGCGGGATGAGTGGCCCTACAGTGATGACGGAACCGTTCGTATGGGGACTTACGCCTTAGAGTTAGAACCGATAGCAGCGGCCGCCGCAGGCGACCTGAATCTGCCTGATGGCACAGATGTGGGGCACGTTCATCTTGAAGTATCCTCGCTTGAGGAGTTCAGCGAGTTCTACGTTGACCTCATCGGCTTCGAGGCACAGACCACCGCACCGGCTGCACTCTTCGTCTCTGCTGGCGGCTACCACCACCATCTCGGCGCCAACACGTGGAGCCGTCGATCCAAACCGGCCTCCGGAAGGGGGATATCCTGGTTTGAAATCGTGGTACCTGACACAGCGGTACTTACTGAAATCCAGGCCCGAATCGGGGATGGTGAGTATCCAGTCTCCGAGACGGAAGACGGATTCTCCGTTACCGGGCCGGACGAAATCGAAGTCCGGCTTCGGACCTAAAACGACGATAACGCTCGGTATTCCTCGGTACCGGCACAAAATCGGGAAGAACACTCCTTTCGATTCCTATATGTTCAAAACGATCGCCTGCCTGGGTTGATGTAATGTCCTCACCAGAGGTTGTCGCCGTCGGCAGTGCGGTACTTGACCACATCTACACTCTCTCGAACTTGCCGGAGCCTGACGGTGGTGCGTTTGCTCATGAGCATACGACCGATGTTGGGGGTGTTGCAGCAAACGTCGCCTCGGGGCTCGCTGAATTCGGGAATGAAACGGGGATCATCACGCGACTCGGTGCCGGTTCCAGTGCTGAGATCAAAGCCGATCTGGAAGGCCGTGGCCTCGATTGTACGAGGGTTCGGGCCGGTGCTGAAGAGTCATCGTACACGTTGGTTCTGCGTGGCCCGGACGGGGAGCGAATGATTATCGCGGGCGGGCAGAGCGTCCCGAATCTACGGCTTGATGATTCGGATATCGAGTATCTCAGTGACGCGAATGTGGTTTTCACGAGTGCCTATGCGCCTGATAAGGTTGTTTCCAGACTTTTAGCGGCTCGGGAACGCGGTGTGATTTCGACGCTCGTATTTGATCTCGCTGGCCCGCTCTCGGAACTCGACGGTCGAGGAACCTCGGCGACGACTATCGATCGGCTTTTCTCGGTTGTTGATCTGTTTGTCGTCGGTGAAGTGGCTGCCCGGTCGTATTTTGGCGGAGATGGTGAGGAAGCAATCGCGGCGCTCGCCCAACAGAATGTCTCACGTGCTGCTGTCACCCAAGGCGCCAGCGGCGCTCTCCTTCTTGAGAACGACACCGTGACCGAGGTCCCGGCTTTCAGTGTGGATGTTGCTGATACGACAGGGGCTGGCGACGCCTTCACAGCAGGCCTGATTCAGACGTGGCTTCTTGACGACGATCCAGCGAAGGAAGCAGGTCGCTTTGCCGCTGCTACGGCTGCACTCAATTGTACCGCCACAGGCGCACGCGGCCGCCTGCCATCCACGGCTGCTGTGCGAGACTTCATCGCAAATTACTGAGGAACGGACTCGACGAGACGTCTGACTGCTGCTTCATCTACCGGGTTCGTCGCTTCGGCGTTGTGTTTAAGCGCAGTTCCGACGATCGCCCCGTCGGCGACCGAGAGCAGTTCAGGAGCCGTATCAGGTGTCACACCGCTGCCTATCAGAACCGGTGCTTCGAGGCCACGCGCATCGCGTGCCTCGACCACTTGCTCAAGGACAGATTCATCGACTGCTTCGCCTGTGCCGGCACCGCTTACGACGACCCCGTCGGCACCGCCGCGTTCAACGAGTTCGCTCACTACTTCTGCAAGATCTCGTTCGGCGAGCGGTGCGGAATGTTTCACATCGATGTCTGCGAAGATGTCCACGTCTGCATTAAGTTTCTCACGGAGCCGTAACGTTTCGTGAGCCATCCCTTCGATGAGTCCTTGGTCGGTAAGCCGGGCTCCGGTATGGACGTTCACACGAACGAATTCACCACCAGTAGCTGCGGCGATACCCAGTGCACTTTGAACGTCATTTCGGAGAATATTCACGCCGAACGGAATCGACAGTTCATCTCGAAGCGTGGCAGCGAGGGCCGCGACGTCAGCTACGACGTGCCGAGGGGCCCGGTCCGGATAGAAAGGTGCATCCCCGAAGTTTTCGAGCATGATTCCATCGATCCCACCTGATTCAAGCGCAGTCGCGTCGCGATGTAAGCGCTCGCGGAGATCAGCTCGAGTACCTTCGAATCCTGGTGCCCCTGGCAGAGGCGGTAAATGAACCATTCCGATAATCGGTGTATCCGTGCTAAAAACGTCCATACTCAGACGTGACCCCTGAGCGACTTAATCGTATAGATATGCGCGGCCGGCCGTCTCGACCTGTTGAACCTACGGGAGGAATGCGTCTCTTCCCAGTATATTCGGTGTCGAACGAACATGGTCAATCATTCATAACGAGTGGAACGGCAACTCTGGAGGGTGGGTAAAATCCAGCTCCGGGTGCCGAAACTCGAGATGTCCGACAACCAGCGAGTCACCGTTCCAAACAGTGACCTTGCCAGAACAGCCTTAATCACAACGAGGTGATCGACGAACACCGTATATCAATTGGGGCGTGGTGCGTTCTCGTACTTGACCATCTTCTCGGGTTTGTCTGAGATGGTGTCGTAGATCTGCTGGAGCGTCTCCTCGGCTGCGAGGAGGTTGTGGTCGTCGAGGAACGCCCGCCCCTTCTCGGTGAGCCCGTAGAACTTCCAGGGGTAGCCCTGTTGGCGCTGGTCATCGTCCAGGGCGACTTCTTTGACGATGCCGGCGTCGATGAGCTTCTGGATGTGCTTGTAGACGGTCGCGTCGCTCACGCTGGGGTTGACCTCCTTGAGCTCGTACATTGAGGGGAGCTGCTCGGGATGCTGGGGGATGTTGTTGATCAGCGCGAACCGCGTCTGTTGGGTGACGAAGTGGATGAGTTCCCGTGGTGCCGTGTTTCCACTGTTCCCAAGGCCATCGTCCATATTCGTGTATTCAACCGAGTATACCAAAGTAGTTTACTCTGGAGTAAAATACTGAGCAGAAGAGACTGAGAAGCAAGACAAGGCCCTACATCTGTGGTGGAAGGACCATTTGGACGTGAGACCCACCCCTGTTTGATTTCGTAATCGACGCGACGCATATGTTTGCAGTCTCCGTCTGGAGCGCACTGCTGCCAATCGGGACGGGTACAAGATTTTCGATGATATCGACTTCGTATCGATTTTCGGACGCCGCTTCGACTTCGTATCGACCACCCTTGGCGAGTAGGGAGACAGTCATCGCTTCCTCGACAGCGCGTTTCGTTCGTGGCTTGAGAACCTCAGCCGAGGTGGAGCCGTCCGATACGAGCATTCGGTCGCGAACGTCTCCCTCCTGTCCTCCGTCTGGGACGACAGCGCCCCCAATCTCCTGAATCCGGTTTTCCAAGAGTGCTTGCGCAAGGTTCCCCTCCGGCCAGAGAAAGTGGACTTCTCGTCGCTCTCGCTGGTCGTAGGAGCCACAGGCAGTGCCACTACCTTCCCAGACTCGCCATGCCCCCAGCGTGGCTATCACGGTGAGGATGACCCGGGGAACCGTTGTCTGGTCCTTAGGGTAGAACACTCGAAAGCGCGTACGGTCGTCTTGTGGCGGTACTGTGTCCCACCACTCGACGTCGGACTCCCAGCTATCGAACATCGCCTCGTCACTCCCGTAGCCGACAGTCACGCCGTCGACCGGCGTCCAGTCTGCTGGGAGGTGGTCTGCCTCGCCTTCGAGCACCCGGAGGGCGGCGTATCGGAGGTACTCGTGGGCTTGGTTGTCTGCCGTTCGAGCGACCTGGTCGTAGTGCTTGGCAACGTGCTCGGCTTCCTCGAGGACCGTCGTGAGATAGGGTTCAGTCATCATTCGACGGAGGTCTGAATGCGCCTCCGCCCCTCGGCGGGCGCAGAAAAACTCGCTCTTGTGTAGAGCTGCGGAAAACGGTTGATCGCCGAGGAGAGTTTTGTGCTTGAGGAGCTGTTTGATGGTCGGCCTCGGCAGAATTCACTTCACCGAGAAAACACACTAATAGCCACTCTACTGCGTCTTTCCGTGTTTCTACATAAGAGCGGAAAAACTTAACCAACAAGCCACTTCCAAATCGTGGGCTGTTGGTTAACTTGTGTGTAACTTCCCGTCACACTTTCGCTCGCTGTTGATGGTGGGTCGTGGCTCGGAACGACGATTGCAGGTCTAAAACCAGGCTACGCGGCTGCCGAGGAGGGGGTCATTTGGACTTTGAGAGTCGCGTTATTTGGTGCGACTAGTAGCTCCCCATCAGATTTCGTTACTGTCCACTCCAGGCACCAGAGCGCTAGTCCCTCCGCGTGATTGAGCGGGGTCTCCTCCCCTGCTTTGACGGCCTCAATATCTAACGCTGGAAGCCCGTTGGCATCATCATCGACCCGGAGAACGACTGATCCTCCATCTGAATCAGTGTTCTCGGTGGTTACTGAAACAGTGATCTCTACATTCCCATCGTTGTGTGTCACGATCTGTTCGACGACGTCAGCGACTGCTGTCGGGAAGGTCTGTGGCGCCTCGACTACTGGGTCGCTAGTACACCGGTCAAATTCGACGCTCGCACATGGTGTACTAGCCTCGACGTCGGTGAGCTTCGATGCTAATGCTTCGTTCAGGTGAATGGGTTCCGGCTCCGCTTCCTCTTCGGCGAGCAGCTGCTTGATGCGCTGTGTACGCGTTGAAATCGTACTGAGTTCCCACGCAGCATTCTGTACGGCCTCCAGATCTGCCTGTGCCTCGTCATCGTCGACGCGGGATGCGGCCAATTCTGCACGGCCAGTGATGACGTTCACCTCGTTTCGAACATTATGCCGTAAGATACGGTTCAGGACGTCCACCATCTCAGACCGTTCTTCGAGGGTGGTATTCGAGGCTTCGAGTTCTGCCTTGGTGTCGCGAATCTCCTCGATGCGTTGTTGCAGGGCGTCCCGTGTCGAGGCTACCGTCCGATTGAGGTCACCGAATTCGTCCGGACGGTCAGTATCGAACTCGACATCGTACTGACCATCCTCGATCCGCTCCGCTCGGTCGGTGATACGGGATAGGGCCCCGGTCACGTCCCGGCCGAGACCGCTGACGACACCCACGAGTGCGAGTAACGTGAATACTGCAATCCCACCGATCCATCGGAGCGCTTGCCGAGTAATGACGTACGCATCGTTGGCCGGTGCATGCTCAATAACGACCCAGTCGGTGTTCGGGACCGCTGCATACGCCGCAACGTACTCTCCCTCTGTCTCCACTCGGTTTTCGTACGTTGGAGACTCGGTGAACCCGGAATTCCCACGAAGGCCACTGCTGACAGCGGAGGCGCGACGAGCCCCATCACGGTATTGCGTGAGCGTCGCCGCCGCATCATCACTAAAGACGACGGTCCCGTTCGAGTTGACGACTCGGGTAAACCCGTTGTCGACAGGGTGTTCGAACCGTTGGAAAACGCTTGCAGTGTCTACCTCCACGACGAGCAACTGTTCTGGTGTCCGGCGGATTGGTGAGATGAAGCCGATAACCGTCGTATCGTTCACCGCGTACGGCTCGGTCACCTGGACGTCATCGAAATCCCTGAAGGAGAACCGTTCACTCCAGCTGAGGTTTCCGACCGTCCGCCTCTCCATCGTGGGATTGGTACTCGTCGCGACGGTCTGGTTCCGCCGGTCAATCACGTAGGCGCGGATGATCGCCGCGTCTGGTCGTTCTTCTTGCTGGGTCTGTAGATACGCTCGAACGTTGGCTCGGTCTCCATCTTCGTACACGGGATGCTCGGAGAGCAGGCGGACAACGAGTCGATTCCGCTCATTCCACTCGCTCAATTCGTTTGCTTCGGTCTCGGCGGCCGCCGTCATCGACTGCTCGACGTTCTCCTCGAGCAGTCCGCCCACCTGTACATACAGGCCGACTGTGCCGATACTGATGACCAGGAACACGAGGAGCAACGCCGTTGCAAGCTTTCGCCGAAACGACGACCGAACGACGTCGACAAGCGTACCGAGAACTGGAACGCCCGACAGCGACCTACGCATCGGCGGCTACCTCTTCGTTTAAAAACCGTGTCGCGACTGCAAACGGATGGTCTCCATCGATTAGCACCTGTTTGTTGAGGTTCCGCATCGTCGGTTTATCGAGCGCTGAAACCACCGGCGAGAGCTCCTCGAAAATTCCCGGATGGTCGTCGATGAGAGGTGCGTATGCAGTTGGGGCCGGTTGGTACGGGAGGAAGTAGTCACGGTCGTCTTTGAGGACGGTAATCGTGGAACGGTCGAGCTGGGGATCGGTTGCGAACCCGCTTGCAATCTGGACTTGGCCTTGCTCGAGTAGCTCGTAGGTCAGTCCGATAGACGTAACGATGAACGTCTCGGACTCGAGGGTTTCTCTCTCTTCCGCCCTGACATCATAATACGACGCAAGTCCAGGCCATCCGTCTTGTCGGTGAAAGAACTCCTCGTTAACTGCTATTCCCGGGATTCGATCTACGTCGCGGAGATGGGTTGCCAGTTCACTGATGGTCGATACTCCGGTCTGTTCCGCCCACGTTGCGTCGGCGACGATAACGTACTCGTTCGAAAACGAGGCCGGTTCCGCCAGCTGGAGTTGCTGGGAGTGAGCATCCGACTGCACGCGCTCATAGAGTGAGTTGGGGGCCGTGATTCGCGTCTCATGACGCGGCGGGAGCTGCATCCACGCCGTTCCCGTATATTCCCAGTACAGGTGTTGCTCGCCCGCTGCCGTCGCCTCCCAGTTCGACAGCGAGTTCCCGGAGCCAATTTCGTCGACTGCTCGAATCCAATCAACTGACTGCAGTCGCTGATACGCTAGGGACCCCAGTATCTTCTGCTCAGCGAACGGCTTCGACCCGATTCGAACGGATACCGACTCTGAGTCGGGTTGCTGGTTGCTGGCGCAGCCACCCAGGAGTGCGGCAGCGCCCACGCCGCCGACGCGACCGATCCGGCCGAGATACTGCCGGCGTGTGAGTGCCATATAAAAATATCGGCTTTGGTGAATCACTAGACAGCGTCGGTTTCGACCGGTAGAATTTGGAAGATGAAGCGGGAAACCGCCGATGATCTATGTCGAAAATTTCCCGCTTCACGAAGAAGGCAGTCACGTTGGCTAAAAATGTTGTTGGTGACCGAGGCGAAGTCGCCGCCCCCGAAGGGGGTGGCGGCTTCGCCGACTACGCCCTCGTATCGCTGCACTGTCTGCGGATTTACCTTGATGAGTCGTACCGCAACGCATTGGATCTGCTGAGCGAAATGCCGCATATTTGTGGGGAGATCGGCCTCGAAGAGGGCGATCTCCCTGATCACTCGACGCTCGTTAAGGCGTTTGATAGGTTTCAGATGAAGGTCTGGCGAGTGCTGCTGCGCCTGTCGGCGCAGCTGCACGACCCCTCGGGTCACGCCGCCATTGATGCCACGTTTTTTGACCGCGAAAACGCTAGCAAGCACTACTGTCGCCGCACGAATTACCGCGTTCAGACACTCAAGGCGACGGCTCTCGTCGATACTCAAACTCAAGCTGTTCTAGACGTTCATTGTACGACCGAGAAAACCCACGACACACAACTCGGCTGGCAGGTCGCCTCCCGCAACGCAGGCGACCTGCACAGCCTCGCCGCTGACAAAGGCTACGACTGGATGCGATTACGCGAAAAACTACGAGAAGAAGGCGTAAGGCCGTTGATTAAACATCGCATCTTCCGGCCCATCGACCACGCGCATAACGCGCGGGTCGATGGGCCTCGATACCGTCAAAGATCGATGTGTGAGACCGTCTTCTCGTCGATCAAGCGCACGCACGGCGACGCCGTGCGTGCGCGAACGTGGTACCGAGAATTTCGTGAACTCGTCTTGAAATGTGTCGTTCATAACATCAAGCGTGCCACAACATAGCCAAATCAACCGCTGTATGGCGATTCACCAGAGCCAAAATATCTGTACCGACGAATGACATTATAATTATGGGGATTACTTATTCACCTTCTGAAACGAATGTGAAACGCCGACTAATCCTGTGTAGATGCCGTAATGGCGATACTACTGGTCATATGTTGGAGGGAAGATATCCTATTGATGGCTCACTGAGTCAATTAACACTGCGATGGCTAATGACAGTATCACCGGTATATATGACGGCTGTTAATTCTATAACCGCCGTGCTCGGCACTTAACCCGCGCTAATGGCGAGAATTGCGGTCACCGGACCGTCATACCTGCACGAGTACGTTGCCGAAGAGGATACTGAATTACGGGTTCAGCTAATGTGATCCATCAGTAGCCTACTCCGTAGTATGAGGACACGCAAATCCAGAGTCGATCCCCACCAGTTCATCGCGCACCTGCTTCATTTCCGGTATCGAGAAGTGACGATGACGCTCGCGACGCTCGCGGTTTTCACGAGCGCGATCGTCTTTTTCCCGGGATGGGGGAACGTTATGAAAGGTATTCAGTCGGATGTTTCGACCGAGTTATTCCTGCTATTTGCTGTCGTCGCTATCGTCGCAGGTGTCGTGAAAGGGATGATCGGATTCGGATATGCACTCATTACGACGCCTATCTTCGCCTCTGTTATTGACCCGACGCTCGCGGTGGTCGTTCTCGCAATCCCGCCCTGGATGATCAATATGTTCCAGATCGGCGAGACCAAGACTGGAATCTCATTTGTCCGTCAAGAATGGATCCTCGTCTTACTGGCGATTGCGGGATCAATCACTGGCGTCTACTTTCTTGCACAGTACACCGCTGGACCGATTGTGCCGTTCCTCATCGGCGTAATCATCTTCGCATACGTCGTTTTCCAAGTCATTCAGAACTTTGTGACAATCGAAGAAGCACACCACCCAGTCGCACTCAGTACTGCTGGCTTTCTTGAGGGGTTCCTGCTCGCAGCATCCAACCTCGGCCCACTACTCCCGGCGTATTTCCATACGTTCGAGCGTGACACCGAGCGCTATATCGGCGGGCTCTCCATGGTTTTGGGGATCATCTTCACGGTCCGCATTCTTCAGATGGCTCTTTTCACAGATCTCATGACTACGTACCGGCTCTGGCTCGGGTCCGTGATTGCGGTCATCACGATTGTGGGGCTTCTCCTCGGAACCTATCTGCGGCGGCTCGAAGTCGACGAGCAGAAATTCAACTGGTTCGTCATCACCCTGCTGTTCGTCATCTCGCTCAACATCTTCCGGAATACGGTTCCGAAACTATTCTAGCGCGTTAGGGTTTGATGTACGTATATCCCTCGTTCTGAAGGCGCGTTAACTCGCCAACGCCAGACGACACGAGTTCGACGCCTTCGATGAGATCGTCTTCTGAGATATCGGTGCCTTCGATCGTATTGCTGCATTGCTTGACTGTCACGCCACGGTCAATCAAATCCATGATTTGCTCGCGCTGCTGTGACATCGATTTCAGGAGTTCCAACCGCTGCTATTTGCAATAAGCACGACAGCTTCGGCATCGATGGTTTCGCCGTTCTAGAGATTTGCAATATTCCCGACGGCACGGGCGTGAAATTCCGACTCGTCGTTCGAGTGATGAAACAACCGCTCTCATTTGCGTCGCTGTTCCCGGAGATCCTCTGCTCGGAGTTCGCCTTTCGCATGCCATGTCCGCGGCCGACACCCGATGATAATGGCGGTAAGGTAGAAGAGTCCAACAGTAACAAGAATAACGACACCCGAAATCATGCCGATTGCTGCACTCTCCACCCACGGTTCGGGAGAGAATGCGGTAATACGGACAAGCCACGCAGCAAGCAGCACTCCAAATAGTGGCAGGTACACGCGTCGGAGGCGGTGAGCGATTGCCTCTTCGGCGCTGATTTTGATGGTCGGCGTACGATAATCTTCGCTGAGCTTTGCTCGCCAGTCCGGGTCCACGACGCCCGCTGAGGGGTCGAGGCCGTACGCCCAGACGTTCTCCTGGAGAATCCGAACCCGAGTACGCCAGATTTCGTACCCACGATAGCGACGCGCCTCAATCACGAGGAAGACTGAGAGCGTCGCCACGCCGATGAGGAGGATGTAATGTGGATTGTTCGGACTTGAAAACGCCCATGTGATGATTGCGGCCATGACGATGACCGCCCAGTTTGTTGTCCGGTCGAGGCGCTCGCGCCAGCCATCCGATGAATCTCGCCGCGATACAGGTGCGCCATCGCGGAACTGGGCCCCATCTCCTCGTCTAGTAACCCTTCCCCGATATTCCGATACTCGGGGTCAGTTGGGTCGACATCCTCAGAGGCGGGACCCGTCATGGATAGCACGTAGAAGTGAGCATATTACTGTTCGGCTATCGTGCGATTAGGCGTCTGAGAGTTCGCTGAGGACACGTTCGAATCGCTCCCGAACCTCCGCTGCAACCGAGTCCAGTTCAGGGTTATCAACCACGGAGAGCATAACCTCCGGGTCGACTGCGCTCACGCCGATTTCGCCCTCGTCCGTCTCATACACGACGACGTTACAGGGCAGAAGCGCTCCCAACTGAAGCTCCTCCTCGAGAGCCTGCTGCGCAAGCGGGGATTGCAGGCGCCAAGAATTCGATACTGGCGGAAGTCTTCGTCTAGTTTCTTCTTGAGCGTCTGTTGGACGTCGATATCACAGAGAACCCCGAACCCCTCCTCTGACAGTGCATTCGTCGTCCGTTCGACGACGTTATCGAATTCACCGTCGACACGCTTGTCCAGAGTATAGGACATACTACTCAATTTAGCCACCTCGCTATTAGGTATTGTGTCCGGGGTTCACCAGAGACGGACCGTACTCGGGGAGGTGGCTCAATCGGAAACTGGCGAAAAACGAGTTCTACCCGCGTTCACCAACAGTTGAGCCCGATATGCATTAGATGAGAAGCTGGATGTCCGCGTCGGCCATGTCTTGGATGGCGGTGGCGGCACCGACGCCGGTCGTCACACCGTCGTAGAAATCATCCTCGTTGTAGTCCATGAGGTCGATGGTCATCTGACAAGCCTGGAACTCCACGCCCATGTCGAGAGACGTGTCGATGAGTTCCTCGATGGTGGCCGTGTCGTTGTCGTCGATCTTCTTCTCCATCATCTTCGTCGTCACGCGGTCCATCCCGGGAAGCGCAGCGACGGCATTCGGCACCGGCATGTTCGGGTTGCCGACCGAACTCAACTGCAGGTTCTTGGAGCGTTCCTCGTGGAGGATGTCGAGTCCCCAGAACGTGTGGAAGACCGTAACCTCGTAGCCGAACGCGGCTGCCGTACTCGCGAGGATGAGCGGCGGGTATGCCATGTCCAGCGTACCCTTCGTCGCGATAATCGACATCTTCGGGTCACTATCGTCCTCCGTCGCCGCGGCGAGTTCAGTCTCCAACTCGTCGATGCGGGCGGCGAGTTCCGCACGGGAGGGTACGTCCTCACCTTGTAGTTGTGACGTATTCGTACTCATCGTTAGAACGTGAACACCTGATCGGCGTTCTCGACTTCATCGAGGAACGTAGCCGCACCCGCGAACTTGGTCGTGACAGTCTCATCGATGGCGTCCTGGTCCCATTCGAGCATGTCGAGGGTCGTCGTGCACGCGACTGTCGTGACGAGATCGCCACCATCAGCCACCAGTGCGTCGAGGAGGTCGTACGGGTTTGGCATCCCCTCCTCGAGCAGTGGCTCAATCTCCGAGAGGTCGTTCTCACCTTCGAGGAGATGGGTGAGTCCATCGAAGGTGAAGTAGACGAGAACCTCGGTGTCGGAGGCGAGCGCCGTGTGGCCGAGGTTCATCGCCATCGCGAGGTTCTTCGGGCTGTCGTTGTCGACGATGATTCCGATTTTCTCCATTGGTTTACTCCGTCTTGCGCACGTAGTGCGTGTACACGTCGTCGCCCTCCTGCTGGTCGACGAGTTCGACGCCGTCGGTCGTGTCCGCCCAGCCGCCGAGATCGCTCATGCTCCCCGGGTCGGTCGCGAGGACCTCGAGAATCTCGCCCTCGGCGAGCTGGTCGATGTTCTGCTTCGTCTTGACAACGGGCATCGGACAGTTTTCGCCTTTCACGTCGAGAGTTTCAGTGGCTTCGTACTGTGTCATGGTAGTGACTTCACTCCCCAATATTGGGTGGAGTTAGAAAAGGATGTCGATAGTAATTCCCTTAGCCCACAACACACTACCTTCTGTCCAAGTATAACTCCTCTCAGTAGCCCTAATAGTGGTTTTTGACCAATAGAGTGTTGTACTATAGTTGAACTACTATACAAAGCCTTATTTGCGAGCAGTCGATAGAGGGGACTGACGATGACCGAAGCGGAAGATCCCGAAGTGGACGAAACGGTCGCATCAACCACACCTGCAGAGCTGAAGCAACGCATCGATAGCGGCGAGAACGTGTTCATCCTCGACGCACGCTCCGAAAGCGACTTCGAGGAATGGCACATAGACGGCGAGAACGTCGACGTCGTCAACTACCCATACTTCGAGCTGCTCGACGAGATCCCGGAGGACCTCCACGAACAGCTCCCCGACGACCGCCGGATCACCGCGCTCTGTGCGAAGGGCGGATCGAGCGAACTCGTCGCGGACAACCTCGAGGACGCCGGCTACGACGTCGACCACCTCGAACGCGGCATGAAGGGCTGGGCGCGCATCTACGAGTACCAGGAACTCGACGTGGACGTCGACGCCACGGTCGCCCAGTACCGCCGTCCCTCCAGCGGCTGTCTCGCCTACCTCGTCGCCTCGGACGGCGAAGCGGCGGTCGTCGACCCGCTCCGTGCATTCACCGACGAGTACGAACAGGACGCGCGAGCGATAGGCGCAGACATCGTGTACGCGCTCGACACGCACATCCACGCCGACCACATCTCGGGCGTCCGCGACCTCGCCACGGAGACGGACGCGACGGCCGTCCTCCCCGCGGCCGCCGCCGAGCGCGGTGTCGACTACGGCCTGGCCTACGAGACAGTCACCGACGGCGACACACTCTCCGTCGGCGACGTCGAAATCGAGACCATCGCCACGCCCGGCCACACGACCGGGATGACCGCGTACAAGGTCGGCGACGTACTGTTCACGGGGGACGGCCTGTTCACCGAGAGCGTCGCGCGCCCCGACCTCGAAGACCCCGAGGCGGCCAAGGACGCGGCCCGCACGCTCTACGAGAGCCTCCAGGAACAGATCCTTCCCCTCCCCGACGAAACGGTCGTCGCACCGGCACACTTCAGCGACGCGGCGACGCCGAACGACGACGGCACCTACACCGCGGAACTCGGCGACCTGGTCGAGCGGATGGACGCGCTCACCATGGACGAAGACGAGTTCGTCGAGTTCATCGTTTCGGACATGCCGCCGCAGCCGGCGAATTACGAGGACATCATCGCGACGAACCTCGGCCAGCAGTCTCCCGACGACGAGGAAGCCTTCGAGCTGGAGCTCGGCCCGAACAACTGCGCCGCGAGCGAAGAGGCGATGACTAACTAACGATGGAGCCACTTCTCGCACCGCTCGTGCTCGAGACGCCCTTCCCCCGCGGGATACTGCCGTACCTCGTCGGCGGCCTCCTCGTCGGCCTCGGCGCGGCAGTTATCTACCTCGCGACGGGCATCATCGCGGGCGCGAGCACGTTCCTCGAATCCACGCTGTCGTACGTCTCCGACGTCGAGCGGTTCAACCGCTTCAAGTATATCCAGTCGCGCGGCTGGCGGGTCGTGTTCACACTCGGTATCGTCAGTGGCGCAGCTCTCTGGGGGCTCGTCCTCGCGCCCGACCCAACGATCTGGACGACTGACGTCCAGTGGTGGCGGCTGCTCGGCGGCGGCGTGCTCGTCGGCGTCGGCACCCGCCTCGGGAAGGGCTGTACGTCTGGCCACGGCGTCTGTGGCGTCGGCTCCCTCTCGAACACGTCGTTCGTGAACGTCGCGACGTTCATGGCGTTCGCCATCGGAACCGCGCAACTCGTCCAAGCACTGGGGGTGACACCATGAGCAACGAGACGCGAAGCCCATGGTTCCTTCCCGTCATCTACGTCGGGGGGCTGATATTCGGCCTCGGTCTCGCCGTCAGCGGCATGGCGCGTCCCGAGGTCGTGCTGGACTTCCTCCAGTTCGACGACTTCGGACTCGTCTTCGTGATGGGTGGGGCCGCCGTCGTCACCGGCATCACGTTCGCCGTCGCAACGCGCTACCTCGATCGTGCGCCGCTCACAGCGAGCGAGTACACGCGCCGCGTGAAGGAGTTCGACCGCAACGTCGTCGTCGGAGGCGTGATCTTCGGCGTCGGCTGGGGCTCTCAGGAATCTGTCCTGGCGCCGCCTACGCGAGCTTCGGCGTCGGGAACTATCCGATCCTGTGGGCCATCGGCGGGATGTTCCTCGGCGCGTACGCACAGGGATACGTCCGCTCGCTGATGGGCAGCGAGGAGGGAACCTAATCATGCCATCACAGCTCACAGACACCGCCGTCCGGCAACAGTATTGTACGGTAACTGGGTTTAGAAACAAGACTATGGGGGTCGTGTAAGATGTTCGGACTCGAGAATTTGAGTGGGCCCGCGCAGGCTGTCGCCACCGTTGGGGTCGTCCTCGCGGAAGCCTTCGTGCTGTACCTGGCGTACGGCCTGCTTAGTAACACGGTCGGCGCGACCGTCATCGACGCCCTCGGAGGTGACTAACCGTGGCGATCCTCGGTCTGAGCCTTACGATGGTCGCGGTGTTCGTCGGGTTCGGCCTGCTCATCGGGACCCTGTTCGGGTTCTTCGGTATGGGCGGGTCGTTCCTCGTCACACCTGCACTACTCGTGATGGGCTATCCATCGACAGTCGCCGTCGGAAGCGGGCTCGCGTTCGTGTTCGGGACGAGCGTCATCGGCGCGCTCCGCCACCGCGACCACGGCCAGGTCGACTACAAGCTCGCAGCGATCATGACCGTCGCGATGACCATCGGCATCGAGGGCGGGAAGAGCGTCGTGTTCTTCCTCGAAGCCACCGGAATGGCCGACCTCATCATCAACGTCGCCTACGTCGGCCTGCTCGCCGCTGTGGGGCTGCTCACGCTCCGGGACGCGTGGTCCGACGACGACGACGATACCGAGACGAGTAGCGACCTCGCGGACCGCGTCCAATCGATTCACATCCCCCCGATGGTGACGTTACGCGGCGGCGTCCGCGTCTCGGGGACGATTATCTTCGCCGTGGGGCTCGTCATCGGCGTCCTCTCGGGCTTCCTCGGCGTCGGCGGCGGGTTCCTCCTCATGCCGGCGATGATGTACGGGCTCGGGGTTCCTGCTGCAATCGCCGTAGGAACTGACATCCTCCAGATCACGATCTCGGGCGCGTTCGGTGCGTTCACCTATGCCCAGTCGGGCTCGGTCGCGCTGCCCGTCGTCGCGTTCCTGCTCGTCGGGAGCGCGCTCGGGGCTCGCGTCGGGGCGGGTGCGACGAACCTCGTCGACGAGGACGAGATCAAGGGCTACTTCGCGGCGATGCTGCTCGCGGGGAGTCTCGCCGTCGCGTCGAACAAACTCGGGACGGTCTACGGGATCGACCTGCTCAACACGCTGAGCACGGTACTCATCTTCGGCGCGGCGCTGCTCGTCAGTGGCGCCGTCGTCCTCGCCGCCGTCTGCCGGCTCCGGGACGACCGGACCGGGACGTGGTGCCGGCTCACCACGTCGTAGGTCGGTACAGTATTGTGCCGACTATGCAAACACTTTTGAGGCTCTAACACCTACACTCCGTTAGTAATGGCTGAATCAATGAATGAGATGCTCCGGCGGGACATGCAGTGTGAGGGACTGCTGGAGTGTTTCCACGACCTCAAGACGATCGACAAGGACATCTTCCAGCTGCTTCAGGACCGCCAGGAACCACTCACCGTCGACGAAATCGCAGAACAGGTCGACCGTGAACGGTCGACTGCGTACCGCAGCGTCCAGCGGCTGCTCCAGGCGGGCTTCATCCAGAAGGAACAGGTGAACTACGAGCAGGGTGGCTACTACCACGTCTACCATCCGCGTGACGCCGACGAGATCACAAGCGAGATGCAGCGGACGCTCAACGACTGGTACGCGAAAATGGGCCAGCTCATCGGTGAGTTCGAAGAGAAGTACGGAAACAAATCGCAACCCGCAGCACCCGCTGAGAGTTAACGCAGCGTTCCTCAGCTAGAGTATCGGCCTAAATTGGCGACAGTCCGTGACGGCGTGCAAACCGACCTCGCCACTGGAGCGTCTCACTCCCCCGGCTATCGGACGATTTTTCGGAGAAATGAGGTAATCCGATACAGGACTGTATTTCGCTCGTACTGTCGCCACCCAGTGTATCCGCCGGTAAGCGTCGTGGCTGTGTAGCCTGCGTCTTCGAGGTACTCGGTCGCTTTCCGAGCGACGATACCCGCCTTACATACTGTGACGACTTCCGTGTCGTCTGGAATCCTGTCCAGATGCGAGTCGAGCGCTTCGAGACGGCCTTGTTGCAGGTCTCGGTAGACCGGTGCGTTGGTGCTGCCCGAAATGTGGTTCTCCCGGTATTCCTGTTCTGGGCGAATATCGAGAACGAAAACGTCGTCGTCGGATCGACGGTCGTCCAGCTGCGAGGGCCCAATACTACTCATCGGTGATACCCACGACGAGGAACGTCTCCGGCCGAGTTGCGTGGAACTCGATCTCGAAGCCGGCATCGCGAAGTGCTGACGTCACTTCACCGGCAGCAAAGCGTTCTTCCAACGGCGGGCCATCTTCGCCGGCACCGTCCGCTGACCAATCGCCGATAACGAGGCGACCGCCAGGAGCGAGAACGCGTGCAAGTTCGGAACGTGCCTGTGCACTTGCAAACTCGTGATACGTCATCGTCGAGACTGCCGCATCTAGTTCGTCGGATTCGAACGGGAGACTATCTACACCAGACGTCACGAGCTCGGTGTTCTCCGGAACACCCTTGTCGCGGTAGTACTCGTGCATCGCCTCTTGGATATCAATTGCATAGACCTGACCAACGTGCGGCGCGATTGCATCTGTGTAGAAGCCGGTTCCGCTACCCAGATCAGCGACGGTCTCGGCTTCATCCGGATCAAGGGCCCAGAGAAGCTCTCTCGAGAGAGATACCGATACCGTGTCGCCGCGTCCTCAAGTTTCGTCGCTTTGTCAGCGTCGAATGTGTGATGACCCATGCTATGCAGTTGTGGGTGAATTATGAAATAGCTGGCGACCCAGACATCAACCATAACCGGTCTGTTTCAAGCCACTAATTATATTTTGGGACGATATACCGGCATTGCCGTAGGAATAGGCGTCCCCTCCAATAACCCGCTCCCAACACATTTATATCCACCTGGCTGTGTAGTATTGGCTGTAATGAGCAATACTGATATCGACGCGTCCGAGGTCGCACGCCGCATCGCTGAAGACGACGCCGAGGACGTATTTGTCCTCGACGTCCGCAACGAGGAGGACTACGAGGAGTGGCAGATTCCGGGAAGCACGAACGTTCCCATCTACGACGAACTCCTCCAGTACGACTATTCGGGACTGGAAGACAATCTCGACGACCTCCCCGAAGAAGAAGAAATCGCTGTCGTCTGTGTCGGGGGCGTCACGTCCGCCCGCGCTGCCGACTTCCTCCGCGAACACGGGTTCGACGCCAAATCCATCCCCGACGGCATGAACGCCTGGGGACGCGTCCACCGCGAATACGACGTGGGTAGCGCCGACGGCATCACCCAGATCGTTCGCCCCGGGACGGGCTGTGTATCCTACCTCGCACACGACGGCGACAAAGCCGTCGTCGTCGACCCGACCCAGTACATCGACCAGTACCTGAACGTCGCGGACGACAACGACCTCGATATCATCGGGGTCGCTGACACGCACGCCCACGCCGACCACGTCTCCGGCGCCCGCCGGCTCGCCGGCGAACTCGACGTGCCCTACTATCTCCACTCCGAGGATGCGGGCGAACTCGACGAAGTCACCGAAATCAAGGATGGAGACAGCATTGCCGTCGGCGACCGAGCCCTCGATGTGCTGCACACCCCCGGTCACACGCCCGGCAGCGTCTCGTTCCGGTTCGACGACGCGCTCCTCTCCGGAGACACGCTGTTCCTGCGGAGCGTCGGTCGACCTGACCTCGAGGATGGCTCCGAGGAGGCCGTTCGCGAGGCGTCCAGCCGGCTATTCGACAGCCTCACCACGCTAACCGATCTCTCGGACGAGACGGTTGTCCTCCCCGGTCACTTCAGTGATGAGGAGGTTCGGCCGCTTGCGACGGCGCTCGGCGACCTGCAGGCGGAGACGACGAACGAACTGCTGAGCTACGTCGAGGACGGCGACGAGGAGACGTTCGTCGAGACCATCGTCGAGAGTCTCTCCGACGAGCCCGCGAACTACAACGAGATCAAGCAGATCAACTGGGGCAAAGAACAGCCTAGTGGCGACGTCGAGACGCTCGAACTCGGCCCCAACAACTGCGCCGCGAACTAAGCAGACGAGAACCTGAAACCTACCATCTCAACTCCTCGGCCGGGTTAGTCGGCGGCCTGTTCTTCCTGCGGGGTTGTTTCGACCTGTAGCGGGTTCGATGTCGTCGTCGCAGTGACTAACCGGAGGAACTGACCCGCGTTCGTGAGGAGTTTGTTCTCCGCCTTTCGAAGGTGTTCCTCGTACGTCGACCGAGCGACGGCCGTCTGCTCGGCGAGGTCACGCAGCGACGTCTTCCGTGGCTGTTCGTAGTAGCCCGTTTCGAGCGCTAACTGGAGTGCTGCCACCTGCCGGTCTGTGAGGTTTTCGAAGAGCTGGTCGACCGGGGCCAACATACTGTGCGGAACCTGTTTCTCTGAAATCGAGGTTTTCGAGAGGAGTTCGATCTCTCTATCAGAGCGCAAGTCATCGAGCAGCGCCCGGATGTCTTCTCCATCAAACGCAATCACCGTGTAGTGCTCCCAGCCCTGTCGGTAGATGGTCGGGGACTGATACAGGCAATTATGTTTCTCGAATCGGTCGATAATCGATTCGTCGAGCGAGCAGAGACAGGACTGCGTAACGACGTGATACCCGTCCTCGTCCGCTGACTCGTGCAGCACGGTGCCGAGCTGATCGATTAACTCGTCGGTGGGCGTCTCCTCGGCTGTGATTTCGAGAACTTGGCAGTCGCTCAGCGGCCACTCGCGTATCGTTAAGTCCGGATAGCGTTCCGATATCGACCGGTACGGACACTCGTGTTTGACCCGGATCGACGCCTCGTACAGACTCATACGAACACATTTGGCCTCGGCAAAATTAACAGTGCCGGTCATGTCCGGCAGTAGCCTGTTGCTGGTCTCCCTGCTACACGGAACCACAGATGGAGGAACTACCGCCGAACGAAGTTAGCGAACTGGTACACGACGGCGACGAAAATCTTCTCGTCGTCGATATCCGCCACGAAGCAGACTTCGAGGACTGGCATATCCCGGGGAGTGTCAACGTCGACGTCTACGACGAACTCACTGACGACCCCGAACAGGCCAAAGACGCCCTCTCCGACCTTCCACGTGAGGAGCGGATTGTCACGGTCTGTGCCGCAGGTGTCGTCTCCCAGACTGCGACAGAGGTCCTCAATGAACTGGGCTACAACGCAGTAACGCTCATGGATGGGATGAATGGGTGGAGCCGCATCCATCGGCACGCAGAAGTACCAGCCGACCTCGATGGCACGCTCGTTCAGGTCGCGCGTCCGGGAAAGGGCTGTCTTTCACACGTTCTCGTCTCGGACGGGGAGGCCGCCGTCTTCGACCCGTCGCACTATCTCGACGAGTACGAACTGATCCTCGACGATTACGATGCCACCCTCGTCGGCGTCTTCGACACGCACGCCCACGCCGACCACGTCTCCGGAGCCGCAGAGCTCGCCGACCGACACAATACATCCTACTACCTTCACCCGAAAGACGCGCTCGCGCTCGACGCGACACCCCTCGAAGACGGCCAGGCCGTACCGGTCGGACGGGCCGACGTCGAGGTCATTCACACGCCAGGCCACAGTGAGGGAAGCGTCTCCTTCGACATCGAGGGGGCGGCGTTGCTCACGGGCGACACACTCTTCCACGAGAGTGTGGGCCGCGTCGAACTTGGCGTCGAAGCAGGCATCGAGGATTCCGATGTCGAACGGAACGCGGCAACACTCTACGAGAGTCTCCAACGATTGCTCGATCGACCGGACGACGCGCTCGTCCTGCCGGCCCACGACCCTGGGTCCCCTGAACCGCCAGTCGCTGCGACCCTTGCTGAAGTCAAAGACCAAAACGACGATCTGGGCCGCGACCGGGAGGAATTCGTCGAGGAACTCGCAGCGGACATTCCGGACCATCCGCCGAACTTCGAGCGTGTCAAGCGGACGAACGTGGGACAAGAATCGGTCTCGGCCGACGAACTGGCCAAGCTGGAACTGGGCCCCAACAACTGCGCCGCCGAGTAATCCATGAGTACGGAAACTGACCTCAAACAGGGTATCCGTGAGCACCTCGGGCAGTTCTCACTCCACGTCCTGTTGGTGTTCGCCACGGGACTGACTATTGGGTCCGAACGGGCTGTCGTCCCGGTACTGGGCCGTGACGTCCTCGGCGTCGAGTCCCTGCTCGTCATCGGCTCGTTCGTCGTCTCCTTCGGCTTTGTCAAGGGCCTCCTGAACCTCTACGCCGGCAAATGGGGCGGCGAGTACGGCCGCAAGCCCGTACTCGTCCTTGGCTGGGCGACCGCACTCCCGCTGCCCATCATCCTCATCTACGCCCCGAGCTGGGCGTGGATAACTGTCGGGAACGTCTTACTGGGGATCAACCAAGCGTTGACCTGGAGTATGGCAATTAACGCCAAAATCGACATCGCGGGCCCCGACCAGCGCGGCCTCGCGGTCGGTATCGACGAAGCGTTCGGGTACACCGGCGTCGCCGTCGGCGCCTGGGTGACGGGTGTCATCGCCGCTCAGACGAGCCTTCGGCCGGAGCCGTTCTACTTCCTCGCTGCTGTCGTCGTGCTGGCGTTCCTCATCTCGATCTTCCTGATCAAGGAGACGGCCCACCTCGCGGAGTTGGAGGTCGAGGACGACGACCACCACGACGCGAACCTGCCGTTCGTCGAGGTCCTGAAGCGTGCGACCTACGGCGACAAGACACTGTTCGCCGCGGCCCAGGCGGGACACATCGAGAAGTTCGTCGACACGCTGTTCTGGCTTGCCGTCCCGCTGTATCTCACCAGTCAGGGACTCGGCATCGCGGCGGTCGGATTCGTTGTCGCCGTCCACAGCGCGATGTACTTCCTCCAGATTGCGACCGGCGGCCTCGCCGACCGCATCGGACGCCGACCACCAGTCCTCGCCGGGATGTTCCTCGCCGGCGCGGGCGTCCTCGGGATGGTCCTCGTCAATGGGTACCTCCCGTGGATTGTACTCTCCGGAGTGTCGGGGCTCGGGATGGCGTTGCTCTACCCGAACCTGATGACAGTGCCTGGAGACGCCGCGCACCCGACGTGGCGTGCGACCGGAATGGGCGTCTACCGGATGTGGCGGGACACCGGCTACGGCGTCGGCGCCATCCTCATCGGCCTCTCGATGGAGTTGCTGAGCATCGAGGCCGCGTTCTACGTAATAGCCCTGTTGATGTTCGTCTCAGGAGCGATCGTGTACGTCTGGATGAAGGAAACCCACCCCGAGTTCGGGACGCACGAACCGCCCGCTCCGGAGTGACTAGGTACAGCTCGCTCACTGACTTCCCGAGGCATCACGTCGAACCCGTGCGCCAGTACAGTATTGTGACATTCGTACAAAACAACTAAAGCGTCGCGTGTCGAAGAACCACAGCATGGCGGAGAATTTAGAGGAGATTCGACAGCGGAAACTGGAAGAGCTTCGTGACAGAGCCGAGTCAGCGCAGACGACCGAAGCCACCACGCAGACTCCAATGACGCCGATCCAGATCAACGGACAGGCCGCGTTGGCTGAAACTGTCGACGAGCACGACGTCGTGCTCGTGGACTTCTACGCGGACTGGTGTGGGCCGTGCCAGATGCTCGAACCAGTCGTCGAGACTATCGCCGCCGACACCGACGCGACGGTCGCAAAGGTCGATATTGACGCGAACCAACAGCTCGCCGCCGAGTACGGCGTTCAAAGCGTCCCCACGCTAGTCCTGTTCGCGGACGAGCAGCCGGTCGAGCGGCTGATCGGAATGCAAGACGAATCACGGCTTCGCACCGTTATCGAGAACCACACATAACCACCCCACTATGGCCGACAATCACTCGTCATCAGACCAGCAGACCGCCAGTACTCAGTCGATCTCCGACGTGGCGCGAAGACTTGAATCGCCGTTGACCGACACCGTCGGTGAGTCACTGGTCGGTATTGCTGCCTACGAGAACGGCGAGTACAGCGTCCCGTACCGGGACGGCGCTGCGTCCGCCCAGTACACGACGGCGGACGTCACCGCGATTCTGGAGAACGTTCAACTGGAGGGGATCGGTATTCCAGCGTACGAAAACCACCACGGGCAGTCGTTACGCGCGACTGCTCGCGTCTACGAGGATGTGGTTACAGTCGTGGTGCCGGTCACGGAGACCACAGGTCTCGTTGTCGCCCTTCGAAACGATACGGAGCACGACCCGTACGAAGTCATCCAAACGGTCGAAGCCGCGGTTTCAGAGCGATGAATGAGGGGATTCTCGCCGAGTACGTGCACACCCACCGCGAGGAACTGGTCGCGCTCGGTCTGGATCTCCTCGTAATCGATACGGCCAACCCACCTGGCGATACGCGCGAAATCGTTGCCAAGATCGAGGAGTTCCTCGACCCGCTTCCCGTCGACGTCGAGCAGTTCGCGGTCGATCCGGCGAAGCCGAACCTGCTCGTTCGGGTTCCCGGTGAGTCGGACCGCACGCTCCTATACAACGGCCACCTCGATACCGTTCCATTCGACGACGAGGCGTGGGCACACGACCCCAGGCGAACGTGTGGACGACCGCGTCTACGGCCGCGGCGCAACCGACATGAAGGGCGCTGTGGCGTCGATGCTGTTCACGATTCAAGCCTTCGCAGCCACCGACACTGAGCCACCTGTCGACCTTCTGTTTGCGTTCGTGAGCGACGAGGAGGTGGGCGGCGATGCGGGCCTGCCCGCGCTGCTGAAGAATGGGGATCTCAACGCGGATGCCTGCGTCATCGGGGAGCCGACCTGTGAGAAGGGCCGGCACTCCGTCACGGTCGCGGACCGGGGCAGTATCTGGCTGACGCTCGAAGCCAGCGGTGAGGGTGCCCATGGCTCCCGGCCAGTACTCGGCGTCAACGCAATTGACCGACTCTACAATGCCGTGGAGACCTTACGCGAACGGTTCGGCACCCAGCGACTCGATATTGACCCTGACGTGGAGCCGATCGTCGAAGAGTCCATCGAATACTACAGCCCGTCGATGGGCGAAGACGTCGCTCGCGATCTGTTCCAGTATCCCTCGATCAATCTCGGCATCCTTGAGGGGGGCGACGCGATTAACAGCGTCCCACAGTCCGCTCGCGCCGAAATCGACGTACGGTTGACAGCGGGTGTCCACACGCCCGACGTGCTCGCGGGGATTCGGGAGTGTGTTGCCGACTGCGAGGGTATCACGATAGCCGACGTCTCGTGGAGCGTCGGGACCGCCGAACCTCCCGGCAGTCCGCTCGTCGAAGCTGTCGCGTCGACGGCGGCGGACGTTACGGGCGAGCGTGTCTTCCGGCGGAGTGCCACGGGCGGCGGGGACGCCAAGACCCTCCGAAACGCGGGGGTGTCGACTGTCGAGTTCGCGCTCGGAACCGACACCGTCCACGCGCCCGACGAATACGTCCCCGTCGACGTGCTCGTCGACAACGCGGTCGTCTACGCACAGCTTCCGACTGCGTGGCAGTTCCAGATAGATCAGTAGCCGCCCATAGATACATTGTACTGACTACTTTAATGGGGAGACTCCAACTGGTGTTCTTCAAAACCGAGTGGACTTCTTCTAATTGCAATCCCTTGTAGCGTGCTGCCCACTATCCGCACTGGGCGCATTTTTGCAGACCCTGTGAATCGCCATTTCAACCATATATGACGAGGGCGCAATCCAAGTATGGATATTCCGTCTTCGATCTCACGACGGCGTGCGGTTCTTGGCGGTATCGGAACAATCCTCGCAGGTGGTGGCATCGTCTACGGGGCTTCGAGGCTAGACGCAAGCCAGGATTCGAAAGTTCCGACTGCGGCCCCGTTCCATACCAGTTCGAAAACGACCGGGTTTGAAATTGACCTGCAGGGCCATCCGATCATGGGGCCATTAGACGCCCCTATCGATATGTACTACTGGAGTGACTACCAGTGCCCCTTCTGCCGTCGCTTCGAGCAGAATACGCTTCCGAAGATAATCCGGAACCACGTCCAATCGGGCACCGTTCGGGTCGTCTTCATCGAGTTTCCCTATATGGGCAAAGCGTCGATGACCGCGGCGGTGATGGATCGCTGTGTCTGGCGGCAGGTGAGAGAGGACACCCCCGAGGCGTATTGGCGGTGGCATTCGACGCTCTTTGACAAGCAGGGCTCAAAGAACTCGGGATGGGCGTCGAAAGCAAATCTCCTGGAGATCACTCAAGGCGTCGACGGTGTCGATGCAAGTGCTGTCGATTCGTGTATGCAGACCCACCGAAGCGAGATTGAGGCGTCGATTAACAAGGATATGAGCCAGGCGGCACAGTTCGGGATCCGTGGGACGCCTGCGTTCATTCTCTACAATCGCGATGTAGATACCGCTGGCAAACTCGTCGGGGCACAGCCATACGACCGATTCGACGAAGCAATCACACGGGTGCAGAACGCATGATCGCCCTGCGTCTCGAACACCACACCGAACAAGCTTCTGGCAGCACTGGCCTATCCGCTGACGTCTACGATACGGGGACTCCTGTTCGTCGGGGTCTCCGTCGCAACCTACGTCCTTCTAATTTTGAGTTCATTCCCGGAGTACTCGATGCAGATGCTCGGTGCCGACTTCGGGTATCTCGATACTGCACTCGTGGCGCTCACTGCGAACACGTACGCGACAATTGGAGCCATCGGCCTCGGGCTGATTGTTGGGTATGCAATCTTAACTGGCGTCGCGGTCACGAACGTAGCTGGTCGAGTAGCTCAGGTCGGACTCTCAGGATCCAGAGGGTTGTCGAGTGCGATTCCCGGCCTGCTCGCATCCGGCTGTGCGAGCTGTGGCGCGGGTGTTCTCGGCCTCATGGGGTTCGCTGGTGCATTAGCAGCGATGCCGTTTCACGGGAACCTGCTCCGTGTTGGGGGCCTCGCGCTTCTGATTGGGTACCTCGCTCGTGCTGGCGACCCACGCTACTGTACGATCGACTTGGTTACCGAGGGTGAGTGACCGATGGCGCTGTTTGCTTCATCATCGATACTTGTGGCGGCATACGCTGCGGGTGTCTTGATGTTCTTTGCCCCCTGTAGTGTTGGGCTCCTCCCTGCGTACCTCTCGTATTTTTATACACAAGGCGAAGATGCAGTGCGAGCAGACCAATCGGACGCGTCTGGTCCTGTCCGGACAGCATTCCTGGTTAATGGCATTCTGGTGTTTCTCGTCGGGGCGATTCCGCTCTTCTACATGTCGGTTGCCGGTATTCGGGTTTTGCTCCCCGGCTATGAGCTGATCGTCCCACTCGCGAAACTCGGAACAGGGAGTTACTATCCCCCAGTCGCCGTTGTCGTCGTCGGCACACTCCTCATGCTCTTGGGACTCGGTCGACGTGCAGTGGTCGATGGACTTCGCGTCGGCGGGTTCGTGACGGCCGGCGTGGTCACCGTCTATCTGCTTATTGGCGGTGTCGTGCTTCTCCTCGGCCAGTGGATCGAACCGTATCTCGTGTCGATGGAACTCCTCGTTGGGCCGCTCTTGATCGGTATCGGTATCATGTACTTCTACAATCTGTCTCCGCTGCAGTCGGTTCGCCTCCCTGAGCGAGATTCAGCAACGATTCCAGCCTTCTTTGTGTTCGGTATCGTGTACGGTGTTGGTAGTTTAGCGTGTAATTTGCCGATCTTTCTGGGGATGATTCTCACATCGTTCACGACGGAAGGGCTGGTCGAGGGACTTGCCGTGTTTGGCTCATTCGGAGCGGGTATGGGAACGCTGATTCTCGGTGTCAGTGTTGTCGCACGCGTTACGGGGGGTTCACTCTCGCTTGGTAGATACGGACAGTCCGCTCGCTACGCTGGCAGTCTGGCCTTCGTCGTGATCGGCGTCTACGTGACGTGGTATTCGCTCCGGTCGTTCGGGTATCTCCCTGGCGGGGCGATGTTCGGATAGACCGGACAGTAGTGACTCATCCTCGTCAGAGGACTCACGTTTCGCAGGATTTAGAGTCTGACCGAAATCGGTATACAAAGCCGAGAACCCCAACTGTTAGTGCCGCCACTAGTATCCGGATGAGTCCGCCTCCGAGGGCCGCCGTTGCACCACCAGCAGCGGTAGCTCCGGCAGCGCCTGTCGCGGCCGGAGCGGCAAAGAGACAACAGAGACTCAGTGCACCACCGAGTCCGAGCAGTGACCAGCGGCGCCGTGAACCCGTCTCGTCGGTTGTTTCTGTTTGAGTGTCTGGCATTTGACTGGTCTACTGATGTGTGGTCGTCTGCTTCGGTTCTACCTCACAGGACTCACACGGACGTTGTGAGCGAACGTACAGAAGCCCGGCGAAGAGCGCAACACTCACGACTCCCAGAAGCGGCCGGAGCGGGTCGAAGTACGTCATTAGCGCGGAACTGCTAAACAGGGCAAGCAAAAACGCGTTGCAGATCGGGCACCCAAACGCTAGAAATCCGAGAACAGCACCCGCAGTTGCAGTCTTTTCGTCGCCACGCTGCTCCGTTGTTCGCTGTAACACGTAGAAGCCCAGGAATCCAGCAGTGAGAGCGAGAAAGAGATAATCCAACAGCGTTCGGGGAACCATCCGAACGTAGACCGGATTGGGAATCAATCCAGTGACGACCCCGAACAGCACAAACGACCCGACGCTGATGACTGCCGCTTTGAGATGCCGTCTCTGAAACCGTCTCATCAGTACTATCGCTCGGGTTGCCGGGCTGTAAAGGACGCTGTCTGTTTGCACTATTCGCAAAAAGCCTCGTACCACGATACGACTCTCTGAACGGGAAAATCTCAGCCTACGAACCTGGATCGGGTGAACCACCGAATCTTTACGCCCACCTCACAATGCAGAGATATGGAGAGTCGTGAGGGCAATCCGTCCGCGTCCCTCCTCGAAGTCTTTGCGGACGACTACTCACGCACGATTCTACTTGCAGCTGAGGAGGAGCCACGAACGGCAAAGGATCTTAGCGAGGTCTGTGACGCGTCGCTGGCGACCATTTACCGTCGCATCTCCACATTACGGAGCCATGATCTCATTGCCGTCCATTCGACGATCGGCTCCGGTGGAGAGCACAAACAGCTGTTCGAGACGACGGTCGAGGCGTTCCACGTTTCAATCGCCGACGGTGAGTTCGAACTCTCCGTCGAAACACGTGATGAACTCGCCGATAATTTCGCTTCGCTTTGGGAGAACTTCCGGGAGAGCACATGATCAGCCCATCAATCGTCGTCGTCAAGCTGATTACGCTGTTTCTCAGCCTTCTGGTCGCGTACCTCGCCTTCTACGCATACAAGCGGAGTGAGAGCCATCCGATGCTCTACGTTTCTGTCGGCTTCGTATTCATAGGAGTCGGAGCTATCTGTGAAGGCCTCGTCTACAGTGTGTTGGGAACGTCGCTGTTCTCAGCGGCCCTCATACAGGCAGTACTCGTCTCATTTGGGATGGTGCTAATATTACGTTCGGTGATGTCTGATTCGAATAACGAGGCTATCTAACCCGACAATTGTGTGCTCGTGGCATCCACGGATGGCCCTCGCATCGCTTTACTCTCATTCAATAGCTCTGAGACGAAAGACATGCCCGACCTATATTGTATAGTAAGCCCAAGACTATTAACAATCCAGTGCATAGAGTCTGTTAATGGCAACACAAACAGCGAAGACGGACAGCGTGGGTTCACTCGACGATGGCGACCTTGAGACTGCCGTCGAGGACAGCGGCGTCACTCTCGTGGAGTTTTACACGGAGTGGTGTGGGACCTGCAAGCGGATGAAGCCGGTTCTCGAAACACTCGCGGAAGACACCGACGCGACGGTTCTGACGATCGACATCGAGTCGAACCTCGAGACGGCGATCGAGTTCGGTGCCCAGAGCACGCCCACGTTCGTCCTGTTCGCCGACGGGCAACCGGTGAAACAGCTTCGAGGTGGCCAGAACGAACAGACACTCCGCGACCTGATCGCCCGATATCACGACTAACTCCTCGAGAACGAGATGAACCCCAGAGAACTTCGCGCCGACACGCCCGCCCTGCACGACGACGTCTACCTGAACTTCGGTGCTCACGGGCCGAGCCCGCGGTACGTCGTCGAAGCTGCAGACGAGTTCGTGCGGTCACACGAGTACGAGACGAATACCCGAAACGACCCCTACGAGGTGGCATTCGACGAATACGACCGCGTACGGGAGCGCGTCGCCACCTTCGTCGGTGCGGACGACGACGAAATCGCACTCACGGAGAGCACCACCGCGGGCATCAACGCCATCGCGAACGCCATCGACTGGGAGCCCGGCGACACCGTCGTTCGCACCGACCTCGAGCACCCAGCCGGAACGCTTCCGTGGCAACGCTTGAAACAGCAGGGCGTCGACGTTCGCGTCGTCGAGACCAAAAACGGTCGAATCGATCTCGACGTCTTCGCCGAAGCCGTTGAGGATGCACGACTTGCGTGCTTCAGTGCGGTGACGTGGACACATGGCACCCAGTTGCCCGTCCGCGACCTCGTCGACATCGCCCACGAGGCGGGTGCGTTCGCGCTCGTCGACGCTGTACAGGTGCCGGGACAGCTCCCAATGGACGTCGACGAATGGGGTGCTGACGCGGTCGCAGCAGCCGGCCACAAGTGGCTCTTGGGGCTCTGGGGCGGTGGCTTCCTCTACGTCGACGGCGACGTCGCTGAATCGCTCACGCCCAACACGGTCGGCTACCGGAGCGTTGAGACACCGACGGCGGACCCCTACGAGTTCGCGGTCGGTGCCCGACGATTCGAGGTCGGCTCGTCGAACCCCGCTCCCCACGTCGCCCCTGCTGAGGCGATTGATGCGATCGACGAGATCGGAATCGATCGCATCGCGGAGCGAATCCAGACCCTGGCCGGACAGCTCGTGGACGGCATCCCGGACGGTCAGCTCTACAGTCCCAATCCGCCCGAGTCGGGCCTCATCACGATCGACGTCGACGATCCCGAATCGACGGTCGAACGACTGGCGACAGCGGGATTCGTCGTGCGCTCGCTCCCGAGCCCGAACGCGATCCGGGTATCCGTCCATGCAGTCAACACTCGGGAGGAGGTCGACGGATTGCTCGACGCGCTCGAATCGGAGTGGAACTGACGTCGAAGTGCGATGGGTTGTCCGCCCATACGTACACTGTTTTTACAATTGTGGGGGCGAGTATGAGTCGCGGCAGGACGCGTTCTGCGCTTACGTTGGTGTTACACCGGTTTTTATGCCATGCTTGCTTCGTGGCCCCCAGACTGCTCTTTGAATTGTGTGGAGTATTGTGGAAATTGAGCAAGACTTAATGGTCGGCAGTCCGTAGGGACAGGTGATGGCAACCGATACTGCAACCGACGCAGGCAGCACTCCTGCGAACGAACCGATCCACGTCGATAGCGCCGACGACCTCGATGCCCTCGTCAGTGAGCACAACGTCGTCCTGACGGACTTCTACGCCGACTGGTGTGGCCCCTGCCAGATGCTCGAGCCGACCGTCGAGACTATCGCCGCCGAGACCGCCGCGACGGTCGCGAAGGTCGACGTCGACGCGAACCAGCAACTCGCAAGCGCCTACGGCGTCCGCGGCGTCCCGACGCTCGTCCTGTTCGCCGACGGCGAGCAGGTCGAGGAGATCGTCGGCCTCCAGGGCGAAGACCAGCTCCGAACGCTCGTCGACTCCTACACGAACTAGATGAGCACGGACGTACACGACCTCGTCATCGCCGGCTCGGGAATCGCCGGCCTCTCGGCAGCGGTCTACGCGGCCCGCGCCGACCTCGACCCCCTCGTCCTCGAGGGCGACGAGCCGGGCGGCCAGCTCACGCTGACGACCGACGTCGAGAACTACCTCGGCTTTCCCGACGGCGTCGGCGGCATGGAACTCGTCCAGCGCGGTAAAGAGCAGGCTGAGCAGTTCGGCGCTCAGTTCGAACACGGTCGCATCGAGGACGCGGCCCTCGACGGCAGGCCGTTCGAGCTATCGCTGTCGACCGGCGACACGATTCACACGCGCGCGCTGATCGTCGCGACCGGTGCGAGCGCGCGCTGGGTCGGCGCCGAGAACGAGGACGAGCTCATGGGGTATGGACTCTCGACGTGTGCGACCTGTGACGGCGCGTTCCACCGCGGCGACGACGTGCTCGTCATTGGTGGCGGCGACAGCGCGATGGAGGAGGCGTTGTTCCTCGCGAAGTTCGCCGATTCCGTGACGGTCGTCCACCGCCGCGAGGAACTGCGTGCGTCCGAGATCATGGCCGACCGTGCTCGCGACCACGACGACGTCCAGTTCCGGTGGAACACGGAACTCGAAGCCATCCACGGCTCCCAGGAGAAGGGCGTCACCGGTGCCACGCTCGTCTCCCACCCCGATGGCTACCCCACGGAGAAGGCCGAGTCCGGGGTCGACGTCGAGCGGGAGACCGTCGATGTTGGCGGCGTGTTCTACGCGGTGGGCCACACGCCGAACACGCGGTTCCTGGATGAGACTGCCGTCGAACGAGACGAAAGCGGCTACATCTTCACGCAGGCAGACGATGTCGGCCGACTGACGGCCCGGACGAGCGTCGATGGCGTGTTCGCTGCCGGCGACGTCGCCGACCCCCGGTACCGCCAGGCGATCACGTCCGCCGGCACCGGGAGTATGGCTGCCCTCGACGCCGAGGAGTTCCTGGATACAGTTCACGAGGCAGACGAAAGGCCAACAGTGCCAGCCTAATAAGATCTGACCCACTCGGTCATCAACCGGTATCAGGACAGCTCCGTACGGAAGGGACTTCGTACTGGTGAGCTGTCGTTCGAGCTGATGACGTCAGCAGTTTCCCTATCAGTAGCGGTTTAAGTGCTAGTAGGAATTCAATAGCGTTCAAATAGAACAGTCTGTTAGTCAACAGTATGACGCAACTTGAGGCAGTTCTCTTTGATCTCGATGGGACATTAGTGCAGTACAAGAGATCGCCAGGAGAGGTATTAGAGGAGGCATTTGACGCCGTTGGCTGTAACTCATTATTCTCGGTTGAGGACTACTATGCACGGTATGACGAGTTCGCGGAGAAGTGTGCCTCAATGGAGGAACTTCGATCCGACTGTTTCGCGGCGCTCGCTGCGGCAAATGGATATGATCGACAGCGTGGCCGAGCTGTTGCGAACGCATTCAACGAAGAGCGTGATCAGACCCGGGTTGAGTTACTACCCGGTGTTTCGGACGTGTTGGACGAACTCAGTCACGCATATCGACTCGCAATCGTAACAAACGGAGCCCCGGATGCCCAACAGCAAAAGATCAACGCCGTAAACCTTACCCAGTGGGTTGATGAAACGATCATCGCGGGACACGACATTTCCCCGAAACCAGACCCAGAACCGTTTGACCGAGCCCTTCGATCACTCAATGTTACTTCGACGGCTACGGTGCATGTCGGGGACTCACCAGAAACAGATATCGCAGGTGCAACTGCTGCCGGAATTGCCTCCGTCTTGGTCTCCGAGACAGACAGACATAAAGAATACACGCCAACATATCGTATCGAGTCAATCCGTGAGCTTCTATCACTACCATGGATTGAACGTCCAGCACCTCGTGACCGATAAAAGAGCTTGTTACCCATTACGCATACTGGCCGACATCAAAGCCCACTAGCCATTATGAATTCTACAAAGCTAGTTAGGTATGTTCGGCGCAAGTCTCGATAAACGACTCCAGATTGATTGTGCAATCCCGCTCGATGGACACTACGAGCCCGTCGAATTCGTCGCGAACGAACTGAAAGACGAACATCTCCTCAAAACTCAGGACTGAACACTGGTAGTCTCCGCCATGGAAGCGCCGTTCCATCACGTCCGACCGCATCGTATCAAAAAGCAAATCATCGAAAACCTCGTCAAATTCCGCTTTCGAATATCTCGCATCAACCTCTTCGCTAAGATATTGGAACTCGTAGCCGCTCTTGTCATACTCCGCAATCACCCGTAGGTTCTCCTCTCCAACTTCTGACCGAATTGCCTTAATTCGATCCGTGATCGGAGTGGCCATAGTAACACCCAGTCACGGATTTAGGAAAAATATGTGGGTGACCCTCACAGGAACAAGTAGTCTATAAAAGGCTAAATCTTGAATCGCCCAAAATTCTACTACAATTCATCGACCACGGCAGTCCCTCTTGTGCTGGAAACCGAACCTTCGGTATCAAGACACTGGGGACGCTGGTCGCCATCGGTGCCATCGTCATCGGGGAATACTCCGCCGGAGTGCCGATGGTCGACCGATCGACCTCCCTCGACCAGTTCCAGACCGACGCCGACGAAACCGACGAGCTTGATTACATCGACGCCAACTTCTCGAGCGGGGCGACGGGCATGACCTCTGCAAAGGCCATCGTGCGGGACGAGAAGATCCTCGAGAAGGAGACCCACGTCACCATTCTCGAGTACGAACGGGCGCTCCAGACCAACGAAACAGTCAACGAGACCCTCGTCGAGAACGACTCCACCCGGAGCGTCGCGAACCTCGTCGCGACAACCTCGATCCGGGAAGACCGGGCTGCCGAGCTACAGACCCGCGAACGTGAACTAGCGAGGACGGAGACGAGCCTGGCGGAAGCGCTCGATTCGCTCGAAAGCAACCCCAACGATAGCGTTCGCGCCCGTACTCGTGTGGACGTTCAGTGCGATCGGGTGGTTCGACATCGCGTTCAGCCAGCCGTTCATCGTTGTCCTCGTCCTACTGATCGGGCTCTCCATCGACTACGGGCTCCACGTCGTGATGCGCTACCGGGAGGCTCGAGAGTCGAGCGAGACGTCGCCCAGTCGCGCGATGACTGTCGCACTCGGGAGCGCCGGCGGCGCACTCGTCTACATCACCACGACGACCGTCATCGGCTTCCTCTCGAACCTTACGAGCGCTCTCGGGGTGTTCAGCGAACTCGGCGTCGTCAGCGCTATCGGCATCGTGGCTACGCTGCTCGTTCCGGCGCTGAAAGTCGAACTCGAAGGGGTCATCGAACGCCGGGAGATCGACCGCCTGAAACCAGCCGTCGGAACGGGTGGCGGGCCGGTCAGTCGCGTCCTGGATACGGGGGCAACGCTCGCGACGAAGGCGCCCTACGTCGTCATCGCCGTCGCGCTCCTCGTCAGCGCGACGGGTGCGTACGGGGCGACAGGTATCGACGCGAGCTTCGGGCAGTCGGATTTCCTCGCAGAGGATCCCGACGACTGAGTGAAAGACCTCCCCGATCCGATCGCACCCGGGATATACACGGCGGAGAAGGGGATCGACACGGTCGAGCTACCATCGGAAGCAGCGGATGGCGATGTAGTCAGGTTTGAGAGGACCACCGAAAGCAGTGACTGCCGATGATCGGTCGGTGGAGACGAGACGGCCACTGTCGTCGAGGATATCTTCCAGCGTGTGCTCGAGCGAGGTGCAGTCACTGCCGCGGATATCGAGGTGGCTATCGAGCGTGACGATATCACTCCAAAAGAAGTCGCACGTTTTCGCCGTGCTTGGCTCAAAGGGGACTGAGTCCGGCAGTATCACTCGACGTCAACGGTTTCCAGTCGGTCACGGATTACGCTCTTGGCCGGCAGGGTTTTCTCGTGTTGTTCTTCCGAATGTCGTTTAGCTGTGCGATGGTCTCTTCTTCATCCGCAGCCCAATCAGAACACACAGCCGAGGTTGCAGGTATGCGTCCCGATACTCGATAATCTACCTCTCGAATACCGTCTGCGACATATTGTACCTCGACTACTGAAAGGGGCAACCTGGTCGAAGAGGACGCAATCTATGGTTACGTACTCATCAAGCACGGTTGGAGCGAACAGGTGCGGCGGTGGATATATCGGCGCATGGATGGTAGTGTAACTTGTATGACCTCAGACCGCGTCATCGACCTGCTTCAGAAGGCCTACGGCGACGAGATGGAGACCGTGATGAACTACCAGACGAACGCGATCGTTCTGGACGGAGTTCGTGCCGAAGAGATCAAGCAGAGTCTCCAGCAAGACATCCAAGAGGAACTGACCCACGCCCAGCAACTTGGGAACCGTCTCAAGCAGCTGGATGCCCGACCGCCCAGCTCGGCAGAGTTTACCGCTCGGCAGGACTCGCTGCAACCACCCGAGGATTCGACCGACGTGCTTTCGGTAATCCGAGGTGTCCTCGACGCTGAAGAGGACGCTATCGAGACATATCGGTCGATCATCGATGCTGCTGAGGACGCTGACGATCCGGTCACCGAAGATCTCGCCGTGGCAATTCTCGCCGATGAGGAAGCCCACCGAACCGAATTTCGGGGCTTCGAAAAGGAATATCAAGACGACTGATCTCCCTCGTCAGGGAGCGTAAGGCGCACAATTTCGTTCAACACGAAATGGGTGGGAATGTACGATTCGAGTAGAGCCTTAGTTGCCGAACATCGTGATATCTCGTTTGCCCAAACTCTGATGGATATTATCACTCCGTATGGGATCTACTTCCAACGTGGTCGATTTGTTCTGAGCTTCTGTAGCGACATCCCCCAATTCCCCGGCCTCAATATGTGAGTACCGCTCTCGAACCATCTCTTCGGAATTATCGAGATACCGGGCCGCCACCGTGTACCCAAACGCGCGGACAAGTACCCCCCATCCCTCGGCGACCACCGTGCGGGGCCAGATACTCGTGTTTCGGATGGGCGATCTCGATCTCGGCGGCCTCCGAGAGCCGTCGAAGAATCGACCGTGCGCCGCCCGTCGTGATTGACGGCGGCCGAATGTCCTCATCGAGCACCAGCAGCAGGTCGCGAGCGTACTCATCACGCCGCTCAGTTATTGCCTCTGGGCGTTCCCCTCGGTCGGTGAGATCATCCCGGACGAGCTCTGCGAGCGTCCGTTGGTCGAACGTCGGAAACACCGGCCACCGCTCCGTCGGCGGGTCCATCAGCTGGCGATAGCTTCGCAGCGGGGAAATCACTGGATCGGGGAGACTCGCGGCGTCCCACTGCTGTTTCTTCCGGTAGACGTCCATACTTCCGTCGTCGAGGGAGAGGTCCTCCCAGCGAACGCCGCGCCGGCGCGGGTCGTTCGGATCGCGGAGGAGTTCGCCAACGCGGACGGCGGTGTACGCGAGGACGAACACCAGCGCCCGGTCACGAGCCGCCTTCAGCGCCGCGTAACGTGCTCGCTGCTTGTCGAGGGGGTCAGTATCCTCTGGGAGTGTCGTGTACGCCTCGACGGCGTCGCGGGCCCGTTCGTCGACGTGACGGGTGAGGGCGTGGCGCTGTTCGGACGTCCAGGCCTGCTGGTCGCCGGGCTTGCGGCCGTCGTCCTCCGGCAGCGGCGCCATCGCACTCGCCCGCTGCGCGTAATGCGCCTCGAGATATCCCTCGTTGACACACCACCCGCACCACGCAGAGATATAGCGGTAATAGGTTTGTACCGTGTTCTGCTTGAGTCCCCGATCGCCGCCGAGATGTCGGGCGTACTCCCGGAACACTCGTTCATCAAGATCGTCGAAGGTCGGCTCCCGGTCGACATCGTCGGGAACGATCCCGGTCCAGTCGTCGGCGCCGCGGTCGCCGGCGGCCCACTCGGCGAACCGCTCGAGTTCGCGTGCAGCGTTACGTCGGTAGTTCCCGCCGTCGCCGCCGCGGCCTTTCCCCTTGTCCTGAAGATAGCGTTCGAAGCTATCGTCGAGCGGCGTCGAAAGCGCTCGATCAGACATCCACCGGCCCTCCACCGTCCTGCGGGCCCGGTCTCGGTGTCTCTACCCCGGGGGAAGCGCCGTCGTGAGGCGGTTGCAGCATTCGTGCTTCACCGACGGCGGCAGGGTACTTCAATGTGGTCGTGATTACGGGCATAATCACGACCAACAGGATGAACAATAGAATCCCGCTATTTCGGCGGTTTCTCCGCCCCTATCCGCACATTAGGCGATCTAAGCAAATTATAAATCATATGCCGCTATATTAAAATTGGGTAGCGTCAGATACGGCGAAATCCCGAGAAAACTGTTCTTGAGCGGCTACAACAGCCTATTCCGGCGTTTTCCCACTGGAGATGGACGAAGAGCGGCTACAGAAGCCTCGCCCTCGAAACTGACTCTCGACCGCCAGCGTTGAACCCCTGCTTGGCATTAGAACTCTCGAGAGTTGAGCAGACCGATCCACATCTTCAGAACCAATCCAGAATACGTTGTCTGTTACAGGCGTCTGTAGGTGTTTCTACATCCCGCCTCTATCCACCGTGCAGCCCTGACCTCGTGCGCGTGAAGTTACAGACGGGCGCCTGTACCGAATTTCTGTAACAGGCGTCTGTCCCGTCTTGCCCCGCACAGATAATCCAGCTGGCTATTGGCACCGAATGTTCGTACCGGACACCTGTAACTACTGGCTGTTACAGACATCTGTAACAGCTATCTGTATTAAATATCTGTATCAGCCAGCTCGTCCCGCGATTGCGTGCCAGATTACAGCAATAGACCCCAGGCACAAATTACAGACAACCATTACAGCCAACAATTCCAGACGGGGAGGTTAATTTCCAATATTCGGGAAATGCGTTCATATGAGCCGCTCAGACGCACTATATCATAAATTACGTCTATTACAGACATCTGATACAGACCACTGTTACAGATTGCTGGCCCGATTGTCTGACACAGATATATGTAACAGGCACTCGAATAGAAGGAGTGTATGATATCCCTCGTCGTCTACTCCGAATCAGGAGGCACGTACAAGACCACTACAACCGGAAACCTCGCAGATGCGTTCCAGCGCGCAGGTCTTGATACTCTCGTCATCGATCTGGACCCCCAAGAGGGAAACCTCACCACCCTCTTCGACGTCGGTGAAGACCGTAGCGACCCCGACGCAGACAACATCGTTCGTCACATTCTGGAGCGACCAAAGGGGCCATTCAAGGACCTGATCAAGACGAGCAGTGAAGGCGTCGACGTCGTCCCGAGTCACGATATGCTCGGTGACTTCACAAGCAATCTCGAACAGAAGATATCCTACGAGGCTCAGATGGAGGGAATGGACAAAGAGGACTATCCGCGGTTTGAGCTTCTCTACAACCTCCTCTGGGAACAAGAGGAACTCCAGAAGGAGTATGATGCTGTTCTCATCGACCCGAACGCGCGTGCAGAAGACCTCCTCTACAACGCGATCTACGCCCTTCGAACTCTCGTCGCGCCTGTCAAACCAGCCGGGAAGGGGAACCTGAGTCTCGACGGCCTAGAACAGCTGGTCACTGGCATGGAGGACAAACTGGATATCCAAGTCGGACTCTCCTGCGTGGTTCCGAGCGGCGTCGGGCAGACGAACGCCCACCAACAGTATCAGCAAAAGTTCGAGGGTACTGAAGAGTTCGCGACGCCAGTCTCGATAGCTGACCGCGAGAGTATGATGGACGAAATGTGGGAAGCACGTGGGTCGGCGTTCAAGGTAGTCGAAGAACGCTGGAAGACCCACGAGGTCAACGGCGAGATGGTTTCTGAACCGGGCCAGCGCCGCGTCCCTGACCGTGAGATAGATACCCTGGAAGATCTCTGGACGCTGGCGTACTTCATCGGGACAGAGACGTTCGATGCGGACATCCCAGAAGAGCTCACGCTAGAGATTCAGGACCACGGGAATGTGACTCTCCGCCCCTCATTCGGTGAAGAGCCTGAGGTGACTAACTGATGGGGGGTATGAAGAAGGGGTCTGGCAACCTCGATTTCGGAGAAGAGGACGACGACTCGGACAAGAGTCCAGAACCCGAGTCTAGCGAGGAACACGAAGAGTCCGAAGCAACCAGCACCGAGGTGGAGACCGACGAGACGGTCGATGGCCCGGATGGAGATGATGCAGGACGACCGGGTGCATCGACAACCACGGAGGAAACGAAGTCCAATTCCAGCGAGAGTTCGTCAAGGTACCCATACTTCGTGCGTCGGAGTAACGTCGGAGACGAGCGAGACAACCGTCTGGAGTTGTTCGCACGCGACGAGGTCGTCTCCCAAGAATCGGAGTTTCGGAGCCAACTCGCGTCGGAACCAGGGCCGATGACATCGCGAAGACGGACGCTCGCGAGTATGCGCTTCTCGCGGCGTTCAATAACGTCGAAGACGTGGCAGAATTGATGCGTGAGGACGGGTACGGCGAACTCGATTAGCACCGCCGTCTTTCACTTTCACCCCGGGGACCGCTGAGTTTTATTCAGCGTTCAACCTGAAACAGTCGCTCGATATAGAGGGGGAATAGCGGAAAGACTACCGAGGGTCAGTGTGACGGTATCCCTGAACAAAATGGCTGACAAAGATTCTGCACCACTCGTCCAAATCGATGAGCTCACGAAAATCGCATCGATAGATTTGGAGAATGTTGACAACGTGAGCCCTTCACTTCGAGATGATCTTCTCGCATTTCTGCTAGCACTTGATGACGAGGACTATGCATCAGCGGCGGAGCTCTGCGGACGTGTCTCTGAAGACCTGAAACGCAGCAGAGGAGTGAACAACCTCGTTACGAGACGTCGTGGTGTGCAGCCGTGTCAAGTTGGGCTGTCAGTTGCTGCTGTGTGTCGAGACCAGTATGGAATCGGTTGATGAGCTCAGTTTGATGCTCCGGACAAGTGAGAATCGCGACAGCACCATCTTCAACCGGAACGAGCGGCTGGTGCGGCGTCTGGGCTGCGAGGCCACAACTGGGACAGCTCACGCCGCCAGCAGGTCGGTGGTTAAGGAGTTCAGCGGTTGCCTCCGTCGTGTACCCACAGATCGAAGCGAACTGCTGGAGATGGTCGTCACAGCCGATAAGTGGCGCTGTAAGCTGGTCGAGCAGCAGAAATGACAGCATATGCCGTTCTGGAGACTGGAGTGCTAACTCGCACGCGTCACACTGCATCGGGGGAAGATCCTGGTTTACAGCTGAGTCGTGATACCGAGAATCTTCGAGATCCATCTGAGGACGGGTTTCGGTTGCGACGCTAGACGGGTAAGTGGTTGGGAGGCCTGAGCTGGTAATCGGCACGGAAAGTTAACCAACAATAGAGGGATTCCTCTCAGTTTGTTGGTTAAGTTTGATCCGACTCAATAACCTCAGCCCACTCGTAAATCACGTATTGTGTGAACAGTAAAACCATCACAGCCATCGATTTCTGAAAACGAGAGTATCGACGCATCTCCGTGCCGGCCCACACGACGCCTTGTTCACACGAGATTCGTAGTTTCGTGTATACGTCCAGGTGATCAGCTACAACAACACATGACCCCGTGGAGACAGGAAAGAAGACGGAAAATGAACTGACCAGCACACTTTTTATTCACCTTCATAGATACGGAAGTATGGTTACCCGTCGTAGGCTACTTGCTGCAGGCGCGACTGCCGTTATCGCTGCTTCATCTGGCTGCGTAAGTAAGAATCCAGACGCCAGTAGCGCGATTAGTAAATATCGTCTCGGATACAGTTACTTCCAAGACGCTGGAGAAACCGCTCCCGACGTTTCAGAAACGAAAGACAGCAAAGAGCCAGCATTATTCAGAGAATCGGCCAATTTGTTCAAGGAGACTCAACAGAAATTCTCGGAGGCAAAGCAGTTAGCGCATACTGAGCGCGCGAAGAAGATTGCACAGATTGCCCTCGAAAAGTCTGCTCTCAAGTCACAGGAGATGAATCAACTCGCCCAGGATAATACGCAAATGGCGCTCACGAAATCACAGTTAGCCGGTGACCGCCGACTCGCATCCGTTGCTGAGTTCAGAGACGCGACGAATAATTCCTATTTCTCCTTCTAAATCTCTCAGTCAATCTGGTCGGTCGGAGAAAGCTGAGTGGGATGAGGAGAACCCGCCAGAATTCTCACTATAAGCGAAATCAGAGTCTTTTAACTCGGACAGAACAGTAGCTCTGTTAAGTTGAACCGTGCGCGACGTCCAAGTTATTGATGCGTCCGCGGAGACGACAAGGGCTCACCACGTAATTGGGGTTGACGAGTCTGGGAACGTGACTGGCCCGGGTCCTTTTGCTCTCGCAGCGGTTAGATCGCCTCGCGAGTCAGGCGAACGCTTGGCAGAACTCCTCATTCAGCACGGACTTTCGCCGTGGATGGCGAAATCACAGAGCCTACGCTCCAAACTATCGCGACAAGAACACAACGAACGAGTTGAGTCGTTACTGCAGGACCTAACCGAGCACTCTATCGAGTGGTACGCGGCATTTGGTCATCAGAACGCGACGATTCACCAGAAGGCTGCTGGCGTGTGTGCATTAGCGAAAAAGACCATTACTGGTGACCAAGCGTATACCGGCGACTCGGTTCTGCTCCCTGATGGGTCACCCAGTATGTACGGCGAACAGCAGCTCCATCTCCGGCATCAAGCCGCCCAGTTCTTTGATGGGCCATTCGATTCCGCGTTTGGGTCAGTGTATCCATCTGGGTTGCCGAAAGCGGATTTAACATACCCTGAGGTAGCTGCAGCCGACTATATCGCTGGATACGTCCGTGATACGCTGGCTGCCCAAGAGCAGTCCGTATCTGACTTCAGTGAACACGTAGTCTGGTTTGACTCAAATTGGCGTGAGCCCTCGAATGTCACCCCGACACAGTTCTACGCGTTGCGACCAGCAACCGGACAGTACGGGACTGTCGAAGGAACACGGGTGGTTGCATGGATCAAGGGTCGACACCCAGATGGAGAAGACCACGATGTCAGCAGTCAAGTGCAGAATGCTGTCGAGATGCTTGAATCTGAGACGATACAGCAGTATCTCTTCGAGAATATTTTACCGTAGATACGGACGTCAACAGGGCGTAGGCCACTACCCCACACCCCTAACCGAATTAGTCCCCCAGGGTCTACCTGATGGGCCTAATTCGCGTCCTCACTTGGTCACTGCCCGCACGACAAATAAGTCTTTACGCCGTCCGGCACAAATCTATGACAAACATCGTCGTAATCGAAACAAGGCGTGAGACTACCGAATCCTCGGTTTTGAAGACAACACACGTCTGATGACTATGGTATCACGACGTTCCATATTGGCACACAACCGCACGGCAGATGATTGGTTCACTTTCTCCACGAACATAGACTACTCAGTCGGACTAGTCTCCAACCCCATAGGGGTTGGAGACCATCCCGAAGGAACACACATTCCAAACCATGACTCAAACACTCTACGTTACGATTGGCTCGCCCGACCGTAGTGGCCTCGAAGACTGCCTCAAAGTAATTGACAGCAGCGAAGACGTCACGCCACACAACCCGACGCTCGCCATCGAAGACCTCGAAACGTTCGGGCGAGTCTTCCGCAGCACCAACCTCGAACTCCTAGAAGCCATCGTCGAACATGACCCTGCCAGCATTCGGGAACTCGCGCGTCTCGTCGACCGGAACCCACCGGAGGTCTTGGGGAACGTCAACGAGCTCGCAGACTACGGCCTGCTTAAACTCGAGGAGGATGGGCAGGCGAAACGGCCGGTCGTCTGGTACGACGAGATCGACGTCGACCTCCCGTTGACGTCGACGGGAGCCCAACGGGACCGGGCAAACGCCTAGTGCACCGGTTCTCTGGTTGGGTCGGTGCTATTCTTGCCCTCAGCGTTAACCAACACCGGCCGAATCTGCCGGCAGGTGTTGGTTAGAGCATCTCGGCCTCGCGAAAACTCGAACAGGTAAGTACGTATTAACGGGTGCTGGAGAAGATGTCTTCGAACGAGTCAAAGAAGACTGCCCGGACGACTGGGATACCATTCAAATCCATACAGGGCTTACGTTGTTTGACTTTGATTAGTGACGCTTGTGAACCGTTGATAAGTATCTGATAATTGACGTTCCGATTCAGGGCTGATGTCGATATATGGCGTCCAAACGCTCATCAGATGCTAAACTCGGAAGTACGCAAAGAGAGTGAACTCTGAACAGTACTCACTCCGATTCACTCCAACACCGGACTGAGCCATCTCTCACACCTTCACTGCCCTCTTCAATTTCACAAGTGAAGTACTCACCTGCGGGATACATGATGAACCGATCTTCCTCAATATTCTCCACTCTGCTCGCATCTTCAATCTCCCAATCAGCGTCCTCACTCTCTTCCCACGTGTAGTACTCGCTTTCGCCCTCTACAGAAAAATCCAGCACACCGGTTCCACTTCCTACGATATGTTCTACACGATTGAGTCGAGTCGTCTCTGAGATTCTAACCATGTTGAAGAGACTATTGTATTCGCTGTTTAATGCAGTTGCTACCTTATCAGACATGGTGGTTCTTAGAGTGGAGAACGTACCGAGTGATTGCAATCAGTGCGGCGTACTTCTTGATTTCTGGGGTGACGGTCACAACCTTAGCTCGGTCGTCATACTCGATAATGTCCTGTTTGTCAAGTTTCGGTAGGTGAGTTTGAATGAGGCTGTTGTAGGCTGATTCGTAGTGTTCTGTTGCAACAGATCGTGGAGGGGTTTGCGTCTCGATACTGCCGATAACTCTCGCAGGTGCCGAACTTCTACTTTCCTGCCGTACTCAAACAACGCCAAATAGTTCACTAACAGTAATCTCCTCGCGTTGCTGAGGAGGGTGAATACGTTTGCAACGTTATTGGTGTTCGGAGTAGCAGCAGTCATACGCAAGGTCCCTCTACTTGCGTTCGCGCGTGTGTTGGAGTGCAACCGTCGACTTTTTCCAAGTGGTTAGTATTTGTGTACATGCTGTCTGTTTCAGGCAGCGCGGGGTGCGGTGTCTCCAACACCGCCCTCATCTTCTGAGGGAATCCGCGCTTCACATGGTATATTCTCCCGAGCGCACTTAATTCTAACGTAGTAAAATACTGTGACAGAACCCCTGCGGAAAGATACGACTATACGACTTGCTGAATATCTGGAACCTAAGATGGTCAACAAGGAGTACACTCCCAGCGAAAACGAAGAAGCGATCCTGAAAATATTGAAAGAAGGGCGTGATTCTGGTGAACCCTGGGGACGAGCAAACCCACTGTTCCTACGGGAAGAAACCGGATTGAACAAGCAACAAGTGAATTACAGCCTGAATCAACTCGCGGCAGCAGGCTGGGTCACAAAACTCACAGAAGGGCTGTATGAATTCGTTAGCGACCCCCGAACCGACCCCTGAGCTAAGTCATTCGTTAGAATACCTCCTGAACGACTTCAGTCGTGATTTTGGGTTGGCCCGAATCCGCTGCGTCGTCTAATACGCGACTACACATAGAGAGCACTTGCCGGATGTTCCCCTGAGAACGTTGGAGAATCTGATCAAGGGCTGATTCAGAGAACGGATGGATTCGCCCTTGTTTGGCATCTAATGGTCTTTCTCGATCTAAGTAGTCGCCCACCAATTTATACAAGTGCTCGCTGGTCAGCGGCTTTAGCGCGACCTCTTGGCCGATGCGTTCGCTGAATGCATGGTACTCGCTCATCACATCTTGCCAAACCTCCGGTGCACACCCGAACAACATGCAGAGTCCCGAACTATTCTGATCCATCAGATGGCGGATACTGTTCAAAGTCGCCTGTTCGTTCTTTGGTGAGAGGCGAGCAATGCTCTCAAACTCGTCGACGAACACAAAGACGCCCGTGTACCCGAGATCAAGCAGCATATTCTTGAGCGCCGTAAACGCCCGAACACCCATCGTATCGTCGTCTAACGCGCTGTGAATCTCCATTTCCTTGCGCTGCTCGTACCGGATCCCCTCTGCGGTCAGCCACTGCCAGGCGTAGAGGTTCGTATCCTCGTACACCATATGCACAATCGCTCGCGCGAAGTCGGCGAACTTCGTCACGTCGCTCAGACGGCGAATTGCTTCTGGGACGATGTCCGACAAGAGCACCCCCCCTTCGTCGATGAGGGATTCCATGGCGGTCGCATCCATCGGGTTGGTCTCAGTGACGTCACGAGTAACTGATGCGAGGTACTCGTAGGCCAATTCCTGAAGGCCGTTGAAGCCGAGGTCGTAGACGAACTCGTGGTAGATATCAAGAAATCCTTCCCCAGGTTGGGCGACATATCCGACTACCACGTCTTCCCGGTCTCGAAGCAGTGCACGTGTGTATTTGAGAGTGTGCGACTTCCCGTTCCCGTACTTCCCGGTGATCACCAAATGCTTCGACTTTCCAGTAGCCAGCATCGAAGACACCGTCGAACTAATCTTCTCGGAAACATGCTGCTGTCCACAGTAAATTTCTGGATCCTCCGCTGGGACAGGACTATACGGGAAGGGGTTCCCGTTGAGGTCGTATTGCGAGTAGTCTTGCTGTTCGTCGTTGAGTTGGAATGCATCAGTCATGCTAAGTCCTCCTTGTCGAACGTGATCTCGCGGTCGTGCACCGCGAGATAGTAGTATTTCTTGTCGTACAATTCGACGCCGGACATCACCTGTTGTGTCGACTGGGACGTCGTTACCAGGCCGTCGTCGTCAGCTAGTTCGATTTGCTTGATGCCGAGCGCAGCGTCTTTGGCCGTTGTGTCCATCGGTGCGCCGGAGAGCTCTAGTTTGCCGACGTTCTGCTGACAAAGCGCCAGAAGTGCTTCGTCGAAACTGCCACGTCTACACCCAAGGCGTTCACAAACGTCCTCCCTGAGTTGTGGAATGGACAGATACCGTTCGTGGAGATCCACGCCTGCAGTCTGTTCCAGGTCGTCGAAAACGTTGAGAAGGATGTAGTGGAAGTTTTGTGGGATATCGGAGCGTGTTGTGACGTAGTAATTTCCCGTGAACGCATGCCTTTGGACACTTCCTAACCGTTCCGCCCAATCACCGACGACCTCGATTCCTGTTTGGTTGAATGAATACGGAGTGAACTCCTGAGCCTCTTTGAGGTGTTCTAGCAGTGTGTCAAGATCCGCCTGTTCTGTTTCTTCTAGAGTTTCGATGAATGTCCCGTAGTGCGGGCTACGTGTGGCGAGAATAGATCCAGCCTGTTCCCAGTCTTCGGACCGAATCGCTTCAAGGAACGACTTTCCCACATCAGTCGTCTTGTAGACCGCGTCTTCGTCCTCTGTTCGTTCATCCTCTTCAAGAAGCGTGATTCGTGTTGCTTCCAGGACCGTCTCACGTGCTCGTCGATGACTGACGTCAAGAGTATCCTCAAGATTTGCTGTTGTTTTCGGTTCGCCGTTGCAGGCATGAGTTAGCTCAACTAAGCGGCTCAGGGTAACCGGCCGAACCGTTGCTCGTTCGTCGCTCATGTGAGTCTCCTCATTTGCTGCTTTGCAGTTTTGTATGCCCGCTGTGTGACCTCGTTTCCGCGGAACCGTAGATCGAGATACTCCTCGATGTCACGATCAGATGAAGCGACGTACTTGAAGCGCCGAAGTTCGGTCGCCAGTGCCCACAAATTGTGCTGAGTGAGTGCCTCTCTGTCTTCACGGATGTCTGCAAGCGTGCGTGTCCCGCAAACCGGACAGGGGCAGGGAAGCCTCTCTAAATCCTCGATATTGCGCAGTTCTTCACCGCCAAACCCTGGTATCAGGTAGTTCCGATTGCCAGCGCTTCGGATGAATGCTGACGAGTCGAAACTGTCGACGCCGAGGTAGAGCAACAGTGGTTGGTAGACGAGGCCACCGAGTCCATAGACGTGGAGGTGCTTGTCGGTCGCGTTCCTCGCAGCAAGGATTAGCTTTGTTACCTTCTTGTAATCTGTCCGAATAGGGACAAGACTCCCAAGAGCGTACCCGTCGAATTCACCATTTCGCTCTAAGTGCTGAATACTATTTCGTAGGGTTTCAGGATCGTATCCGTGGACACTTGCCAGAAGCAATTCGTCGCCGTCATGTCGGTCACTCGCCTCGAGTGCATACCGAATACTTCGATCGATTCGCTCCTGATTTTCCGCGTCACGGTTTTCCTCGATATCGGGACGTCGACAGTCCCGAAAATGTCCGCGTCCAGTTGTCGCTGTGTTTCGAGCGTTTCTGCTGGGGTAGTGTCTACCTCTTCGCTGGAGAAATCGAATCCGCCACTATCTGCGAACACGATGGTGTTCTGTGGAACATCCATCTCCTCTCGAAGGGTAATATTGTCTGTCAGTCGATTCCACATCGGGTCTCGATTGCGAATCGAGCGAGCGTTAATCATCGCCGCCGAAAACTCCGGGATCGTCCCCACGTACGTCGGCGTGTTATCACTCGATCGCTTCCCGATATTCCGCACAGGAAAGAGAACTGGCGTCTCTATTGTCCCGTGAGGTAAATCGAGTTCTCGTCGTCTGTACAACATGACCTCCCGCTCGGATACATCATCAATTCACTTAGATAATGGGGAGATAGACGAGAACCGGAACGAGAGGGCTGTATGCGGGTTATAGAATCCCGCTAGCTAATATTTCTCGAACGCTGCTTGTGTTGTTTCTTCCTCAATCTGGCGGCAGAGAGTTTCGATAATTTGGGGTTTTAGCGTTTCAAACCCCTCAACACGATTAGCGAAGTTCTTCATATAGTGTCCCTTGAGACCGACTACAATAGTGCCATGACGTTTGGCATCCTCTGTACGCGCAGGTACCGACACAATGTTGTCGAACTGGTCTTCAACGACCTCTCGATTGAACACTACACCAATGCGATCTGCGGGTACTTCTTGGACCATACTGTCCACATCGATACTGGTGTAGTAGTCACTCCCGAGAGTGAAGAAGACGATATCGTACTCTGACTCAGTCAGGACTCGCTTCAGGTCTTTCTGAATCTGTAGCTTCTTCGACCTTTCCCGGATTTCGCTGACGTTCATGGAGCTGAACGTTACTTCGTATGGCGGGAGGGGATCATCTTCCGCGACAAGGCCAAACCCAGCGCTAATGAAGTACCGATCAACGTCGTGTCCCTGACCCCTCAACCGACGAGATGCATCTTTGACATGCTCCTGCTGGCGCCCTGTGTACAAATCCTTCGCCGCAATTCCTGGGACATTACCCCGGTTCAGTAACTCTTCTCTGGAAAATTCTAAAGTCTCTGCTTGGTTGAAAACGGGAGCATCATCCGGAATCTCTTTTGACCCTGAACACTGGTCGATGACGAGAACGTCAAGACCATCGCTGGTGTCGATTGTCGGTGGGTGCGGCACAAAGTCCTCGCCGACGGAATAGTCTCGGCCACACGCCTTGAGCACGCTTTCACGCAACTCTTCGGGGTCATCGAATAACTGGAGTTCACAGTCGTTTTTCGAGACACTGTCCGCAATTTGGGGCTGATTTCGCCGTCCTGCGTGAGGAGGAACAGATGTTGGTAGCGTTCCGTTTGATCACCGATTGCCTCGGCTATGCGATCCGGGGAAAATGAGACGAGGGAAGGCGTCTCATTCCACCATTCCTGAACACCATCACCGTGTAAAGTGCCGATCTCAGCCACCGGGAGATCGTGGACCTGCTCCCAGAAGTCGGAATGCTTGTCCTGAAGATAGTCTTTAATGGTTTCGTACCCACTAAGACTGGCAGTCCCTTTCGTCGCAACCAGAATCTTCGGGAGTTCCTCAGCGAACTGGTCGTAGAACCGACGCGTATTGTGGAATCCACGGCGACGATTTCGGTCGTTTCCACGGAAAACACACACTTCTATCCCGTGCTTTTCACAGATGCGGCACTCGCAGGTTTCCCACGGACGGTTTCGGAGCGTCTCCTGATATTCCTCAAGCAGATGATCGTCTCCAATCCAGTTCGCATAATCTTTGACAACCATCCAAATCTGGTCGTACAGACTCAACCCTGGTTCCTCGTCTTCGCCATCTAAGCGCTGAGAAGATGCATCGGTGTCTGTATCTCCGCCAGGGGATTCATCACGTCCAATATTAGAAATTGCTTCTTCCAGTTTGAGCTGGTCTAGCATTCGGGGAAATGCTTCGAGCTCGCGTTCTGCGGTTCGAAGCAACTCTTCGTATTCCTCAAACGGAATCGGCGCCTCCGGATCGTCTTTCCGGAGCAGCTTGACAATCCGGCTACGAAGTCGGTCACTGAAACTTGCCTGCAGTTCCCGACCATACTCGAAGTCGTTCCGGAATGCCGATTCGACCTCCCGAAGTAGGGATTTGTCGTATCTTGGATCGTGACGATGTTCCTGAAGGTACTCTCGTGCTGCGGGTAGAACCTTCTCAGCTTTCTGATGCCACTTATCAATAGCTTCGATTAACGGGTATTCCGAGCCGTAAGCCCGCAAAGCCACCAACGCCTCCCGTCCACGGAGCGACTTTTCTATGGCTTCGTCGAGACTGTCGGTATTCGACGGATATCGAATTCGAATCGCATCGTATCGCTCCTCACTATCAAGCTGGTAGTTATCGCCGCCAGTCCACGCTGATCGCAGCATACTCGCGCTGTCGAAACTCGTCATGCCGGACCGACCGATAGTCTCGAATCCGTCAGTTTTCGCAAATCCAAAAACGTGTGAATCGACACGCGTGCTATTCTCCCGCTCAAACGACTTAACGGTCTTTCCGACACCCTTCACGATTTTTCGAACTTCATGAATCGGACTCCCTGCTACGCCGCCGATTCCAAGGTAGTCATAGCCGAGGTCAAGCACCTTGTTAGCAGCCTTAATGTACGACTTGGGGTCCCACCCCTGGATAGCAACCATCAAACGGAATGGATAGTCACCATTCTGATACAGATCGTACATTTCTTCGGCATTGTGTAGCGTCAACTCATAGCGGAATTTCTCGTCGTTCTCTCGATAGACTGCACGGCGATCCTCAGCTAATCGCCGAAGAACGACATCGATATCGCCATGAAAATCACTTGCAGTAAAGTTTGTGATGTTTTCAGTCTGTTCAGTTCGAATTGACGGCTCGTACTCGCCGACATAATCCGGCCACTCCTCAGGCCACTCGTCAACCATAACGTCGACGACATCAGAAAGAGAATCAGGAATGTCGCCCTTCTTGAAGTCCTCGTGAAACGCACGCTTGTCGAGATAGAGACGGCCCTTATCCTTACCGGAGCCAAGGACCAAGTGATCGATAGTAACGCCGACAGAAACTTCTAGTGTCTCATAGAAGTCTAGCATATCCTTGTTTCCGTAGGGAGGGAATGGGAGTGATTTGTACCCCCACGCTCCACAATCGCTGATTGTCGGTAGCCAGTCTGGAACTGAGAGGACTGGGTCGTCATAAACGCCGTATTCAGCGAGGCGCTCAGCTTTTCGGTCGGTCTCTTCGACTTGCTCCCGTGAAATTAGCACCCCATCGATGGGTGTGGTTTCGCGATCGAAAATATCCCAGATGTAGTCGAGATTCCGCTCCTTGCGGTTGAGACTAGAGAGCTCGTCGTGCTCGAAGTCGTAGTGGGCGTCAACCGCGTCGTCCCACTCAGGAACGTAGAACCTCATAGATTAGAGTCACCATGTTAGGCTTGCTTCGCCGAACCATATGAATATCCCTTTCTCTTGCGAGTAGATGGGGCTCGAGTATTCTTCCGATAATACTTAGTGCATACTGAAAGAATGCCGTTCCATGCCGTTAGAACAGCAACCCACGTCACAACTCGCTGACAAAGGGGAACGAACACTCCTGATCGGAGGCGACCAACCAATCCGAATTAGCACAGGACACCGCCTCCTCCACCACGACGGGAAATGCAGTCGTCCACATGGTCACAATTACGAGATCTCCGTCGAAGTCACCGGGACCCTCACCGAAGATGGGTGGGTCGTGGACAAAGGAGATATTACCCAGGTAATAGATGACTGGGACCATCGCTTCCTCCTCGAAGAGGACGATCCGCTCATTGAGGCCTTCAAGCAGAGTGGCGACGGTGATTCACTCATTGTCCTCGAACATCCGCCAACTGCGGAAGTGATGGGGGTCATTTTGGAACAAAAACTCCTCGAGACCCTCCCTGATTCCGTCTCCGACGTCTCAGTGATGGTCCGAGAGACGTCGGAACTCTGTGCGGGGGCGACTCACTAATGCCAGTGAGCTCAACCGCTGACGAGCAGTCAGCAGACAACGTTGAAGGCGCAGCATTGCCGGTCAACGAACTCTTCTACTCGCTTCAGGGCGAGGGCAAGCTCACCGGGACACCGTCGGTGTTCATCCGCACAAGTGGCTGTAACCTCCGATGTTGGTTCTGTGACTCCTATCATACTTCCTGGGAACCAACCCACGCCACCATGAGCGTCGATGAAATCGTTGAGGAAGTGCAATCACACGCAGACGCCGATCACGTCGTCCTTACTGGCGGGGAACCACTCATCCACGACGAAGCAGTCACCCTCCTCGAACGTCTCGATGATCTCGGCTACCACACCACCGTCGAAACCAACGGCACCATCCATCGCGACGCACCAATCGACTTAGCAAGCATTAGCCCGAAACTCGCCTCCAGCACACCCACCGCTGAAAAGGACCCCAAGGGCGACGGCGAGTGGGCTGACCGCCACGAGAACCGCCGCATCGACCTCGATACACTCGGCCAGTTCGTCGATGACTGTGACACACAACTCAAATTCGTCGTCACAGGTCCCGACGATATGCCCGAAATCGAGTCCCTCCTTGCAGACATCCGCACAGCCACATCGAGCCATATCCCTGATTCCGATGTCCTGCTGATGCCCGAAGGGACGACACGCGACGAACTTGACAACAGGCGGAAAGAAGTCGCTAACTTGGCGATGGAGTACGGCTACCGGTACACGCCGCGCTTGCACGTCGACCTGTGGAACGACGCTCCCGAAACGTAACATGACGAGTACGCACTCTCAACTCGCTGTGACGAGGTAGAATCGGAGATCGACCACGAGAAAGCCCAGCGCGGTGTTCGCCTCCTACTGGAGGCCGTCGGCGAAGACCCGGACCGGGACGAACTCGCTGAGACCTGGCAGCGCCGCGTTCCGGGCGCGTTCGCCACACTCACCAAAGGCCAACGCGAGGCCGCCAAGCCCACCATGCGGACCTTCGATGCGGAAACGACCGATCTCGTCGTGAAGACGGACATTCCAGTGTACTCGCTGTGTGAGCACCATCTGCTACCGTTTTTCGGCACCGTCCATCTTGCGTACAGACCGAACGAAGAGGTGGTGGGACTCTCGAAGCTGACGCGGTACGTCCGCTGGCAGTCCCGCCAACTCACGATGCAGGAACGGCTAACGAACGACATCGCGTCGGGGCTCGCCGACGAACTTGACGCAGCCACAGTCCTCGTAGAAATGGATGCAACCCATCTCTGTGAAGCGATGCGCGGTATCGAGACGGAAAGTACGACTACTACCAGAGCGACAGCTGGGGAACCGTCTGAAGCCGAGCGTGACCGGTTTCAGGCCGCAATCAATCGCACGGAGGGCCACCAATGACCGAGCAGCGGGCAGTTATCCTGGCGTCTGGCGGGATGGATAGTGCGACTGCAGCAGCAGTTGCACAGGACGCTGGATATGACTTGTACATGCTGCACACGTCGTACGGACAGCAAACCGAGACGAAAGAATACGAATGCGCGAAAGCGCAGGCAGAGGTCTTCGATGCCGCCGACTTCCTCCATCTGACAACCGACCACCTCTCGAAAATCGGTGCATCGAGTCTCACTGACGAGGAGATGGACGTCGAGGAGGCGGACTTGGAGAGCGACGAAATTCCAAGTTCCTACGTGCCGTTCCGGAACGCCAACTTGCTGTCGATGGCGACGTCGTATGCAGAAGCCAACGACTGCGAGGCCGTATTCATCGGCGCACACAGCGAAGATTTCTCCGGGTATCCGGATTGCCGGCCGGAATTCTTCGAGGCATTCCAGCAAGTCGTCGACGTCGGCACGAAACCAGAGACAGAGATCAGCATCGAAGCACCGTTCGTCGAGTCATCGAAAACGGATATCGCCGAGCGCGGCCTCGAACTTGATGTCCCCTACGAGCACATGGAGCTGTTACCGCGACGAAGCACCAGCGTGTGGCACATGCGATGCATGTGCATTCCGCCTCCAAGCATTCCAGAATCTCGGCGAACGCGATCCGATTGAATACGCTGAGCGGCCAGACTATACCGAGTCCTAAGGTCTCTGAGACCGGCTTTAACGAGAAAAGCGGGCAGCCAGAGGCACAATCTGTTGCCCGCCCACTCTCATCCTCTCACGGGGGTGATAAACCGCGTCTGTGATTGATTCAACCAAGTGAAATAAACGCCAGTGCAGTGTTTCAGTTTCGACTCGCTGCAACTACGTGTAGTAGGAGGGGTAGAAGGACCGTTTTGGGATTTCCTGCAGGTTAGAAAGATCCACTTCGTCCGCTTCCGAGAGTTCCCAGACGTGGTCGAAGAAGTTGATCGCGGCAGCGACAAAGTTAGCGTTCTCAGTGTAGATACCGCATTCGGGATTCCAGTTGTAGTTGTTCTTCATAAAGTTTGCCGACCCCAGAAGGGCGGCACCCTCTGATGCATGCCCGACCGTCTGAAGCTTTGCATGAATGCCAAATTCAGCGAGGTCAGTTGCATCAGTCTCGCTGATGATGCGTTGATACTCCTTGTATCGTGAGTAGGTGCGGATTGTGACCTTGTCGCGGTTCTCCTCAAGATCTCCGAGAAGATTGTCTCGAAGCCGCTCCCACTCCCATCGACGTTTGGTATGACGCGTCAGGAGGCGGAGTTCGTAGCCATCTCGAAGGAGGCTACGGAGCTGTGAGGTGTATTCTGAGAACGTGTCGTCGTCGTACGGCGTCATAATTCGGACGACACGTTCCTCAAGATCTCGCTCTTGGCCACGCGTGAAGAGCCGATCAGTCATCTCTGTGAACCGGCGGATATCGTTACTGCGCTCGTTCTTCCAGCGTTTCAATCGGGCGCGTTCTCGCCGGAGGGCGGGATTATCGTCGACATAGCGTTCCATGGTCTCCTGCCCGAGTGCGTCTGGATCCGGAAGGGTGTAAACGAAGTACGTCGGGGCGATGACATCGTCATCAATCTGTTCCAGCAACCCCTCGATAACGTCGTCGCGAGCACGAGGTGACGGCGTGATGTTGACGTCTGAGAGAGCATCCCGCCACAAGCGTCGTGTATG